>NZ_JBXVVH010000012.1:0-116634 GCF_057219185.1 Lacinutrix sp. YIN62
ACAATATAGTCGTAACCGCGAGTTCTTCAGCAGCGAATTCTATATCCGTTTATGAGTTTAGCTTAGACGGCGGCACATGGGAGACAGCAGCAGCAGATAGCGATAGCTTTACTTTTAATAATGTAGGGGCTGGAGAACACAGAGTAAGCGTTAGAGATATTAATGGCTGTGGGGAAACTACCGTGACGGTTTCAGTGATGGATTATCCACATTATTTCACACCAAATGGCGATGGGTTCCATGATACATGGAATATTTATGGACTAGCCAATCAAGCCGATGCCGTGATTTATATCTTTGATCGTTATGGGAAGCTCTTAAAACAGCTTAGTCCTACAGGCGATGGATGGGATGGTACCTATAATGGTAGCCCAATGCCTAATAGTACGTATTGGTTCTCTATAGATTACAGAGAACCTAGTACCAATGATAAGAAAATGTTTAAAGCACATTTTGCTTTAAAACGATAACGATGGCATTGTAAAAACTAAAAAGTTTACATGAAAAAACCAGAACATTTAATGTTCTGGTTTTTTTATGTAAATATGTTTCGTCTTTAAATAAGGGGGGAGTGAAAAGTTGTTTAGTGAGGTTTAATTATGAAGGTTTTCATTATTTCAGATTATAAAATTAAAGATTTAAACAGGTGTTTATACTCAAGAATATGTGTTTGTAATTGGTGATTAGAAGTGAAAGGTCAGGTCTTAAAACGCATGGTAAAGGGCAAATAGAAAGAGGAAACATGCTTTGAGCTGTGATTTTAAAGCATTGAAGTAATCTAAGCTTCTGTAGAATAAAATTATTGTGTTTTAGTTTGTAGTCAATTGGGTTAAAAGCACTTTTTTAAGTCTACTATTATTTTATATATAGGGAGTTTTAACTGTTAAAACAAAGACAAAAGTAAAAAGGGAATAAATTGAATTATATCCTTTCTATTCTCTGTTTTTTCTTATTATAACCGGAATCCTAGAGATAAAGTTATATTAGAGTTACTATTGTCAATAGTGGTTATATCTGTTAAGCCTGTTTTGTACAATTGATAATCCGAAGTTTGTTCGGAATGATCGAAAGTTAAGTCTAATTTAATGTTTCCGAAGTTATAACCTAAACCTAAAGAGTAACCTGTTAAGTCTTCGATTGTTGTTTCATCTTTATAGGGGCTTTCTTGGAGGCGATAGCCACCTCTAAGACTTATTTTTTTGATTTTATATTCACCTCCAATTCTATATGTAGCAGCAGTTGTTAAAGTATTACTTATAATAGTGTTTTGACTCGCAAAATAAGCATCAGATGTTGGTTTGAATCTTGTTTTGCTATAGTCTTTTACAGCATAATCAAAACTAATTAGGCCTTTCTCTCCAAAAACATAAGCTACACTGGCCGTAATTTTTCCTGGAGTTTGTAATTTATATTCAGGAAAAATATTTATGATAAGAGGGTTTACAATTTGCAATAAATCACCAGTACCTTCGTTTCTAACGGTTTCAATATATTGTGTTGTCTCTTCCTCAATTGTCAACCACGTTGGGGAGTCGTATATTAATCCTATTCTTAGCTGATTAGAAATTTTGAAAATACTACCTAGTTGAAACGAAAATCCATTTCCGTTAGTTATAATATTATTTTCAAAACCGACTTGATTAACTATAGAGCCCGTATTGTTATTATCCTCGTATAAGAAAGTCGAACGTTCATAATTTAAGAAGTGAGAATTTAAGTTTGCACCTAGATATAAATTATCTCCGTATTGCGCTCCAAGATTGAAAGATACTTTGCCGTTATAGCCTGTCGCAGAATAATTATACTCTTGGTTAAAAGTTCCAGGCGCTATATTAGAGGTGTATATTGTGTTATCATCCTCATAAGTGTCTGGTTCTAATATGAAAGAATCATACCCGAGATAGGCTTGTTGATTAGTGTAGCCATAAGCTCTGCCAATTTCTGCATAAGCTTCTGAAGTTGTTTCTCCAGGTAACGCTGATATTTCATCTAATCTTAAGCCTTGTGCGTTGTTTAAAAAATAACGATCTATAGAGTTTGTGTTTGTTCCAGAAGCAAGCCAATTGTCTTCGTAATTTTTTGTGTTATCATAAGCTATGCTGAATGCTATTTTATTCCAATTTGAATTTTTATCATAATTTTTAAAAACAAAAACACCGCCAGCTTGATGAAAGGATATATCTGAATTAGAATTAGTGTTTTTTTCTCCTAAGAAAGAGGTTTCATTGTCATTACTATTGTTAGAAAAAGAAATAGAAGCATGGCTATTACTAAATACAGCAGAACCAGCAGGGTTTAAACTTACGGCACTTAAGTCTCCTCCAAGGGCGCCAAAAGCACCACTTAAAGCTCTAAAACGAGCTGTTCCTTGTATTTCTCCATTATCAAAACGTAATGCATCATTAATGTCTTGAGCAGTGATTATAGGTGTAAATAGCATACCTATGAATAGTAATACTAACTTTTTCATATTGCTTTTTAATTTTAATTTCTATAAATTATTGTAATTTATCTTCTTCGAGAAGAACCGCCTCTTGAATAAGATCTAGAAGGGCTTGAGCTTCTTGGAGTGCTAAAAGACCTGTTAGATCGAGGAGTAGATGTGGCTCGCGTTCTCGTTCTTTGTGGGGAATAATTAGTTTTTGCTCTAGATGTATTACGTTTTACCCTTGGTGTAGAGGTGTTTGGTCTATTCGGTCTTGTTCTTGGATTTGTAACAGTAGAACTCTTTACCCTTTTTGCTCTTGTAGATGGGGAAGTTGTTCTTGTTCTAGTCCTAATGGCAGTATTGTATCTTGTTCTAGTATTAATTGCAGATCTTCTATTCAATACAGATTGTCTACTGCTTAATGTCCCTCTTCTAGCAGAGTTGTAGGTGACTGCTCTAGGAGAATAATAATTATAACCTCTATTATGATATACATAATTGTTATAAGGATATCTATAACTAGGGTAGTAGCCATAATATCCGCCATAATACCCATAATAAGGCGGACACCAAAAGGAGTTATAAGCGTATCCTATGCTCCAACCGTAATAGGGCGCATTCCAATAGCTGTAATAACCATAGTTGTTGGGATAATGTACATTAATGGTTACATTATCGCTTTCTTGTCCCCATCCAGCATAACCACTATTTATCTCAACAACTTCTTTTTCTTCATAATCGCCTTCATACGAATCTATGTCTGTGAAAATTTCAGATTCTTGAGCTTCTAGCTCTAGTTCATTTGATTTTTCTTTGAAGTAATTTTGGTAATATTCATTAGAAGAAGTGGATTTGTTGTTAACAACTTCTGTTTTTTCAACGGTACGTTTCGAAGAGTCATAAATACCGTCATTGTCTTGTCCAACATATTGATAAGAGCTACATGATGAGATTGTTAAAGTTAATCCAATAACAGCGATTGCTGATACTTTAGTTCGGAAGTAGTTAATTAATCGCATATCTCTTTATTTTAATTGTTGAACATAACAAAAATAGTTAGTTTTGTCGAACTATTTATTTTTTTAACATAGTCACAATATTTGTGCCAAAACATTATGTATGAGCAAAAAACTTACGAGTAGAGCAGAGGATTACTCAAAATGGTATAACGAACTCGTTGTAAAAGCTGATTTAGCTGAGAATTCAGCAGTTAGAGGTTGTATGGTTATAAAACCTTATGGTTACGCAATTTGGGAGAAAATGCAAGGGGAATTAGATCGCATGTTTAAGGAAACAGGGCATCAAAATGCCTATTTTCCTCTTTTTGTTCCAAAAAGCCTTTTTGAAGCAGAAGAAAAAAACGCAGAAGGCTTTGCAAAAGAGTGTGCGGTTGTTACGCATTATAGATTACAAAATGATCCAGATAAAGAAGGGAAGCTTAGAGTGGATCCTGAAGCTAAATTAGAAGAAGAACTTGTTGTAAGGCCAACAAGTGAAGCCATTATTTGGAGTACTTATAAAGGATGGATTCAATCTTATAGAGACTTGCCTTTATTGATTAATCAATGGGCAAATGTTGTGCGATGGGAAATGCGTACAAGATTATTTTTACGTACAGCAGAATTTTTATGGCAAGAAGGACATACAGCGCATGAAACTAAAAAGGAAGCCGTGTTAGAAGCAGAGCAAATGAATACAGTTTATGCTAATTTTGTTGAAGATTTTATGGCTATACCTGTAATACAAGGGGTAAAGACCGAGAGTGAACGTTTTGCAGGAGCAGAAGAAACATATTGTATTGAAGCGTTAATGCAAGATGGAAAAGCATTACAAGCAGGTACTTCTCATTTTTTAGGTCAAAATTTTGCAAAGGCATTTGATGTGAAGTTTGCAACTAAAGAAGGAAAGCAGGAACATGTATGGGCAACTTCTTGGGGCGTTTCTACACGTTTAATGGGAGCGCTTATCATGACACATAGTGATGATCATGGTTTGGTGTTACCTCCGAATTTAGCACCTAATCAGGTCGTAATTGTGCCTATTTACAAGTCAGAAGAACAGTTAGAGGCGATTACAACAGTTGCTAACGATATTATGAGTAGCTTAAGAGGTAAACAGATTACTGTTAAGTTCGATAGTAGAACAACACATCGTCCAGGGGCAAAATTCGCACAACACGAGTTGCAAGGTGTGCCTTTAAGAATAGCTATAGGGCCTAAAGATTTAGAAAAAGGAACTGTAGAACTTGCACGACGGGATACCTTAACAAAAGAAACGATAGCGTTAGATCATTTAACAGATAAAGTTGAGGGATTAATGACCGAGATTCAGGAGGCTTTATTCAATAAAGCTCTAAATTATAGAAATACACATATTACAGAAGTAGAAAATTTTGATGAATTTAAAGCGGTTTTAGAAGAAAAAGGAGGCTTTATATCTGCGCATTGGGATGGTACAATAGAAACAGAAGATAAGATAAAGGAGATTACTAAAGCAACAATTCGTTGTATTCCATTAGAAGGGAAACAAGAGGATGGTGTTTGTGTTTATTCAGGGGAAGTTTCTAAACGTAGAGTCTTATTTGCTAAAGCGTATTAATTTTTTTTGTTTTTTTTTATTAAGTTCTTGCAACAGTCAAAAATAGTTGTATTTTTGCACCCGCAACGAAGACGTTGTAAGTTATTTGAAAAGTATTGTGAGTTAAAAAAAAGTTTAAAAATCTTTTGCTAGATTTGAAATAATATTTATATTTGCAAACTCAAAAATAAATGGCCCGTTCGTCTATCGGCTAGGACGCCAGGTTTTCATCCTGGTAAGAGGGGTTCGATTCCCCTACGGGCTACAATTTTTTAATAAAGAAAGAATAAAACAAATGGCAAATCATAAGTCAGCGTTAAAAAGAATTAGAAGTAACGAAGCTAAGCGTTTAAGAAATAAGTATCAGCACAAGACAACGCGTAACGCTATTAAGAGATTGCGTGAGCTAACTGATAAAAAAGAAGCAGAAGCTTTATTGCCATCAGTAGTGTCTATGTTAGATAAATTAGCGAAGAAAAACGTAATACATGCTAACAAAGCGGCAAACCTAAAATCAGGTTTAACAAAGCACGTTGCTGGGATATAAGCTTAATACTATACCATATTAAAGTCTATCAATTAATTGATAGACTTTTTTTGTTTATATAATACTGTCTTTTATTTTTTGAAAAGAATTATAAATTTTCTTTTTAGTTTATTGCTAGATTAAAAATAAAATATATATTTGCAAACTCAAAAGCAAATGGCCCGTTCGTCTATCGGCTAGGACGCCAGGTTTTCATCCTGGTAAGAGGGGTTCGATTCCCCTACGGGCTACAATTTTTTAATAAAGAAAGAATAAAACAAATGGCAAATCATAAGTCAGCGTTAAAAAGAATTAGAAGTAACGAAGCTAAGCGTTTAAGAAATAAGTATCAGCACAAGACAACGCGTAACGCTATTAAGAGATTACGTGAGCTAACTGATAAAAAAGAAGCAGAAGCTTTATTGCCAAATGTTGTTTCTATGTTGGATAAATTAGCGAAGAAAAACGTGATACATGCTAATAAAGCAGCAAACCTAAAATCAGGATTAACAAAGTACGTTGCTGGAATATAAGCTTAATACTATATAATATTAAAGTCTATCAATTAATTGATAGACTTTTTTTTTGCTCTATATTCTGGTTTATAAAAGCGTAAAAGATTTTCTTTTTAATGTAAACATGAATAATCGAGTCTTAAAAAATTGTAATTTAGTAAACATTAATGATAAGATGTTTACCTATGATACTTTTTAAGGTAACTATTAGGTGAAAAGCAAATACAACTTGAATGAAATTAGTAATATCTCCAGCAAAATCACTAGACTTTGATCGTAAATTACCAACAGTAAAAGCAACCGAATCTCAATTCTTAAAACAATCCGAGCGATTAAATACACTTTTAAAAAAGAAATCGGCTAAGAGTTTATCTAAATTGATGCGCATAAGTGATGCTTTAGGACAATTAAATTATGAGCGAAATCAAGATTGGCATTTACCTTTTAATACAGAAAATGCAAGACCAGCCATTTATGCCTTCAACGGCGATGTCTATAGAGGGGTAGATGCGTATACCATTTCCTCCGAAAGATTAGAAACACTACAAAATACAGTGCGCATCTTGTCTGGTCTGTATGGAATATTAAAACCTATGGATCTAATACAGGCCTACCGATTAGAAATGGGAACTAAGTTTCCTGTAGGTAAAAATAAAAACCTTTATGAATTTTGGAAGCAGGACATCACTAAAGCACTAAATGAAGAGCTGGAAGATGATGAGTTGTTTTTAAACTTGGCAAGCGTAGAATATTTCAAAGCAATAGATGTGAACAGTTTAAAAGTACCAGTTATAAGCGCCAGTTTTAAAGAATTTAAAAATGGAGCGTATAAGAACATTGCTGTTTTTGCAAAACGAGCAAGAGGTTTAATGTCTCGTTATGTAATAGATACCAACGCTAAAACTATAGACGATGTTAAAGGGTTTAATTATGAGCGTTATGGGTTTAGTGATCAACTTTCAACAGCAAAAGAATTGGTTTTTACACGTTAATAATTTAATCTCTACGTATAAAATTGATGTTTTTACATAAGCACCCCTATAAACCATTTATAAAGAAAGATGCAAAAAAACTAATCGTTGGTACTTTGCCTCCTCCAAGGTTTTCTACAGGAAATTTATTAGACAAAGATGTTGATTTTTGTTATGGTAGTTATTATAATAGTCTATGGTTGTTTATAGATAAAATACACCATTTGAATTTACGGTACGATAATTCTCTTGAAGCTATAGAGCAGCGAAAAGCTTTTTTAGTAGAAAGAAAGATAGGAGTATGTGACATTGTAGGAAGTTGCGAGCGTGAAAAAGTGGATGCATCAGATTTAGGAATGCAAAACATTAAGTTGCGAGATGTTATAGGCTATTTAAAAGAATACCCTAATATTGATACGTTATTATTTACTGGCGGAAATAGTAAGAATGGACCAGAGTATTTTTTTAGAAAACATTTAAAAGATTACCATTTAAAATTGGAGTTGGTTTCTAATGATATTCCAAGAGTACATCAATTTAAAATACCAAAAACAAATGATGTAAATGAGAGAATAATAAAAACCATTTCATTGACATCGGCTTCTGGAGCAGCAAATAGGGCTATTGGAAGTATGCCATTATACCAACAACTTAAAGCTAAACATTCCAATTTTAATACCTTTGATTTTAGAGTGCTGCAGTACAGTGCTTTTTTTTAAAAAGGAATCAGGCAATTTGTATAAAATGAAAAGCACTAAAATGCGGTTTCGTTTGTAAGGCGAGCTAATGGATAAATCATAAATAGTAAAAAACGATATAGCGTTTTTACCTTTGCTATAGATTTTTATTTTGGTCAATTAATGAAGGTATGTTCGGACAAACTGTTGGCAAGTGTTGTTTTAATTTGAAAGAGATTTTAGATAATTATAAAAAAAATAAGTCAAGCTCTTATTTGTTTGCCATAGGGATTGTAGATTACATCTTTTTTAATCGAATACTAAGCACACTCATAAATAATAAAAATATTAGATGGTATAATAGTACTAACTCTCGTTAATAAGTGTGAAAAAAGATAAGTTTGCAATTTATAATATTACTATAAGTTTAAAAGATCAGGCTATATGCAATCATTAAACGAATAGAATTAAATACAATAACATTATGAGACATTACATATTTAGCTTCACCTTTTTATTAGCAACATATACTATGATACAAGCACAGGAAAATGAATTACCGTATTTTCAAATTCCTGAATATTCAGATACGTATACAGTAGGAACAGTAGCGGCAAGACAGGTAGATGGTTTAGGGTTTCGTTTCTATTGGGCAACGCAAGGATTAACAGAAGTAGATTTAAATTACAAACCTAATGATAGTGTAAGGTCTACAAGAGAAACAGTAAAACACATTTATGAGCTATCTTTAATTGTTTTAAATTCGACATTAAAGCAGGCAAATGTAAAAACGGAGTTGTCAGAGTTCTCTTTCCAAGATTTGCGTAAGCAAACACTACTTAACCTTAAACAAGCAGCGGATATTTTAAGAGCGAGTGAAGACTTGACTCAATTTAAAATTATTTTTGGAACTAAAGAGATTCCTTTTTGGAACAATATAAATGGTCCAATAGCAGATGCTATTTGGCATTCTGGACAAATAGCTTCTTTTAGACGTATAACAGGCAATCCAATAAACCCTAAAGTGAACCATTTTTTAGGTACGGTAAAGCAGTAAATGAGTTTATAAAACTAAAGTTTAGAATATGGAAAAAGGATGTTTATATCGAATAGATCCCATTCTACCAGTAAAAGATGTTTTGATCTTTATAATAACGGATTAACCTTTTATCAGGCTTTAAAATAACGAATTTTAAAGCATATGTAGACAAAGGACTTCTTAATTAAGAAGTCCTTTTTTAGTAATTAGGTATTCACTTTTATTTTTTTGGATTCTAAAACCACTTCAATTTGATTTTTTAAGAGATCATCAAAAGTTTCTCTTTTTCTAATTAAATGCGCTTTGCCATTATGCCATAATATTTCGGCAGGGCGATAACGAGAATTATAGTTGCTGGCCATAGAATAGCAATAAGCACCAGCATTTTTAAACGTAATAATATCACCTTCTTTTATTTCTGAAATACGCCTATTATTGGCGAATGTATCGGTTTCACAGATATAGCCTACAACCGAATAAAAACGCTCGCGTCCGTTAATATTAGATATGTTTTTTATTTGGTGTTGAGCGCCATAAAGCATCGGGCGTATTAAGTGATTAAAACCAGAATCTATTTGAGCAAAAACAGTCGAAGTTGTTTGTTTTATAACATTTACTTTTGCTAAAAATTGACCCGCCTCACTCACTAGAAATTTCCCAGGTTCAAATGCTAGAGTTAGTTCTTTACCATAATCTAAACAAAAAGAATTGAATCGTGTTGTTAATTTCTCTCCCAGTTCTTCAATATTAGTTTCTATATCTCCCGTTTTGTAAGGAACTTTAAATCCAGAACCAAAATCTATAAAATCCAAGTTCGTAAAATTTAAAGCCGTATCAAAAAGAATTTCGCTGGCATATAAAAACACATCAATATCTAGAATGTCACTTCCTGTATGCATATGAATTCCATTGATAATCATACCTGTGTTTTTAACGATACGGAGTATGTGTGGGATTTGGTGTATTGAAATTCCAAACTTACTATCAATATGGCCTACAGAAATATTAGTGTTTCCTCCAGCCATAACATGAGGATTTATACGAATACAAACAGGAACGTTAGGATGCCGCGTGCCAAATTGTTCTAGTATAGATAAATTATCAATATTTATTTGTGCTCCAAGCTTTGCTACGGTTTCAATTTCTTCTAAGGAAACACCATTAGGTGTGAAAATTATTTTTTCTGCAGGAAATCCAGCAGTTAAGCCTAATTGTACTTCTTGAATAGAAACGGTGTCCAAACTAGCACCAAGAGTATGCATTAACTTTAATATAGAAATATTAGAGAGCGCTTTTACGGCATAATTTACCTTTAAATGTTTGACGTTATTAAAAGCAGCTGTTAAACGTTTGTATTGCTTTGTAATCGTTTCAGAATTGTATACGTAAATAGGACTCCCAAAGTCTTCGACTATTTTTAATAATTGATCGTTTTGCATAACAGAAATTTTATCAAAGATATTTCTTTCAAAGAAGATAAAAAGTAATAGATTATAATATTACATGATTTAAACATATTGTTAATTATTTAACAATGATGCTTTGCAGAATGTTTTTTTTCATAATTAAATATTAGGGTAAGTTCTTGTGATTATTTACTTTTGTGACTCTAAAATTTTACTTTCAAAAAAGATGAATTTACACGAATATCAAGGAAAAGAATTATTAAGCAGCTTTGGCGTACGTATTCAACGTGGAATTGTTGCTCAAAATGCAGACGAAGCAGTTGCTGCAGCTAAGAAACTAACTGAAGATACAGGTACAGGTTGGCACGTAATTAAAGCACAAGTTCACGCTGGTGGTCGTGGAAAAGGAGGCGGTGTTAAACTTGCAAAGAACTTGGACGAAGTAAAAACCATAGCAGACCAAATCATAGGAATGGATTTGGTAACACCACAAACCTCTGCCGAAGGTAAACGTGTACACCAAGTATTGGTCGCAGAAGATGTTTATTACCCAGGAGAGACTGAAACTAGTGAGTTTTATATGTCTGTTTTATTAAACCGTGGGACAGGACGTAATATGATTATGTATTCTACCGAAGGGGGCATGGATATTGAAACTGTAGCAGAAGAGACACCGCATTTAATTTTTACTGAAGAAATAGACCCTGCTACTGGAATCTTACCTTTTCAAGCTAGAAAAGTAGCTTTTAATTTAGGGTTGTCTGGTTTAGCGTTTAAGGAGATGACGAAATTCGTGACGTCTTTGTATACTGCTTATGTGAAATCGGATTCTTCTTTATTTGAAATCAATCCAGTTTTAAAAACGAGTGACCATAAAATCATGGCTGTAGATGCCAAAGTGACCATAGACGATAATGCATTGTACAGACATAAGGATTTAGCTGAATTACGTGATTTACGTGAAGAAAGTCCTATAGAAGTAGAAGCAGGCGCATTAGGCTTAAACTATGTTGATTTAGATGGTAATGTAGGTTGTATGGTTAATGGAGCTGGTTTAGCGATGGCTACTATGGATTTAATAAAGCAAGCAGGTGGTGAGCCCGCAAACTTTTTAGATGTAGGTGGTACAGCAGATGCAGCACGTGTAGAAGCCGCATTTAGAATTATATTAAAAGATCCAGCTGTAAAAGCTATTTTAATAAATATTTTTGGAGGGATTGTACGTTGTGACCGTGTGGCACAAGGTGTTGTAGATGCATATAAAAATATGGGAGATGCAATTAATGTTCCTATTATTGTACGTTTACAAGGTACTAATGCAGACATAGCAAAGGAACTAATTGATGGTTCTGGTTTAGATGTTATGAGTGCTACAGAATTCCAAGAAGCAGCAGATAAAGTACAAGCAGTATTGGCTTAATTCAGAGAGATGATATCATTTCAAAAGTAAAGCGTCTTATATTATAAAAAAAGAGCAACGTTAATCGTTGCTCTTTTTTTGTTGTTTATTTTTCTGTTTAGGAGGCATAGGACCACGTAGATGAATAACCAATCCATTTAGGAAATTACGAAGAATTTGATCTCCACATTCCATATATTTGGGATGATCTTCTCGTCGAAATAATGCACCTAACTCACTTTTTGAAATTCTAAAATCTACAAGTGATAGAATTTTAATAATATCATCATCACGCAATTGATGTGCTACTCTTAGTTTTTTAAATATGTCGTTGTTTGTCATTTGTAAAATACGATTGTTAATTTTAAGTCCGTTTGCTAGCTCAATCTAGAGCGTTATTATAATGAAACATAATGTAAATCTACTCATTTTTCGATAAGATACGTGCTTTATACGATTATAAAATAACGAATGTTTGTAAATTTATAATATGCTTGTTATGAGATGTAAACTGTTATGAATCGAGTTGAAAAATTAAGCTTATTGTCTGAAATGATAGCCTTTGCGAAATGTGAAGATGCTATAAAACCACTTGAATACAACTTTCTTCGTAGTATTGCTGAGCAGTTGAGTGTTTCGATAGACGACTTTAATGACCTAATAGCACATCCTATTAATTGTATCCACCACAATTCGCATAGTGAACGTATTGTACAATTTCATCGGTTGGTGTTGTTAATGAACATAGGAAATAGGAGAACGCAACAAGAAATTATTAAACTTTATAATTTTGGTTTAAGAAAGGGCTTGAGCCAAGAATCCATAACGCAAGTATTATACTTAATGGAAGAGTTTCCTGATAATATTGTTCCTCCAGACCTTCTTATTGAAATTTTTAAGGTACAATATAATTAAGTCTGTAGTGTCATTAAAAGTTGCAGTATGTCGTAGGATTAAGTTTTTAAGGCTTCTAATTTTTCTTGATACGCTTTAATTTCATCACGAAATTGAGCTGCTATGATAAAATCTAAGGCTTTTGCTGCGGCTTCCATTAATTTACGTTTTTCTCGTATTTTCTTTTCTAATTCCGATTTGTTGAGGTATTCACTTTCTGGTTCTGCTGCTTTTGCAGCTTCTAATTCATAGCTATAAGTACTTACAGAGTTTTTTGTAAGAGAATTGTCTAGACTTTTGTTTAATGCCTTTGGAACGAGGTTGTGCTTTGTATTGTATGCTATTTGTTTTTCGCGTCTGTATTCTGTTTCGTCAATCGTTTTCTGCATGCTTTTTGTAATCTTGTCTGCATACATAATCGCTTTACCATTTAGGTGTCTGGCAGCTCTACCAACCGTTTGTGTTAAAGAGCGGGCAGATCGTAAAAAGCCCTCCTTATCGGCATCTAAAATAGCAACAAGAGATACTTCTGGGAGGTCCAAGCCTTCACGAAGTAGATTAACACCTACTAAAATATCAAAAAGCCCTTTACGTAAATCTTGCATAATTTCAACACGTTCTAAAGTATCTACATCGCTATGAATGTAACGTACGCGCATATTTATACGAGTTAAGTATTTTGTTAACTCTTCAGCCATACGTTTGGTTAAAGTTGTAACCAAGGTGCGTTCGTCTTTTTCAACACGTTGTTGAATTTCTTCAATCAGGTCATCAATTTGATTAAGGCTAGGGCGTACTTCAATAATAGGATCCAATAAACCAGTAGGTCTAATGACTTGTTCAACATAAACGCCATCTGTTTTTTGAAGCTCATAGTCGGCCGGAGTTGCACTTACATAAATGACTTGATTTTGTAAAAGCTCAAATTCTTCAAATTTTAAAGGCCGGTTGTCCATAGCTGCAGGCAATCTAAAACCATATTCTACTAGGTTTTCTTTTCGACTTCTATCGCCGCCGTACATTGCATGTACTTGAGAAACGGTAACATGACTTTCATCTACAACCATCAAAAAATCATCAGGAAAATAGTCTAATAAGCAAAAGGGTCTGGTTCCTGGTAGTCTTCCGTCTAAATAACGCGAATAATTTTCGATACCGGAACAATATCCTAATTCACGAATCATTTCTAAATCAAATTCGGTTCGTTCTTTCAGGCGTTTCGCTTCTAGGTGTTTCCCCGTTTCTTTAAAATAATCATATTGCTTTACTAAGTCTTCCTGAATGTTTTTAATCGCATTTTGTAATACATCAGGCGATGTTACAAACATATTTGCAGGATATATGGTTAGTCTATCGTATTTTTCAACAATAGCATTGGTTTGAATATTAAAGGCTTCTATGTCTTCTATTTCGTCTCCAAAAAAATGAATCCTAAAGGCATCATCTGCATAACTAGGAAAAATATCAACAGTATCACCTTTTATTCTAAAATTTCCATGTTTAAAATCTGCTTCAGTTCTAGAATATAAACTTTGTACAAGACTGTGTAATAATGCTGTTCTAGAAATTTCTTGATCTTTTTCTAATGTAATAACATTTTTTTGAAATTCTACAGGATTTCCAATACCATATAAACAAGACACCGAGGCAATAACGATAACGTCTCTACGTCCAGAGAGTAGGGAAGACGTTGTACTTAAACGCATCTTTTCTATCTCTTCATTTATAGATAAGTCTTTTTCTATATAAACTCCAGAGGTTGGAATATAAGCTTCTGGCTGATAATAATCATAATAGGAGACAAAATATTCCACTGCATTGTTAGGGAAAAACTGTTTGAACTCAGAATATAATTGTGCAGCTAAGGTTTTATTGTGAGCTAAAACGAGAGTTGGACGTTGCACTGTTTCTATGACGTTGGCTACTGTAAATGTTTTTCCAGAGCCTGTAACACCTAATAGTGTTTGGTATTTTTCTTTAGAGTCTATACCCGCTACTAATTGCTTAATTGCAGTGGGTTGATCTCCTGTAGGACTAAATTCCGATTCAATTTTAAAACGCATACTGTAAATTTAAGGCTTTACCTAATGAGAGCAAAATGCCCTCGGTATTCTTTCCCATTAGGGTGGCGCATAAGAAACCAATAGTCGTCACTTGGTAATGGCAGGCCATTTAATGTTCCATCCCATCCAATATAAGGTGTAATAGCACTAATAAGCTTTCCATAGCGATTAAAAATTTGAATTTTTAAATTAGAATTGAATTGTTGATCTGCACCATAAGGTTTCCATAAATCATGAAATGTATCTCCGTTCGGGGTAAAATACTGAGGAAAACCTAAAATTGAAAAAGGAATGGAAGCCATACCACACCCGTTTTTGTCTCTTACATAGATTGTATGTAAGCCTGGTTTTAAATTATTGAACGTATTAGCATCTTGATAAGTGCCATATTCATTGTCTAGAGCAAACGCGTAGGCACCCTCTCCAGAGACAGTGACTGTGGCGGTATTATTCGATGTGAGTTCTGTATATTCTATACCTTCAATTATTGGTGGGCTAGATGCAATAAGTGTGATATTTCTTGTGTTGGAGCAGCCATTAGGATGTGTTACTATAGCAGTATATACACCCACTTGATTAGCGTCAATAACAGCGGTGTTAATAGTTGTACTCATGCCATTAAATAGCCATTCGTATGTGTAGTTTAGTGTTGTGTTATTTGTAACTCCTGCATTTAGTGTTTTTGTTTCAGGAAAGTAATTTGTACAGTATAAAATAGAGCTGTCTGCTAGTAATTCAGGAGTAGGGAGTACATTTAGTGTTAATGTGGTAATGGCATAGCATTGGTTTGTGTTTGTGGTAATCTTTACAAATATAGTTTCAGAATAAGCTGTTGTATTAGTGTAGTCTCCATTAATGGGATTATGATCTGAAAAGGCATCATTAAGTGTGGTAAAAAATGTAATGGTAGCATTATTAGGAACCAATGGGAGTATTTGAGCGCTAATATTATTTAAGTTAAAAGTCGTTAAACCATCAATTACGGCATCATCACATGTATTTATATCATGAAGCGTAAGGGTATTGGTTGAAATATCTAAAGTTATTTCAGCAATAGCACTACAACTAGTTGTTAGACTCGTTACTCTAGCATATACAACTTGAAGCGGACTTGTATTATTATACGCACTAGGTTGTATAATTGCATTATTATCCATTTGTGCATCTGCAAGAGTTGTGTAAAAATTTGAGATGCTTAAGTTGCTGTTATTATTGGTAATGTCTTGAGTTGAATTTAAAAGATTATAAGTTGTAAACCCATCTAAATCAATGTCGCAGGTAGTTAGTGTTGTATTAAAAACGATAGGGTTTTGAGCATATTCAATAACAATTTTCCCATAAGAAATACAACTATTGTTTAGCGTTGCTTCTACAGTATAAATTCCTGCTTGAGACACCAATAGTGTAGGATTGGTTTCGGTGATTAGCTCTATGTTATCTCTAAACCATTTATAGCTAGTAACGTTGGGTTGAGAAGCATCTAGACTAATTATATCATTTTCGCAAACAGGGTTTTGGTTGGCTAATAGTCTATCAGGGCCTAAATCTGTATTTAGTTCAAAGCTTCCTGCTTCTAAGAATACAGCAGAGTCATAGCGGAAATTTTGTTCATCGGCAATAACCAGTTTTACGTGATATGTTTCATTGGGTATAATATCTGCAATGGCCGTTAATATTTTGGTTTGCCCATTAAAATTTATGGGTGATACATTACCATTAAAACTTTCGAAATAGATTTCGTTTTCTGCTGCGCAACCATTAGGTATTTCGGGGTGAACAGTCGTTACTTTTACAGGGGTTTGTGTGCCTGGAACTAATGCTATGTTCTCATAGTTTTGGCTAGAAGCAGGGCGAATTAAAAAACCAAATAAATCGGAAAACTGACAAGTGTTAGGGTTGTTTTCTTGGTATTCTTCAGAGGCAAAAATGTACCTGAAACTAATTTGATTAGCAATGGATGTAAAGTCAAATTCTAAAATAGTTGCATTAGTGGTATTGCTTTCCTGAAGCGCATTTTCCAGATCGGTATCTCCAACCCAGTTTGTGGCGTCGTCATCACTTAAAGAAGTATTAGGGCCTTCAGCATTTTCTAATTTTCCTGTACTTAATATAATGCCGCTCTGAAAAGGAAAAGAAGTACCAGAGGCATCAAAAAAACCATAACTCTGATCTGTACTATTAAAATCCCCGCCAACGACATTGGTTACTAGAACGTTAGAAATACAATTGCTGTCTATTAAAATATCTTCAACAAGTTGTTGTGGGGTGTAGCTTTGACTATCTACAGAAATATTCTGAGCAGTAGTAGATAGAAAACACAAGAACAATAAAAAAAAAAGGGAAGCCTTCATTAATCTCAATTTGAATACAAATATAGATAAGGCGTTACTATATAATAGTACAAAAAATGTTAAAGTGAAACCCTAGAACTATGATGCCAAATACATTATATATTAAATTGTACATTTTTGTTATTCTTGCTAAGAATGTTTTTTTATTTATTAAGATAAACCCAGCCTGTTTGAGTTTTGAAATTTGGGTCGTTTAAGTAAAGTACATAATAATAGGTGCCTGTTGGGACTATATTGCCTTTATTGGCCCCTCTATTTGCTTTTCCGTACCATTTTAACTCATTATTACCTTCAAAAATAAGTGTCCCATAGCGGTTATATATTAATAGTTGATGGTTTTCAAAAATATCATATAAGCCTTGAATATTAAAGTAATCATTAAAAGCATCATTATTAGGAGAAAACCCTTCAGGAATATGAGGCGGGCAATTTTGGGTAAAGAGTTGAAAACTAAAGATGTCAAAGCAAATGTCGTTTTCTGCTTTTATAAAAATAGTTTGGGGAGTTGTTGAGGATTGATAATGCTCTAGAATTAAAATTTCATTGTTATCTAATTGTAAATCTTCAATTTCACTGTAAAAGGATAAATCAAGATAATCATCAGTGTTGATTTCGCTTAGCACATAAGTTAAATTAAAAACAGCTGTATTAAATCCAACATCGCAAGTATATAAAGGTGATAAAGCTTGTATTTCAGGAAGCGGAATAAGCATAATTGTTTCTGATGTTGTATTATTTGTTTCAATAATTTCTATAACATTTCCATTGCCATTGCCATCATCGTCTACAATTATTGTAAGTAGGAAGTTATTAGGGATTTCATTAGGGATCTCTAATGTTATTGAACCAGATTCAGAACTGTTTATATCAATAATATCTAGTGTTTCTGCACTACCTACTAGTTGTCCTTCGGCATAAAAAGAAATAATTGTATTTGAAGGTAATGGAGCTGTACTATTATTATTAGAAACGGTATATTCAAGAATTATTGTTCGGTTTCCACAGTTAAGAAAGTACGCATCTAGGGCTATAGTTGCATCTGGTAATTGGCTATTTAGTACTGTTATAATATTATTAATTATAATAAGATCTGCCCTAAATGTATTGGTACTTGGATCTATACCTCCCGTTGTTAGTTTTATTTCGACTTGAGTGTCTCCAATATCTATATTGTTTTCAATACTATATACGTCTAAGTCACAATTATAAAAATTGGTTGCGTTTGTAAAACTATTAGTGCCATTAAAGGCATTATTGGCTAAGTTTAATGGGGGATTAGAAATAATATTTCCATTTATGGATATGCTTTCCCCAAAATTTAATGCATTATCACCTTCCCATGCTAGAAAACCAATTTTAGCATTATTATTATCTAAGACGTTTAGGTTGTTAAGGAGAATCGTTTTTTCTTGTACGTTTTGATTGATGATTTCCAAACCTTGAAATAAATTGACTTGATTTAAAGGTAGGGCCTCATTTTCAAAAATAACGTAGAGGCTCCAACCGGCAAAATTAGTGCTACCAGAACAATAACCTGGCATATTGATTAGTGTTTCGGAAATATCTAAATTGGAAAGCTCATAGACCGTGTTCCCTTCTGTTATAACCTGTTCTGTAACATCTGCATAGCAAGAAAAATAAGTTAATAAACCATGAAAAGCGGAGTTGTAGTTAACAGTATATACATCTTCAGCAATAATATTGGTGCTATTTAATGTTACATCTAAATCCCCTGTTCCTGAACCAGCCCAATAAAGATAGGCAGCTATAATGGTAGAAGATGCATTTACATTTAATGTTGCTTGTGATGAGGGTAAGGTTTCACAAATGACGGAATTTAAATTATTCTCGGCTAAATTTAAGGTGTTTCCAATAGCTAAGTAATCGTAGTGACCATTGAATTGGTTAAAAAGAGTAATCTCTTGACTAAAGCTTTTAGTATGTGCAAAAATGATTAATATTAATACTAATTTCTTACTCATTTAAAAAACGATTGGTTTAATAATTTTCTTTAAAATGTATAATAGATCTAGCTATATTTGGGCATTATATTTTTAAGAAAAGTATTTTGTGGTTTTAAAACTATATTCTATTTGTATTTAGGGACTTATGCCTAAAAATACAAATTACTTACCATTTGAATGCAAAATGTATCTCTAATATTTTTTTATTAGTATTCAAGCATTTACAGATTTTTAATCACTGATAGTTTTTATTGTTTTAATTCGTTTAAAAACAGGTGTTTATAAGGTGTTTTACGTTGAAAGGCTATTAGCTTAGTTTCGCTAAAAGATTAAAAAGTATAATTGTTTTTTAATCTTTTGAGGCTTTTTTTTAGAACTACTATTATTTAGATTATCGTTTTAAGGTAAAATGGTCTTTATATGTTTTTCCATTTTTTAGTGTTATAGAAAACCAATAGTCATTACTAGGTAAAGGCGCTCCGTTTAAAGTGCCATCCCAGCCTTTGCTAGAAGCTTTCATTTGGGTGATAAGTTTGCCATAACGGTCAAAAATAGAAACGATACTATTGGCTTGAAATACAGAAGAGGCTCCATAAATCTGCCAAGTATCATTGTAACCGTCTTCATTTGGGGTAAAATACAATGGAAAGCCTATAACAGAAATCATCGTATCTATTATACCACAATAATTTTTTATATCCCTTATGGATACGGTATATATTCCTGGTTTTACTTGAATAAAAATAGGAATAGATTGATAGGGTGTACTGTTCCCTGCTTGACTTGTTAATGCATATTGATACTCACCTTCCCCAGAAACTAAAACAGTAATTTGATTCGTATTTAAACTACCGTCTATAATTTCTATATTTTCAATTGAAGCGATATTAGATGCTTCTACTGTAATTGTTCGTGTCTTAGAGCAACCTGTTAAGTTGTTGGTTACTGTAACAGTATATACGCCAGTTTCGTTAACGTTTATCGTTGGCGAAGTTGCATTATTAGACCAGTTGTATGAGTAATTATTTGATGTGCCTAAGGAGAGGGCATCTAAAGTTATAGTTGAAGGAAAGTCATTTAAGCAATAATAAAGCGTGTCATCATTTTCTAGAAGTGGTAGTGGGTTTATGGTTAGTAATACTTCGCTTATGCCATAACATGCATTGTTGTTTTCTGCTCTAACGAAAATGGTTTGAGAGTATGGCGTGGTATTACTGTAATTATTACTTAATGGATTTAGTTCTAATAAGGCGTCATTATAAGATGCGTAGTAGTTTAAACTTAAAGTATTAGGCAGTCCGTTTAAAATGTCTGAAGAAAAAGCGTTGAGGTTAAAGGTATGTATACCATCCTCGGAGTTCAGGGTGTCACAAACTGCTGGAGCGATGTAATCATTTATTTGAGTTGCGCTTACTTCTAGTGTTAATTGACTATAGTTTACACAGCCTGTTATATTATTGGTAACCCTAACAAAAATAGTTTGAGGGTTTGATGTGTTGTTGTAAGCCATTGCATTGAGTGGGTTTATATTATTCTGAGCATGGTTTAGCGACAAATAGAATTGTGTGGTACGGTTAGGTGTATTCCCTGTTAATAATTCATTTGCTTCTGTTAGATTAAAAGTGGTTAGACCATCTATATTATCGTTTACATCACATTGATATAAATTTCCATTAAAAGCTTCTGGGGTAGGATTTATGTTTAATAATATAGCGTAGGCAGAAAAACAATCTGTAAAGGTTTTGTTTTCTATTCTAACAAAAAGGGTTTCAGAAAACGGAGTTAGATTCGTGTATAAATCAGGTAAAGGATTTATATTGTTATTTGCATCATTTTGCGAATTATGGTACGATATAGTGACTAAGGTGGGGTCTATTGTTCCTAAAATATCTGTGTTTAGTAGCGGAAGGTTTATTGCTGCGACACCATCCATTGTATTGTCAGTGGCATCACAAAAATTGAAATTTGTTATGTTGTTGGCTGTGTTCGAAATCCCAAAAACTTGAATCTCAAAACTGGTGAGATCATAGCAACCTTCAAAATTTGAATTTTCGATTCGAGCATATATGGTTTGTGGGTTTGTAAGGTTTTGAAAATCTCCTATGATAGCATTTTGATTTGTATTAGCATCTATCATCGATGAAAAATACGTTACAGTATACTGCGATGGGGCTTGTCCATTTAATATCGCATTGGTTTGCATTGTGAGATCAAATTCGGAAACCCCGTCATTATTATCATCACAAACGGAAAGATTATTGGGCTGGGAGGCTATAGGAATATCAAAATAATTTACTGTAGCCATTCCTTCTAAACTACCACAATTACCATTGTTAAGTAGTATTTCAACATTGTACACGCCTGGAGCAGAGATTTCTAAATTAAAATTTGTCTCAGGCAATAGGTTTCCATCCATATACCAACTATAAGTTGCTCCTGGCATATTTTCTGCCATAAGCGTGTAGGTGTCTCCTGTGCATAAGGATAAATTAATAGCGCTTATGCCATTTTGTATAATGTCGATTTGTTGTGAGAAAAACGATTGTATAAACGGAGGTAAGCCTTGTCTAGAGCGTTTGTTGGATAGGTTTATTGCTGAATGCTCATAATTGCAAGCCGTTCCTATTTCATTGGGATTGTTTATAGCTCCTAAATTAGGTAAGCCTTGGTCATAAGTAATGCTTAATGCACGATATATTTTACCGTTAGGCCCTAATTGTAAGCCGCCTCTATATAGTTGCCTCTCATCGATGATTATTTGACTATTTGAAATGTTTGGGGCTTCTAAATTATATTGAATTAATGAAGTTTGATGGTTTGATGGATTTTCATTTTGAGACGGGTCGGTTTGATTGAAATAATCATTAGAGCTCGTAACATATAATAATTGGCTATTGGGTGAAAATTCTACTCCGTAAGACCTATTACTGTTTTGGGTAGCGATAGAAAGTGTTTCTATATTACTTACGATTCCAGTTTGTTTTTCAAAATCGGCAATGAATAACCCAGAACTAACATTAGCACAAGCTAATTTAGTACCACTTGGAGAAAATTTTAAATTCCCTCTGGAATCTGATATGGATAAATTGCTAAAGGTTGAAACTACTGCGTTTGTATTAACGCCTGTATTACTAACTTCAAACGCGTGAAAAGAATTCATAGAACTCGCATTGCTTCCTGTGGCATTGGAAAACGCAATAACCCAAATACTACCTGTTATACAATCCTTTAAAACAGCAGAGATTTTTTCGGAACATTTGTCGAGTAGTGGAATATTTTTATTAAAAGTTACATCTCCCAAGCCGCCATTTAAGGTGAGGTCGACTTCAGAATAATTTAAACCTGTTTGGGTTTGATTGGAGCCTACTGTAAAAATATAGTAGATGTTAGGGTTTCCTGGTTTTGGAACGACTATAGCCGATTGAGAGCTAGATTCATCTCCCAGAAGGGCGTTAGAAGGGGGCGTGGTGTTGGCATTAGACATTGGTTGATGATTAGCGTTATATACGGTAGTACCATCAGTATACAATACTAAGTTTCCAGAAGGATCAGATATTGTTGCACAACCTTCTACGGTAGCTAAGTTTCCATTAGTTAGTGAATTAACAGCACCTGTGTCTGTATTAAAATTTAACCCAGCATTATTTCCAAAGTACCAGTTCGCTGCTTCTTGTTGGGGAAAAGCAAGTAAAACACATAATAGGGTTAGTGTAGATAATATTTTTTTCATATTTAATAGCAATAGCCAGCTGTTATCAAATATATTATAAAATCTACACTTTTTATTAACGCGTAGCCAAAAAGCAATGTTTAAATAAACAAAACTTAGAGATCACGTTTTTCTAACAACTTGTATGAAAAGAATATAAAAATGGCAGTCCAAGCCAAAACAATTGCAATTTGATACCAATGTACAGCATAATCGAAATTGAATTGTTCTCCAATTTGATTTGCGACCTCTTTTACTGCTCCTAACCTGGAAAAAGGTTCTTTGATTAGGTTGGACATAGATTCTAATGGGAAAAATTGAGTAATATATCCAGCAATGTCTTTAGTGCTTTCAAATTGAAATGTAATTAAACCATATGCTATTTTTTCAATAACATACCATACAAATAGGAAGCCTAATGCAAAAGCAGAACGTTTTATTAGTATCCCTATGAATAAACAGAATGAAAAGAATCCTACTAATTTTATAAAGAAAGCAAGTAAATATTCCAAATCAGAAAAGACGTGATAAGTTTCTGTTATACTTGAAAAACCATAACCAAGAAAGAGGGATACTATAAAGACGAAAAGTGTTGAAATTAAAGCAAAAACAGCTACGGTTATAAACTTGGAGAGTATAAATTCTTTTTTACTTAAACCATCAATTAAGTTTTGTTTTATAGTCTTGTTGCTATATTCATTTGCCATCATAGATACGATGACTATCGCTAAAAAGAATTTTAATAATGAAGCAATAAACGTATTGAAATGCCAGATGTATGGAAAGTTAAAGATGCCTTGTTCGGCTAAATGGAACTTTATAGGCCCTATATCAAATTTAATTGAAGCAATAAGCGCAATAGAGGTTAATAGAATGAAGTAGGCCAGTATTAATACTTTACTGGCTCTATTATTCCATAGTTTTATGAATTCTATATTTAAAAGTCGTAACATTATTTTGATTGGTTTTTGATTGATGATTCTTATTTATGGTTGTCTGTAAGTTGAAGAAACTGTTCTTCTAAGCTTTCTTTTCTCATTACCAAATGAGAGAGGTAAATGCCTTGCTCTACAAGTTGTTTGTTGAAATCTGAGGCAGACATTGGTGTGTTTAAGAATGCTGTAATTAAATGTTCTTCTGTTTTAATCTCTGTTATAGATGCGTGCTTTTTTAAAAAGGATATTAATTTAGCATCATCATCACATTTTAATTCAAAAAAACCATGACTTGAAATCATCTCATCTACACGGCCAGAATATAGTTTTTCTCCTTTTCTAAGCACCACAACATGTGAACACACTTTTTCGACTTCGTCTAATAAATGTGATGCTAATAAAATAGTCGTACCATTACTCGCAATATTTCTAATAATTTCTCTAATTTGATGAATACCTTGCGGATCTAAACCATTGGTAGGTTCATCCAGAATCAAAATTTCTGGATCATTTAACAATGCGGAGGCAATGGCTAGACGTTGTTTCATTCCCAAAGAAAACGTTTTAAACTTGCTGTCTTTCCTTTCCAGTAAGCCCACGACTTGGAGTTTTTCATCTATTTTTGAATCATCAATTCCTTTGATCTTACATACTAATTTCAGATTTTTGTAAGCCGTCATATAAGGGTAGAAGTTGGGGCGTTCAATAATGGCTCCAACCTTTTTTAAAGCATTGTGGGTTGTAATGTCTCCATCAAACCATTGGAAATCTCCAGAGGTTTTATTAACGACATTAAGAGCGATGCCTAAAGTGGTTGATTTTCCACTTCCATTTGGCCCTAAAATACCATAAACGTTACCTTTTTTTATGGTAAATGATAAATCTTTTACAGCTGTTAAGTAACCGTATTTTTTTGTGAGATTATTAATTGTAAGAATGGTTTCCAAGATAAAAGTATTTTGATTGATTTAAAGTAAGACGATACGTAACCGTATTTGTTACAAAATTAAAAGTAAGTTTTAATTTTAAATGTTTAGCGGTTAAGGTAAAGGCAAATTAAATATAAGGGAAGCAGTTGTTTTGTATGCGCAATACTAGAATTATTGCGACTAGTGTTGTTATAAATACTTAAGCTTTGACTTTAGACTAATAAACGGATGTTTTCTGTAAGTGATTATTGTAAGAATGGAATGCGTGAATGGAATCAATTAATATAATCTGGATTGTTTAAAAGAATAGAAGGAAAGTGAAAATCCCATTATTAAGTATAATGGGATTGTATAAATACATACAAAAAGAGTATGTGTTTTTTTAAGTTATGTATTTTAAATTAAGACCGATTATTAATTCCAGTTTTCATTAAAATCTAAATTATCATAATCGTCTAAATTAAAGTCATCATCTAATTCATTAAAGTCATCAGTTTTATCGGCTTCAAACATTTTTTCAGGGGCATTTTCGGGAACCTGTCCTTGTACAAACATTAAATTCGGGTAGTCTACACCTTCATTTTCTTCAGCAATTTCGGCTAGTTCAACATAAAAAGTCCACATGTTTAAAAAATCGTAAACGTATATGAGTTTTGTTTGTGCTTCATGAACAGTATCATCTAATGGTGTTTCGTTCATTAAACGAACTTGATTTATTCCCTCGCTCATATCGAACAGTGAAATTTCCTCTCCTTGATTCCATGCGTCGTCGCATATATAAAAAGAGGCCATCTCTGTGCCATCAAAACCAAAGGATTGTGTTATGGTATTGTGTAAATCTTCAAGAGTATCGGTTTCTCTAATCTCTATATCGCGAAAAATATCTTCTTCGGTATCATTGTCAAGAATGACTCTAAATCTGTAAATCATTGTGAAAAGTTAAGACTACAAATATAAGCGTTTTTCAATTACTTACTAAACCGATGTAGCGTAAATGTCATAGCGCTTAATAAGAAAAAAGCGCCAACTTGATGGGCAACACCTAACCAAACTGGTACAGCGAAAATTAAAGTTAAAACCCCTAATAAAAATTGTAACCCAACTAAGCCTAATAAACTATTTACGGCTTTGGTTTGAAGAGGAGTTAGAACTATTTTTCTTGTGTTGTACCATATATAGCCAATTAATAATACGACGAGATAGGCTAGTATACGGTGTGTAAATTGTACGCCACTTCTGCCTTCAATAAAGTTCTTGTATACAGGTGTTTGTTCTATATATACGGTTTCATGTATAAAATGACCTTCATTCATCATTGGCCAATGGTTATGAATAAAACCAGCATCTAAACCCGCAACAAAAGCGCCGTAAATAATTTGAAGTAAAAGAACAGCCATTCCAAATCGGATAATTGTTCTAAGTTTTTTATTGACTTGTTTTCTGTTTGGAAATATTAGATCTAGCGCAACCCAAAAGGTATAGGCAAAGGTTATAAATGCGGTTGTTAAGTGAGCTGCTAACCTGTAATGACTTACGTCTGGTCTATCAACTAAACCGCTTTTTACCATATACCAACCTAAAAACCCTTGGAAAGCGCCTAATCCTAATAAAATAGCTGCTTTTTTAATGGTGGCTTTAGAGAGTTGTTTTGTAATTAAAAAGTATAAGAAAGGAAGGAAAAAAACTAAGCCAATAAAACGGCCTATCACACGATGCAACCATTCCCAAAAATAAATATCTTTAAAATCTTGTAATGTAAAATCACTATTTAGTTTTTTGTATTCAGGGTATTGTTTGTATAAATCAAATGCGGTATGCCATTCTGTGTCATTCATTGGAGGGATCGTTCCAGAAATTAATTTGTAATTGGAAATGGACAAGCCAGAATGTGTAAGCCTAGTAATGCCTCCCACAACAACCATAATAAAGATTAATAAACAACCTGTTAGTAGCCAGTAAATCACTTTTTTATTGTCTTTTTTCATCGTTATTATTTTTTTTGAAGGGTTTGCTTTTTTCTTTAGCTAAAAAGAAGGTTAGTTGTAATTTTGGGGCTTGAATGTGCCGCTTTTAATTTTTTGTAATTTGGTTAAACTTATAAAATAGTATTTATTTAAATAGCGGTGCTAGTGAAAGATTTAAAATTAGCTTTTTTTTGTTTAAAGTATTGAGAGGTTAATTAGAAACTGTTAAACCTAAAGCTTTTCCTTTTTTTAGCATTAAATTAAAAGCAGCTTCATGTTCGTTAGGGATATCGCCTTCTAAAATAGCTTCTTTTATGGCTTCTTTTATCAGCCCAATCTCACGAGAAGGTTTTAAATTAAATGTTTTCATTATTTCTTCTCCAGAGACTGGTGGTTGAAAATTACGAATACTGTCTTTTGCTTCTACTTCAATTATTTTTTGTCTTACAATTTTAAAATTGTTGTGGTATTTGTTGAATTTTCTTGGGTTTTTTGTTGTAATATCTGCTTCACAAAGCAGCATTAGATCATCAACATATTCTCCTGCATCAAAAACCAATCTTCGTACTGCCGAATCGGAAACAATATCTTGAGCCAATACAATAGGGCGAGAGCTCATAAATACCAGTTTTTGAACAAATTTCATTTTATCATTAAGCGGCATTTTTAACCTCTTGAATAAACGGTATACCATTTTAGAACCTTCAAATTCGTGTGAATGAAAAGTCCAGCCTACTTTTTTACTGAATTTTTTGGTTGGCGCTTTGCCTATATCATGTAATAAAGCAGCCCAGCGTAGCCAGACATTATTGGTGTGTATTGAAATATTATCAACAACTTCTAACGTGTGGTAAAAATTATCTTTATGTTTTTGACCTTCAATTTCGTCTATCCCTTTTAGGGCGGTTAATTCTGGCAAAATATATTGTAATAGCCCTGTTTCTTCTAATAAAAGAAAACCAATAGATGGTGTTTTACTTTCTAATATTTTATTTAACTCAACAACGATACGTTCTTTGGTAATTATTTTAATACGGTTGCTATTTCTGGTAATGGCATTAAGGGACTCTTTAGCTATGATAAATCCTAATTGTGAGGCAAAACGAATGGCTCTCATCATTCTTAATGGATCATCGCTATAGGTAATATCTGGGTCTAATGGTGTACGAATTATTTTATGAGTTAAATCTTCAACACCGTTAAAAGGGTCAAGCAGGTCACCAAAGTTAGATTCGGATAAATCTAAGGCTAATGCATTGATGCTAAAATCACGTCGGTTTTGATCGTCTTGTAATGTTCCGTTTTCAACGATAGGATTTCTACTGTCTGTCTTATAGGATTCTTTTCTGGCACCAACAAATTCGATTTCAATATCATTGTAACGTAACATTGCTGTGCCATAGGTTTTAAAAACCTGAACTTTTGGTTTATTAGGAATGTTTTTTGCAACTTGCTTTGCAAGTGCTATACCGCTACCAATAGCAACAATATCAATATCTTTAGCGTTACCACGTTGTAATATGTGATCTCTAACAAAGCCACCTATAACATAACAGTCTAATGAAAGTTCTGCTGCAGATTTAGAAATAATTTTGAATATATCGTTTTGTAATGCGTTTTTGTAATTCATTGTATTATAACCAACTTACTCGCGAATAATCTTTATGCCTCCATTATTACTTACTTTAATAATTGCTGAAGGGGTCCCCCCGTTTTTTTCGCTTTGCAAATTTACGACATAATCCACACCTTTTAAAATGGCTTGATCTATTTCTTTAAATGATTTGGGTGTAGGATTTCCTGTAATGTTTGCTGAGGTCGACACTAATGGTCTTTTTAGTTTTCGTATTAATTTTTTACAAAAATCATGTTGTACTATTCGTATGCCTAAAGTATTGTCGTTTGCAATTAAATTTTCAGCAATTCCAGCAGGATTATCGTAAATAAGGGTTGTTGGTTTTACTGCTAATTCTATGATATTATATGCCACGTTTGGAACATTATCAACATGTTTTTCTAGCATTCCAAAATTGTTTACTAAACAAATCATTGTTTTGGATTCGGCCCTTTGTTTTAACAGATATATTTTTTGAACAGCTTTGGCGTTTGTTGCATCACAACCAATGCCCCATACGGTATCTGTGGGATAAAGAATGAGTCCTCCTTTTTTTAGGGTCTCTAATGCATTTATAATTTCGTTTTCCATTTTTTTGTTAATAGGATTGATGTATGAAATTTGTTTTTGAATTAGGACAATAGTTTTTTATAAGCCTTAATGTATTCTAAAGCAGTAGCATCCCAATTAAAACTGGTGGCTCGTTCTATGTAAGCACGTTTATATGTTTCTTTGTTTGTCTCATAAGCATGCATCCCGTTTTCGAAAATGGCTTTCATGTATTCAGGGTCAAAATGCTCCCAATAAAAAGCGTGTTTACCTCCAATTTCAGGAAGTGATGTTAAATTAGATAAGAATATAGGCTTTCCAAAACGCATCGCTTCAATAGGCGGAATTCCAAACCCTTCTAATAAAGATGGGAATACAAAGGCGGCACAGTTTTTTAAATAATATTGCTTTTCTATATCACTTATAGTTCCTATTAGGTGAACCCGGTTTTTTGTTTTTGTGTTAATAATGGTTTGGGCTAATTTTACCTTGGCATAATTGCTAGAGTTATTCCCCGCAAGTATCAAGTCAAAATCAGGTAATAATTCTAACATTTCTATTAATACATGCACATTTTTACGTTCATTTAATGCGCCAATAAAGAACAGATAAGGACGATTTGTTTGTGGTTTTATGGAAATGCTTTTAGTATCTAGTAATTCTCGAATAGGATTACCGTTATATATAACGTATTCAGGAACTTTAGGAACGTCAAAATATTTATGCGTAGATGCTTTTGCGTACTCAGATATGTAGGTAATTGCGTTACTTCTGTTTAATTTTTTTATAAAACGCTGATTGGTTTTATGATTTAAATCATTAGACACTTCATCTATAAAGTTTACATCATGAACCGTTAACATATAAGGAATGTTGTAGTTAGGTTCTATTTTAATGTTTTGATTTAGTGAGTGCCAAATGTTATATTTTTTTCTAATTCTAAATAGCGGTTGCCTTGAGATGGACTTGTAAGTCTTATAATTAAAATAATTACCGAACTCTTCTTTTAAAACAGCCGTATTTTTGGCATGTAAAGTTATTTTAAAATCTAGAATATTGGCGTGGTACAACCCTTTAATTAAATGGTAGTTAAATTGACCAAAACCATTGTTTGGATTCTTTATATTGTGAGATTCTAAAAAAACGTTTTTCATCTATTGTGTTTGATGGGGTATTCGCAATTAATTTTTCCTAAGTTATAAGGACGTAGTTTTTTTATTCAATATTTCTATACATAGCCCAAAGTTGAATATACCGTTTGTATACCGAAAAGGCATGTACATAGCATATTATAAAACCTTCTTTACCATCTAGGAATCCTAAGCGGAAAAAATATTGATGCATAAAACGATACCATGGTCTAAATAATAAGTGGTATAGATTTGGTCTTACATTTTTTTTGTATAATGCTTTTGCTTGTAATTTACTGTAATGACTTAGCTTTTGGTTGTAATTATCAAACGATTTATAGGTTTGATGATTTAAAGCCTGTTTTAGCATTCCAACTGTTTCTTGAGTTTCTATAGATTCGTGTACAGGATTGTCATTATATCTACAATACCTCTTGTCAAACAATCTTACAGAAACGTCTGTTTGAAAACCACTGTACTTAATGCGTTTTCCCATGAAATGATAGTGTCGTTTAACTTTATAGGCTTTCAATGGATTATTAGTATTAACGGTTGCTATAATTTCTTCGGCTAAAGGCTTTGGAATGTCTTCATCAAGATCGAAGAAAACAACCCAGTTGTGACTTGCTTGATCGATTGCAAAGTTTTTTTGTTTTGAAAAATTTTCGAAGGGGTGTTGAATGATCTTTACGTCGTAATTTTTAGCCAGTTCAATTGTTTTGTCCGTACTAAATGAATCTACAATTATGATTTCATCAGCAAAGGATAAGCTTTTTATATAGCTTTCAATGTGTATTTCTTCGTTATAAGTTATTGCTACTGCGCTAATCATTTATAGAACCTGGTTTTTATTAAAAAAAATTAAGATACCCTTGTTATATTTGTGTCAAAAATAATGAAACTCATTTAAAAAAGAGTGAATTAATAAATATAGATGCCTGGTTGTTTATAGTAAAAACCAACATTTCAATATATGCTACCATAGTAAATGGCAAAGTTACCAGATACTGAAAATAGTAATGGGTTACAATTTTTAGATAAAAGTTAGAGGAGCGGTATGGGGATATTGCATTTTAATAATTTATATAAGTTTAAGTCTCTAGAAGATTTTTATATAAAACTGTAATTAGTGTATTTTATGATGTATATGTGAATCAATTCAAATATGCCTAGCCTTTGTTACAACAATATGGATTAAAGGCTTGTTTTTATATTCCGTTTCAGTATGTGGGAGGTGTAGACGATTGGAATGTAGGAACAGAAGCTGCTATGAGTGTTTCTTAACTACAGTTTTTAGATCCAAAAAGGGTAGAACACGGATTATATTCTTTTGCTCATAACCACTATAATGAAATGTCTAAGGACGACTTGTAAATAGATTTTATTAAATGTAAGGCGTTTATTGTGGAGCATAATTTAAACGTAAGTAATACATTGGCTTATCCTTAAGGGAAGTATTCTCGAATGGGGAAGCTGCAAATGGTGTTTTTAATTTGTTAAATGTAAATAGAATAGCCTATGACTTACGAATAGGGAACAGGGGAAATAAATTTCCTTTTAAAAACAATTAATTATGAAGTAGAACGTATAGATGTTAAAGGCGAAGATGACTTGAATACTTTTAAGAAAAAAATAAAAAAAGGAAAAGCCTCGTTTTAATGCGGGTATTATAAGGGCTTGTACAAACTAAAAAAATAAGGGCTTATTTAATACCCTTTTGTAGCAAGATTAATTTTACATAGCGCGAGAACACTCCATAAGCATTTATAGTAGCCATAGTTAGTCCAGGAATGCCATCTAAAAACCCACGACGTAGTATATAGCTACTAAAAAAGCGATAGAAAGGTTTAAAGGCTAAGTGGAAATATGTCGCTTTCTTTCCTTTTTTTAGCATTTGTTCTGCTTGAAACCAAGCGTAGTTGTCTTTTTTTCCAATGTAATGCATCAAACCTTTATAGGTGTAATGCAATACAGGGTTTTTTAGCTTTCCTATAGAGCCATTTATAATAAGTTTCTCATGAACACTGCCTTCAAAACGACAGGCTTCTCTAATGACTAGTCGCGTAACATTGTCACTATGGTGATATAAGAATCTATTCATATAAAAATGAGGAAAGTTAAGTTTATAACCGCTGTGTTTTCCAGAACCTATAGCTTCTAAAATTTCTTGTTTTAACACATAAGGAATGCGTTCATCACCATCTATAAATAAAACCCATTTGCCAGTAGCGTATTGTAATGCGTGGTTTTTTTGATTTGAAAAGTTGTCAAATTTTCTAGACAATACTTTGCAACCAAACGACTTAGCGATTTCAACAGTGTTGTCGGTACTTAAAGAGTCTATAACGATAATTTCATCGGCAAATTCAACAGAATATAGCGCATCTTTTAAGTAAAGCGCTTCATTGAAGGTGGGGATGATTACAGTGAGTTTTGTCATAATAATTTGTAGTTACAAACTTACTAAAAAACTTTATCTTTGTTTACTGTATGACAAAAATAGACACTACAGTAATACTTTCTGGTTTAAACGGTTTTGAATATCTTAAAACTGTATTGCATGGATACAACAATCAAACCTATCGTTTGTTTGAAATTGTGATGGTTGTAGAACGCCTTTCAGAGGATTTAAAGGAAAACGTTGCAACGATTGCTAAAGAGGTATTTTTTGATGTGCATTTAACAACTCTAGAAGCAATGTTACATAATTGCCACACTAATTATTTTATTTTCTCTAATGCCAATGTATTGCCTCGAAAGGATTTTGTAGAACAACATGTAAAATTGCGAGAAGAAGGCTATTTTGTAAATGGAGAATCTGTATTATTTCATAAACCTAAGAAAATAACTAAAGCTGTTATTTATAATGCTCACTGTTTTAATATTAATTGGTTGCGCGAAAATGGTTTAGATTTAAAAAATCAAGAAGGCCTAGTCGTTTGTAATGTCTCTGGGTGGAAAAAAGAGATTAAGAATATAGAATCTGCTGCTATTAGCACTTCCAATAATGAATTGAAATTATATTTAAAGAGCCTTTCGCTAAAGTCAAGAATACTGCGGAATAAATTTATATGCGTACATTTGCATAGTAAGTAAAAATGATAAAAAATTAAGATTCCTTGCCTTTTTGGCGGAATGAAAAAATAGTTTTAAATGAACGATTTGCCTATATCAGTAATTGTGAGTACGTATAATTCTGAAGATTATCTAAGTAAAGTCTTAGAGAGTTATAAAACTCAAGATTACAAGAATTTTGAAGTCATTGTTGCAGATGATGGTTCTCGGGAGTCCACTAGAACGTTAATAGAGCGTTTTATGGTGAATTATCCCGTTAAGTTACGTCATATTTGGCATGAGGATAAAGGGTATCGTAGACAAGAATTGTTGAATAAGTGTATTGTCCAAACAGAGTATGATTATATTTTGATGACAGATGGCGATTGTATAGCGCGACCAGATTTTGTATCTACACATGCCAAGTATGCTGAAAAAGGGGTCTTTCTATCAGGAGGTTATTGTAAGTTAGATAAGCCTACTAGTGATGCGATAACATTAAAGGATATAGAAGCAGGCCGCTGTTTTAATCCGAAATGGCTAAAACAACAAGGTGTCTTAGGTAAAAAGCAACAATTAAAGTTAAGTGTTGGTAATAAATTGGCAGGTTTATTAGATGCTATTACACCTACTGGTGCTACTTTTAATAATTGTAATTCTAGCGCTTGGAAGGATGATTTATTAGCCATTAATGGTTACGATGAGCGTATGCAATATGGAGGGCCAGATAGAGAGCTTGGGGAGCGTTTAGTTAATTTAGGGGTTAAGACAAAGCAAATTCGTTATAAGGCAATTTGTTTGCATTTAGAACATCCAAGAGGATACAAAACAAAGGAGTCCTTAGAAAGAAATCTAGCGATTAGACGAAATACTAAAAATAAAAAGGTTATAAAAACACCTTATGGTATTGAGAAATTAAAATCTCAAGGTGGTGACTAAGAATATACTTAAAACTTTAATAAAAGTCTTTTATATTATAATTTTAGAGGTAGAGAATTCGTCTAGGACTTATCAAATTAAACATTTTTGAGTGAGTTATTTTTTTAGATGATATGCTAAAAAAGCATTCAGTTTAGGTAAGATCAACTCTGGAGTTAATTGTTTATACATATAAGAAGGGTCGTCTTCAATTTTACGGCGCACCTGCTTTTCAGTAGAAAATAAATTTGGTTTTTCTTCTAATAAATGTATTGAATTATGTGTTGTGCCATCTTCAAAACTAGCCCAATGTTCTTTTAATATATAAGGTGAAAATATTGTAAAAGTTGGTTTGTTTAAAGCCTTTGCTATGTGTATTATTCCGCCTTCATTCGCAATTAGTAAAGTACATTTATTCATTAATTTAATGAAACCACGAATACTATCTTCATAGATGTCGATAACAATATTATTTTTGTTTATACATTGTTTGTATATTTTTAAAGCTTCTTCTTTTTGGTGAGGGGCATAATTGAAAAGTACCTTAACGTCATAGTTATTGGTTATATCATTTATAATTTTAGCGATATATTCATAAGGCATTGATTTTTGAGGTGTACTACCTAAAACACCTAGCATAATAACAGGGGTATCGTACTGATCTAGTTTGTTGTATTGTTTTTCGGTTTTTGTTAAACTTATCTTAGGAGTGTAATCTATAGCTATATTTGAGCAATCAAAAACAGATTTCACCATATTCACGCGATCTTCAATAGCTTTTCCGCAAATGTTTGATTTTTTTTCTAAAAAAGGAATGTTGTGTGTATAAAAAGGTAAAGGTGGATTTTTTTCTCTCTTTTTAAAGCCAATTCGAATAGGCGCTTTAGAAAATAAGCAAATTAATCGACTTTGAAGTTTAGCATAAGGGTCAAATATGATATCGTATTTTCTTTTTTTTAAAGTTTTTATTAAAGTAAAAAGATTTCCGATTTTTTTTAATTCTTTATCGTTTATTACAATGATATTGTTTATATTGGGGTTGTTCTCTATAACACCAGTGGTGTAATCATATACTAAGTAATCAATACAACTATTAGGGTATATTGCTTTCATGTTTTTAGCAATTACTGAAGCTATAAGTACATCTCCAATACGTTTGTTTTGTATAACTAGAATGTTTTTCATATTCAATTTCCCTAGATAAAGAGAATTTTTAGGTTTGTTTGATCTATTAAAATGCAAAATATTATTTTTTCAGCTTTTATTAAAATTTAATTTCACATATATTTGATAAATAACAGATGGATTCTATGAGTACCGTACACATTCACCCCAAATACAAACATTTAAAAACAGAACTATTGAAGTGTGTTACACATTTCGAAACCGAAGGGAAATATGTTACAAAAGGAGACCGAAACATTATAAAAAGTTTTAAGGTCGATGATGAAGTTGTAAACGTAAAGGCATTTAAAACACCTAAAGCTTTTAATAGTTTTGTGTATAAAAATGTTAGAAAATCAAAAGCAAAACGTTCTTTTGAGTATGCTAAACGATTAACCGAAGTAGGTGTTTTAACACCTTTTCCAATAGCTTATATGGAAAATACATCTGCTATAGGTCTTAAAACTAGTTATTATATAAGCAAGCACATCGATTATGATCTTGATTTTAGAGTTTTGATTCATAATCCCCTGTATGAGGAGCGTGATGTTATTTTAAAGCAGTTCACAGCTTTTACGTACAAGCTCCATAAAAACAATGTGAATTTTTTAGATCATTCGCCAGGGAATACGTTAATCGTTAAAAAAGAGCAAGGGTACGATTTCTATCTTATAGATTTAAATAGGATGCGTTTTGAAGCTATGAGTTTACAAAAGCGAATGGAAAATTTAAAACGTTTGTGGTTGTCTAAGAAAATGATAAGGATAATTGCAGAAGAATATGCTAGAATAAGTAAAGAGCCTTTTGATGAGGTCTATAGAATGTTATTAGAGTCTTCAAAAAGCTTTAAATTACGAGCAAATAGAAAAAAACGTTTTAAACGTAAGTATCTGAAAAAAAATAAATAATATCTATTATCAGTCGCAGGTATAAAGCCTTTTAAGAGGCAAAGTAAAAAACTGCGACTGATGATCATTTAAAATTTATCTATACTGCGACATTATGTTCACGTAGCGCATCGTTTAAAGAAGTCTTTTTATTAGTGCTTTCTTTACGTTTGCCAATAATTAAAGCACAGGGAACATTGTAATTTCCCGCAGGGAAAGACTTTGTGTAACTTCCAGGGATTACCACCGAACGTGCAGGAATATAGCCTTTCATTTCTATAGGTTCTTCACCAGTAACATCTATGATTTTTGTAGATGCGGTTAAGACTACATTTGCCCCAAGAACAGCTTCGGTTTCAACACGTATCCCTTCTACAACAATGCAACGCGAGCCAATAAAAGCGTTGTCTTCAATAATAACAGGTGCTGCTTGTAAGGGTTCTAAAACACCGCCAATACCTACACCTCCAGATAAGTGTACATTTTTACCAATTTGAGCACAACTACCAACAGTAGCCCAGGTATCTACCATAGTACCTTCGTCTACATAAGCGCCAATGTTTACATAGCTTGGCATTAAGATGGTGCCAGACGAAATATAAGCGCCATGTCTAGCAACGGCATGAGGGACTACACGAATTCCTTTTTCTTTATATCCTTTTTTTAAAGGGATCTTATCATGGAATTCAAAAATACCAACCTCTAGCGTTTTCATTTTTTGAATTGGAAAATATAAAACGACGGCTTTCTTAACCCATTCATTTACTTGCCATCCGTTATTGGTGGGTTCTGCCACACGAAGCGTACCTTCATCTAGTAAGCGTACAACTTCCCTAATGGCGGTTGTAGTTGATTCATTATTCAATAAAGTTCTGTCGTTCCAAGCGTTTTCAATAGTTTGCTGTAATTCTTTCATAAAAAAACTTTTTCCTTTTAAGGGATGTATTATTGTTATTACATAATTTATTAGGGCAGATTACTATAAGGCTTACTCCATGGCTTTCTTTTAAAATGAGAGGTGTTTGTGAATTACATTTATTAAATAATGTAACGCAAAAACAATTCAAAAAAAATGAGCAAAATCACCATAAACATAAAACAGTTAATGCTATGTATAAACAGGTGGCATACGATCTAATTCCCTCACGCAAATATAGTTTCAATTTATAATTTGACATAATATTTAACTATCTACTAATTAAACCTTAAATTTGCACAAAAACTAATAATGGCTCAAATTTTGGCAATAGATTATGGTAAAGTAAGAACAGGCATTGCTGTTACTGATGATATGCAAATTATAGCTTCGGGACTTACGACTGTATCAACTAATAATTTGTTGGATTTTTTGAAAGACTATACTCGTAAAGAAACTGTAGAATTGTTTTTGGTAGGTGCTCCAAAACAAATGAATAATCAAGTTAGTGAAAGTGAAGCGTTAATAGCACCATTTGTTAGTCAGTTAAGAACTTTTTTTCCACAGATACCTATAAAGCGTATCGATGAGCGTTTTACGTCAAAAATAGCAATGCAAAGTATGATTGAAGGCGGCCTAAAGAAAAAGCAAAGGCAAAATAAGGCATTGGTAGATGAAATTAGTGCCACCATAATTTTACAAAGTTACCTGTACAATATATAAATTATAATTTAAATGATATTACCAATTGTCGCTTACGGCGATCCTGTTTTAAAACAAAAGGCCAAAGAGATAACAAAAGACTATCCTAATTTAAAGGAGTTAATAGCGAATATGTATGAGACTATGTATGAGGCTTATGGCTTGGGAATTGCAGCTCCTCAAATAGGCTTAGCAATACGTATGTTTGTAATCGACACGTCTCCTTTTGCAGAAGATGAAGCTTTGGAACAAGAGGAAAGAACGTTCTTAGAAACATTTAAACATACATTTATAAATCCAACAATATTAGAAGAGAGTGGAGAAGAATGGGCTTTTAATGAAGGGTGTTTAAGTATTCCTGATGTAAGGGAAGACGTTTTTAGGAAACCCAAAATTAAAATAGAATATTACGACGCCGATTTTAAAAAACAGATCATGGAATTGGATGGATTAGCAGCGCGTGTTGTTCAGCATGAGTACGACCATATTGAAGGTGTGTTGTTTACAGATAAGTTATCTGCGTTAAAAAAGCGCTTGATAAAAAGTAAGTTAACAAGTATTTCTAAGGGAAAAGTAAAAATAGATTATAGAATGCGTTTCCCAAACCAAAAAAAGAAACGATAAAATTTGTTTAAAAGGGGTGAACACAAGATATTTGTCATCCTTAAAAATAATAGATATGGGATTAGATAAAATATTGGCGATAGCAGGGAAACCTGGGTTATATAAATTAGTAACACAAACTAGAGCAGGTTTTGTAGCCGAATCTTTATTAGATAACCGTAAGATTTCTGTTGGAATACAGCAAAATGTTAGTATCTTAAGTGAGATCGCTATTTATACCTTAACTGAAGAAGTGCCTTTAAGAGCGGTGTTTAAAAAAATAGAAACTAAGGAAGAAGGTGGGCAAACGCGCATAAGTCATAAAGATGGTAAAGGTAAATTGGAGGCGTATTTTTTAGAGGTGTTACCAGATTATGATGAAGATAGAGTGTATGCTAGTGATATTAAAAAAGTATTACAGTGGTATAATATGCTTCAAAAAAACGATTTATTAAATCTTGAAGAAACCGTTGTTTCAGAAGAGGAAGAAGAAAAATAGTATTGAATGCCTTAATATTATAAAAAATCCAGCCTTAGCGCTGGATTTTTTTTGAATTAAAGGTAGCTTCTGTATATCTTTTGCCTATAAGATTAAAAGTGAATAGTAAATAAAACAAAACACAAGCCATTGTGTTTTAATTAAAACAACAGTGAATTATGAGTACTAGAGCTAATCAATTGCGAGCCTTTGATCGTTTATTAACCATTATGGATGAGTTGAGAGCGCAGTGTCCTTGGGATAAAAAGCAAACTATGGAAAGCCTAAGACATTTAACTATAGAGGAAACTTATGAGCTTGGAGATGCTATTTTAGATAATGATTTAGAGGAGGTGAAAAAAGAACTTGGTGATTTAATGCTACATCTTGTTTTTTATGCGAAGATTGGTAGTGAAACCAATAGTTTTGATATCGCTGATGTTTGTAATAGTATTTGTGATAAACTAAAATATAGACATCCTCATATTTATGGAGACGTAAAAGTCGTAGATGAGGAAGAGGTTAAGCAGAATTGGGAGAAACTCAAACTTAAAGAAGGAAAACAGAGCGTGTTAGAAGGTGTGCCTAAAAGTTTACCCGCTCTTGTAAAAGCAAGTAGAATACAAGATAAGGTTGCAGGTGTTGGTTTCGATTGGGAAAAACCAGAACAAGTATGGGAAAAAGTAGAGGAGGAATTGGAAGAATTCAAAACCGAAATAGATAACGGAAATAAAGATGCAATGGAGGATGAATTTGGAGATGTTCTGTTTTCTATGGTAAACTATGCACGATTTTTAAAGATTAATCCTGAAAATGCTTTGGAACGTACAAATAAGAAGTTTATAAAACGCTTTCAATATTTGGAAAATAACGCTAAAAAAAAGAACAAAGCATTAAAAGATATGACGCTTGCAGAGATGAATGTTGTTTGGGAAGAAGCAAAAAAACTATAATTTTAAAAGATTAAAATCCAAAACTAATTTTAATGCGTATATATAACAAAATGACATTATAATATCTTAGAGAAATTAGTTAAAATAATAGCATAAATTTTTAAAATGTCATTTTTTGAAAATAGAATTATTTCTTATTGAGTAAAAAAGAAATAATCGGTTAGTTTAGTTAGGGACCAAAATCCTACTTCTATTAAAGAAGTAGGATTTGGTTTTTTTAAACTATTATAACGGTAGCTTAATTAGGTTTTAAATATAAGAGAATAAAATAAAAAAGGTAGTAATTTTAAATTACTACCTTTAATTTGTTGATTCAGTAACATTAATTTAAGCTGTTACATCAAAGTTCTATTCTAGTTTTTGCAAGGTTCAATTCAAATTGATTGTAATTTTTGTGGAAATCTGATTATTCTTTTACAAATTTCTTTATAATGGTTTTGGTATCATTGGTAAATTCTATAATATACAATGATGGGTTTAAACTGCTAACATCTATGTTTTTTTGACGACCTTCAATAACACCAGATCCTATTTTTTGCCCAGCTATTGTATATAGATTATATTTCATGTTTTTTAACGGTGTTTCAATCGTTAAGTTATTTTGAGCAGGAATAGGGTATATTTTTAAATCACTATTTAAAGCCTTTGTATAAGTAATATTGCTTAGTTCTCGTGCTGCCGTAGGGTCTACAATAGTAATGTTATAATCTTCAACTTCATTTAGTCTATTGTCCTGAGAAAAATTAGTAGGAAAGCCACATGCTGAAGGAGCTTCTCCTCTTATATCGGTTACAATTCGCATACGAATAGCTCCGTTTTCAGTTGAGAAGGGTATTGTGAAGCTTCCAGTAACTTCACCATTATTGGGTTCTGGAGTACCTGTGAAGATTAATTCATTACCCGCATTAGGACTGTCATCTAAAATGCCGTCAGCATTTAAATCTATATAAACTAAGACTCTATAAAATGATTGTATAACGCCTGTTAAATTAACTTTAAAAGATTGTTCTACTCCTTTAGTAACATTGGTTGTAATCGTATTATAAAAAGTATAACCATCATTCTCGGTTGAGTTATTGATATCCCCTAATTCTACTTTATTTATAAACGATGATCTTTGTTCTCCATTCAAGATGATATTTTGAGTTAAGGGCTCACAAAAATCGGAAGCAATTCTAATGTCTCTATCAGAAAGGTCAAAGAAAATATGTCCACGCCCTTGTACCATAACTCTATAGTTTTCACCATCATTAAATGGTACTGTAATATCTTGAGATCCATCATTAGGGGTTCTGTCAGCTAAAATTATCCTGTTTTCAAAGTCTCCATTTTGTATTAAAAAAATATTAACATTTGCAGTATTAATTCCATTTCCAGTAGTACCAGCTACATCCCAAGTAATGGTTTCTGTATTTCCTGCTCTCCAGAAAACTTGATCGCTTTCAAGAATTAAATCTGGATTTTGAGAGGTTATTCTAAATGGTCCAGCATCAGCATTAACAGTAACCTTAGTATCTGCAAAAGTAGTTCGCCCTCCATTTGGATCGTTATCTCTTACTGTTAATCTAAAATCTAATTCTCTAGAAACAGAGGGAAGTACTTCCCATTGATTAGCAGTATTCCCAGCTATTACAGTTTCTAAATTAGGCATAAAGCGGAATCTAGAAGACGATGGAGATACAGATCTAAAGGCAGGTCCATTTACAGAGGTGTCTTGTGGAGGCATAGGCGCCACTTCGTTATTCATTTGCTCAAAGGTGTAAGTCGTTGAACTGTCATTACTACCTTCTCGTGCAGAAAGAATGAAAGGTGTTGAGGCTGGAATGGTTCTATTAGGGAATCTCACTTCAGCGTCTGGTGCTGTTGCATTTCCTGTAGGGGTTAATGTAGCGCAACCTATAGTATTAACAAAAGCCATTATTTCTTGAATATTTATCACATTAAAATAGGAGTCACTATTTGGTTGCACATCAGGGTTGCAGATGCCAGCGTATCCCATAATAGTAGATCCACTACCAGGTTCCACCGATGTTTGATCATTTCTTTGGCAATTTTGACTAAAAAGAGAACTAGGGTTTCCATTGTTTTGGGTGTGATTGGCGCCAAATTGATGCCCTATTTCATGAGCGACATAGTCAATTGCAAAAAAAGGGTAATCTTGTTGACCTTGGAAACTTGAAAAAGCAGCGCCTTTAAAATCGGTGTCGCAAACACTCCCAAGACGATTAACTTGTCCGCCAACACCATCTGAATCAAAGATATGTCCAATATCGTAATTTTGATTACCTATAGTGTTGTTAATAAACGTTTGACCAGAAAGATTGAAAGCTGATGGACCACCGCCGCTTTGTATACCTGGACTAAGTTCAATAAGTTGATCATTATTATCTACTAATTCAAAGTGTATAGAAAGGTCATTTTCGTACACGCCGTTAACTCGTGTAATTTGTGTATTAATACTTGCCATTGTTACAGCTCTTCTTACAGCGTCACTTGTATTTAAGCCTCCAGTTCCATTCATTAAGTTGATTCTATTAGTGTAACGGCTGGTTGCTGTTACTGCTAAACGGTAAGTCCTAAGCATATCGTTATCAAGTTCTCTTTGTTGTGTATTGGTTCTTTTTTTATTATTAGATTCAATACCTTCTACAGAACAAATAAAATCGGGTTTGTTACCTAAGTTCTTTTTTAAATAAGAAGAGTATGTCGAATTATTTATATTATAAGGATCTATTAAACTCATTGGTTTTCCAGGGGCAGTAGTCATTCCATGAAAGCCATCTGGAGCGATGCTAAATCTAATGGTAGCCTCTCCATCAACCTGAATCCCTTTATAAGATTTTATAGAAGGGAATTTAGCGGAAAGTTTAGGGCTCATAGTAGGAGCTTCATACACACGATATGTTTTCATTTCTCCTTTACCATTCGGGAATTGCATTATAAGTCCCGTATTTTTCGAGGATTTAGTATATAATGTGGCTGATTTTATTTGTGCTTTTAATACTGTAAGGTCTAAATTGTATAAATTTTTAATAGGTAGATTCGTCTTATTTTTTTCGAGAACACTACTTTTATTGCTTGTTTTTTTCCAAGGGTTTGCCTCTTGAGACATTCCTATTGTGACCATGAGTAAACTCATAATCAATATAAATTGTGATTTCATATTTTTTTAATTAAGTTAATTTATAATTAATAGTTGTGTTTGCTAAGCGACTTAATTTTGTTTTAAAGGTTATTTGAGATAAACTTTAATTGTGAATAAAGTCTGTTTATTAAATAAATGCAATCTATTTGAACGAAGTCCTTGCTGGGGTTCTGTAGATAATTTTAGGCTGCTTGTATTGGTTAAATTAAATGATTTAATTTAACCAAAATGCGCATTGCAATTTATGTTAAGGGGTTCAACGTAAACGTAATTATTTGCTATATAAAGGGTTTAGATTATTAAATAAGTGAGATGAAATTTCTATCAGACTCCTTCGTTTGGTGGAGAGTACTTTTTTCGTTAGACTAACAATTAGGTCTTTGTTATTTGTTCTTTTCATAATTAAATTTTTTATAAGACAAAATTATTTAAGGCTTAGTAAAAATATTTCACACATTTTTTTTTTTAACAATAAATAAGGATAATTTAACTTTTAGTATGTGATGCTTCATACATTTTAGATAATGACATTAACAAAGCTTTAAGATTTTTTTATTTAAAAAACAGACGTGCTATTTAATCTTACGTAATTGTTTTTAGAATAATTTCCTTACATTAAAGATGTTATAATGCTATGATGGAGTGTGCTTTAGGATTCTAGAGTTAGTAGTTTTTTAACATGTTTTTATTGTTAATTAACTACCTTTAAAATAAAATTAAAATTTATATGAAAATTATTTTATTATCTCTATTTATTGCTACCTTTTGGTTTTGTAATGAAGTTGTTTATTCAGAAAAAAAAGGAATTGAGAGTGCTGAAATTACAGCGCAAAACTTAAAATTATCTGAAAAGAATACGATACAATTTCCTTCCAAAGATGGGATAATGATTACTGCAGATGTTTATAAGGTTAACGATGTTCCTATTTCTATTCTTTTATGTCATCAAGCAGGATTTAGTCGAGGCGAATATATAGATACGGCTTTACGGTTAAATAAGTTGGGATATTCGGTTATGGCAATAGATCAACGTTCGGGAAATATAGCTAATAATGTTGCGAATGAAACAGCCAAGTTAGCTAAATCTAAAAATAAACCAACAGATTTTTTAGATGCAGAACAAGATATTGAAGCAGCGATTGATTACGTGTATTCAGTAAATGGAAATAAACCTTTTCTTTTGTTAGGGAGCTCTTATTCTGCTTCTTTAGCACTTTTAATAGCGACTAAAAATGATAAAATAAATAAAGTAGCCGCTTTTAGCCCTGGTGAGTATTTTAATGAGGTGAATATTCAAGAACGCATAAAAGGTATCAATAAACCTGTATTTGTAACTGCTTCTATGAGCGAAACCTCTGCTTTATCTGTTTTGGTAAGCCAAATAAATAGTAGGGTTCTAACTCATTATAAGCCTATAGAAAAAGGTATTCATGGCTCAAGAGCACTATGGGATACAACATTAGGGACAGAAGGGTATTGGAAGGCTTTCAAGACTTTTTTGAAATCATAACAATAAATGGGGCGTTTAAAGTAGGTCTAAAATACGTTCTAATGCCATGCCTCTGGAGCCTTTTATTAGTAATGTTGCATTCTTTATAGAAATCGTTTTAAAATTAGATTTAAGAGCTTCAAAGGATTGGTATTTTAGAATGTTAGGGGCGTTAATTGTAACCTTGTTAAAGTGTTCTCCTATTAAAATCACAGTGTCAATGTTAAGTGATGAAACCAGTTCTACTAAATTTTGATGTTCATTTTTAGCGGCGTCTCCAAGTTCGAACATATCGCCTAGAAAAGCAATTTTGACTTTGCTTTTAAGGTTAGAAAAGTTGTTTAAAGCAGCTTGCATACTTGTAGGGTTAGCGTTATAAGCGTCTAAAATAATTTTATGTGAAGCTTTTTTTATAACTTGAGAGCGATTGTTGTTTGGAATATAATCTTCTATTGCTGCTTTTATAGCGGAATCTTCTACTTTAAAATAGTTAGCGATACAAATGGCAGCTGATATATTATTAAAATTATATTCACCAATTAATTGACTTTCGATATTTTGATCATTAAATGCCACCTCTACAAAAGGTTGCGCTTGAATAAAATTTATAACGACATCATTTTTTGTGTAAGTTTCGCCAAATGTAATTGTTTTTGCGCCTTTAGAATGTGCTAATTGTTTTTCATCATTGCTATTTATAAAAATAATTTTGTTGTTGGTTTTGAGGTAGCTATAAAGTTCTGTTTTTCCTTTTATTACGCCATCTATTCCTCCAAAGCCTTCAAGATGGGCTTTCCCAAAGTTTGTGATGTAGCCATAGTCGGGTTTCGCAATAGAACAGAGGAATTCAATTTCTTTTAAATGATTTGCTCCCATTTCTATAATACCTATTTCGGTGTTTTTATTCATAGAAAGTAAGGTGAGTGGTACACCAATATGGTTGTTCAAATTGCCAATGGTAGCTGTTGTATTATATTTTTTAGAGAGTGTAGCGTTAATTAGTTCTTTGGTTGTTGTTTTGCCATTACTACCTGTTAAACTTAGTATCGGTATACCTAAGTATTCACGATGATATGCGGACAATTCTTGAAGTGTTTGTAATACATCTTTAACTAATAAGGTTTGAGAAGATAATTGGTGTTTTTCGTCATCTACTACCACGTATTTGGCGCCTTTTTTTAGCGCTTGATTTGCAAACAAATTACCGTTAAAATTCTCTCCTTTTAAAGCAAAGAACATATCACCAGCTTGTACTTTCCTTGTATCTGTAGATGCGTTATTACATTGTAAAAATAGCGCGTGTAATGCTTTAATTGTCATATCGTTTTTAGTGGTTTAGTAAAGGCTTTTAAAGTGTTGAAAGCGGGTAATAATTGTGTTTGAAAAAATAAATGTATAAAAAAAAGTCCTAACTAATTGTTAGGACTTTTAAATATTTATATGATTTAAACTTAGTTTTTAGTTTTGTTATGTCCTTTAGATTTAGAACCTACTCTAGACATTGCACATCTAAAGCCAATGTAATCAGTAGCGATATTCTGCGGGTAATAACGTCTTTGCGCTGGGTCTAACCAGTATTCTCTATCTTTCCAAGATCCTCCTTTATATACACGTACTTCATCATTAATAAGAGAGGTTCTTTTATCAGATTTGTCATACTCTCTAATCATATTTCCTGTTGAATCAACCTCTACAGAGTGTTTAGGAGAGTTATACATTTTTCTAGTTGAAGATTGGTTTTGTTCAGCACCTTCTTCTTCATCAAAACTATCAGAGTAATAACGTGAAGAACGTTTGTCTCCATCTCTAAAGTTTCTATTGTCACTAGTATCAAAATTTGTTCTTAAATAAGTTTCATCCATATCTACAGGAACTTGAGCAATTTCACCAGGTAAATCTCTTGCAATTACCTTTCCATTTGCTAAAGTGTCATAAACGATATCTTCGGTAGTTACAATCTTTACTGTACCATCATCATTAATGGCGTTTTTTGTGTAAACATTTCCACGGTAGTAATTAAAGTCATTAAAGTCATCATCTACTATAGGACGGTAAACATCGGCAACCCATTCTGCAACATTTCCAGCCATATCATACAAACCAAAAGAGTTTGGTGCGTAAGTTTTTACTTGGGCTGTAATATCGGCATTATCATCGGACCATCCAGCGATACCTCCATAATCTCCTTTTCCTTGCTTAAAGTTTGCCAATTGATCTCCACGAACTTTACGTTTTCCTGAACGTGTATATTGTCCATTCCAAGGGTATTTTTTTCTACCTCTATAGGTATTGTAGCTTCTTATTTCAGAAAGACCTAAAGCGGCATATTCCCATTCAGCTTCAGTAGGAAGTCTGTATTTAGGAGAAATGATTCCTGTTTGTCTAGATGCAAAAACATTTATTTCGTTTCCATCAGCATCTACTTGGGGTCTTAAGTTGCCACCTCTTAAAATATCTTCATTACCGCCATAAGTTTGTGTTGGAGTATTTATGTAGGTATCTGTGCTAAAATTAGCATCGGCAGTTGCTTCATATTGGCTGTTTTCTTTTAAATAGCCTTCTTTTTGCAAACTTAATTCATTAAATCGATCTGTTCTCCAGTTTGCAAATTCTACAGCTTGAATCCAGCTTACACCAACAACAGGGTATTCTCCATAACCTGGGTGGCGCAAGTAGTTATTGGTCATAACTTCATTATAGCCTAATCTATTTCTCCATACTAAAGTATCCGGTACAACGCCATCATATATTTTTCTGAAGTTTTCATCTTCTGGTGGATAAACAGTTTTTATCCAATGTAGATATTCCATATACATTTTGTTGGTAACTTCTGTTTCGTCCATATAAAACGATTGAACATGTTGTTGGTTTGGAGTATTGTTCCAGTCATGCATAACATCATCTTGAACCCTTCCCATAGTGAAAGTTCCGCCTTCAACAAATACTAGTCCTGGAGCCGTTTCTTGCTCTTTAAATTTGGTGTTGTATTGAAAACCCCCTTCTTGAGCATTAATTTGCCATCCAGTTGCTCTTGATGTGTTGGAGCCACCTCCAGATCTTTTACAACCTACCAAGGTTAGCGAAATCGCTAAAATTAGAATAAGCCTTGATACAATTACTTTTTTCATATTCATACGTTTAAGTAAGCTAATTATGTTTTTTGGAGTTGCAATATAACAATTATACGTAACTCTGCAAGGTTAAATTGAGAAATTTGAACAAAAAAAATCGCATTTCATCCTGTTTATCTGCTTTATAACGATGTTTTTCGTGGTTTATCGTTCTTTAAAATGGATAACGCTCTTTAGAATTATTTAGTATCATAATTATGAAATATTTTATGAAATAATTAGGAAATAAATTAAAAGTATTAGTGAGTTTCTTTGATATTAATAATAAAATAACAGGTTTAAATGCATAGTTCCTACTTTTAATGAATTTTAAAAGTATATTTTAGTTTAAAGATAAAATACGGTTAAAGGAATTGTTTTCACAGATTTAAAAGCGAACCATCATAATTAGGATGCGTTGTTTTATAAAATTGAAAAGACTATGGTGTCTTATCTAAGTAAGACAATGGGAAGCATTTCAGTTTTTAGTCGTTTAATTAAAAGTGAAATATAAGATTTTATGGCTGTTGTGAGTTGTTTTATATTAGAATTATTGTCGTAATTTTGCTCCGATTTTTAAATAATTTTATAAAAACCGATAATAACACTTAAATAATTACGTTATTTATGTTAATGAAAAAGAATTTATTATTTGTAATGCTAACCTGTGCTATTGCTTTTTCTCAGCAAAAAAAGGTTAATTTAATATGGGAGGATGCTCAGACAATAGCTACAGAAAGTTACCTTTTTAAGGTACCTGTTTTCTCTCCTAAAGAACATTGTCATTACAGTCTTGATAAAGGGGTAGAATATATAGAACAGTGGGTAGTGAATACACCAATCGACGAAAGTTCTATAGCTATAAGTAATGTCGTTTATAGTTCTATATCAAGTTTAGAATTAGAAGGGATAAGTACTAAAACAATTCCTAATGAAATTCAATATTCTTTAAAAAATTCAAAAGCGAGACATAAGCTATATGCTATGTTAAAGGTGTCTGCCATAATTAAAGACGGTAAAGGCACTTTTAAAAAAGTAGAGTCTTTTACTATTAATTATAAAACTTCAAATAGAAGTTCAAGAGCTTCACAGACTCAACGAATGGCTATTTCTAATTCTGTGTTACGTAATGGATCATGGTATAAGTTCGCTATAGATAAATCTGGGGTTTTTAAATTAAGTAAGTCTTATTTGGATGCATTAGGGATAAATACTGAAGGATTGGATCCACGAAGTATAAGGATTTATGGAAATGGAGGGAAAATGTTGCCATATAGCAATGCTATTAATTATCCTTTAGATCCTGTTGAAAATGCTATAACAGTGGTCGGAGAAAGCGATGGAGTGTTTAATGATGGGGATTATGTTTTGTTCTATGGTGAAGGGCCACAAGGGAATGTTGATGATATAACTATAAATACAAATATAAATCCATATATAGATGCCGTTTATTATTATATAAATGTAGGAAACGGGCCTGGGAAGCGCATACAGCCTATGGTACAAGCTTCTGGTTCTGTAGATATGGTTGTTAACACTTTTCAAGATTACCAATATCATGAAGTAGATGAGAAGAGTTTGGCTTTTGTAGGAAGACGTTGGTTTGGAGATGAATTTGATGTTGAAACGAGCAAAACGTTCGGGTTTAATTTTCCTAATTTAGTGTCATCAATACCCGTTGATATTAAGGTGATTGGAGCATCTACATCAGCAAATAATTCTAATATGCAGGTTCGCTTGAATAACGTGCTTGTGGGGACCTTTTTTATTCCTGCAGCTTTAGATCCTAACCTTGCTTCTGAAGGCTCTTTTGTTGGAACTGTTAATTCAGCTTCAGATAATGTAACACTAAAAATAGATTATGATAAATTAGGAAACCCTAGTGCAGTAGGCTATTTAGATTATATATCACTTAAAGCAACACGGAATTTAGCTTTTGCTGGAAATCAGTTTAAGTTCAATAATGAAACTACAATTGGAGGGGCAGGAATTGCTCAATATAATGTAAGTAATACAGCAAGTGTATCACAAATTTGGAATATTACAGATTTGAATAATATTACAAAAATAGAAAATGGAGGTGCTTCATCCATGAGCTTTAAAACCTCTTTGGGAGAGCTTAAGACATTTGTAGCTGTGACTAGTTCAGATTTTTATGAACCTTTAGAACCTATAAATAGTACTGTAAGTAATCAAAATATAAAAGGAACTGTTTTTCAAAATAGCCAAGGCGTTTTTCAAGATATTGATTACCTTATTGTAACGCCTTCTACTCATTACGCGCAAGCCAAACGATTAGCAGCGATAAATAGGGTGCAAAATAATTTAAATGTAAAAGTTTTGACCGTTGAATCTATTTATGCTGAGTTTAGCAGCGGTAATATGGATATTTCAGCAATTCGAAATTTTGTTAAGTACGTATACGATAATGCTAGTACACCAGAAAAGAGAGTGCGATATTTATGTTTATTTGGCGATAGTTCTTTTGATTATAAAGGCCGTATATCTTCAAATACTTATAATTTACCTACATGGAATGCATACAATAGTTTTAATTTAACAAATTCATTCGTTTCCGATGATTTTTATGGAATGATGGATGATACCGAAGGAAATTTACAAGCAACAGACAAATTAGATATCGCTATTGGGCGAATTTTGGCAGATTCTCCTTTAAAGGCAAAACAAGCGGTAGATAAGGTTGCAACCTATTATTCTAGAGAAGCTTTTGGTAGTTGGAGGAATAATTTTGTAGTAATCTCAGACGATGTTGATGAAGCATGGGAGAGTTCTTTGCAAAATACTACGGATCAGATTGGGGATGAAGTAACGGCAGAAAAGCCATTTATAAATGTCGTTAAAATTCATTCAGATGCTTTTCAACAGCAGGCTTCGGCAGGAGGAGACCGTTATCCAGATGTAACAACAGCAATATCAAATGCTGTTGAAAATGGCGCTTTAGTGGTTAATTATTTTGGACATGGAGGAGAGGATGGTTTTGCTTCCGAACGATTTTTTCAAAAACCAGATGTGTTAGCACTTCGTAATGAATTTAGGTTAAGTTGTTTTGTAACAGTAACATGTGAATATACTAAGTTTGATAATCCATTGAAAGAGACGGCAGGAGAGTTAGTGTATTGGAATAATGATGGAGGTGCAGTTGCATTAATAACAACTACACGTCAAGTATTTGTAAGTGTTGGGATTGTCTTTAATAAAGTACTAGAAAGCTACTTGTTTTCTTTTAACGATACAGATGCTTATAGTGATCATGAATACCCAACTATTGCTGAAGCTTTGCGTTTAACGAAAAATGATCCTGCCATTGCTGGAATAAGTCAAAAGTATTTGGTGTTTTTTATTGGTGATCCAGCAATGCGATTGGCATTTCCGAAACCAAATGTAAGATTAACAAAGGTAAATGATGTGCCAGTTACAGAATCTACAGATGTATTGGAAGCTTTGAGTTATACAAAATTAGCTGGAGAAGTAACAGATTTTGAAGGAAATTTATTGTCAAATTATAATGGGGTTGTGACAACAACTATTTATGATAAGCCAATACAACGTCAAACTTTAGGGAATGATAATGTAACATCTGGCGGGAGTCCTATTATTTTAGATTATGAAACTTTAGGTGTGGTGGTGTTTAGAGGGCAAGCTTCTGTAGTAAACGGGAAGTTTGAATTTGATTTCGTAGTGCCAAGAGATATTGGTATTCCTATTGGGTATGGCAAAGCTAGTTTTTATGCTTCAAGGGATATTCCATTATCAGATCAAACAGGAGCTACAATAAATACCTTGCAAATTGGTGGACTGAATGAGAACGCACCAGAGGATAATATAGGGCCAATTATTAATTTATTTATGAACGATGAAAATTTTGCGCCTGGAGGAGTGACCAATGAATCTCCAAATTTGTTGGTTAAGCTTCAAGATGAAAATGGAATCAATACGGCTAGCGGTATAGGGCATGATATTGTTGCTATTTTAGATGGAGATGAAGTAAATCCCTTTGTGTTGAATAATTATTATTCTACAGAAATAGACGATTATACTAGAGGAAGTCTTAGTTTTCCTTTTAGAGATTTAGAGCCAGGGCTACATACTTTAACAGTAAAAGCTTGGGATGTATATAATAATTCTTCAACAGCTGAGTTACAGTTTGTAGTTTTTAATGAGAATGAGCACTTGGTAATAGATAATGTATTGAATTATCCGAATCCTTTTGTTAATTATACAGAGTTTTGGTTTAACCATAATAGCTCGGAGATTTTAGATATTTCTGTACAAATATTTACAGTGTCAGGGAAATTAGTTAGAACCTTAAACGGACAGAGTGTTGGGGCTCGAGGTGGGGATTTTAGTTCAACCTCTAGGGATATTATATGGGACGGTAGAGATGATTATGGTGATAAAATAGGGAAAGGAACATATGTCTATAAGCTAACAGTGCATTCGAGTGTGACAAACAAAACTGTGGAAAAAATTGAGAAACTTGTAATCCTTTAATAAAAAATTATATTTGTAAAATAAAATGAATCTATGAAGAATAATATCATATTAGCTATAGTGCTACTTATTGTGTTAAAAATGAGTGCACAAGCCACCCCTACTACTATAATACCTAATAATCAGGATAGTAGAGTGATAACTACAGGGATGCCGTTTTTATTGATAGCCCCAGACGCAAGATCTGCAGGAATGGGAGATATGGGAGTTGCTACTTCTCCAGATGCTTTTGCTCAAAAATGGAATTCATCTAAAAATGTATTTGCGACCTCAAAAGCAGGGGTGTCTTTAAGTTATACGCCTTATTTAAGTAAATTAGTTAATGACATCGGTATTGGATATTTGTCTTATTTTAATAGATTAAATGAGCAAAGTGCTTTTGGAGCAAGTTTGACTTATTTTAGTTTAGGTGAAATTGAATTTGTTGAATCGGCAAATTCAGAACCATTAATCCAAAAACCCAATGAACTGGCATTAGATGTTTCTTATGCATTGCGGTTGAGTGATCAGTTTGGAATGTCGGTTGCAATGCGGTACTTACGTTCAGATTTAAAACTAAATATTGATAATCAAGATATCAGTGCAGCGAGTACTTTTGGCGTGGATATTAATGGGTATTATCAAAGTGAGGAAGAAGCTTATAATGATTTTAATGGGCGTTGGAGAGCAGGATTTGCAATACAAAATCTAGGGCCTAAATTTAAGTATGATGAAGGCGGTGAAGATAATTTTCAACCTACTAATTTGCGAATAGGAGCAGGATTTGATTTTATTTTTGATCAATATAATAAAGTGGCAGTTACTGCAGAAGTTTCTAAATTATTAGTACCTACACCTCCAAAATATGGGACGGAAGTGGAATTTGTAGATAATAATGGAAATGGCGTTTATGATGAAGATGTTGACGAATTAGGTGCGACAGTAAATAATGATGTAATAATAGAAGGACAAGATCCTGATGTCAGTTTTATTTCTGGAGTTTTTCAATCCTTTGGAGATGCTCCTGGTGGTTTTAGCGAAGAGTTGAAAGAATTTACTTATGCCTTAGGCGCAGAGTACTTATACCAAGATTCTTTTGCTTTTAGAGCAGGGTATTTTAATGAAAATGAAAGTAAAGGAGCACGTAAATTTTTTGCTTTAGGAGCTGGGTTTAAATATAATGTGATAAATGTTGATTTGTCTTATTTATTCTCGTCATCTAATGTGCAAAGCCCATTGGAAAATACATTGCGCTTTTCTTTAACATTTAACTTAGGGGCAGGAGAGTATTCAGAATATTAAAAGCACAATATTTTAAGAATATTAAAAACTATTGCGATAAGCAATAGTTTTTTTGTCTAAATTAGTATTAGAAAATATTAGGTATAACGATTTATGAAGGAAGTAAAAATAGAATCTACATTATATGTCTATGATTCCATAGGAGAACTATCAGAAAGTGTAAGAGATTTAATGAAGAAAGCGGTAGAAGCTAGAAATAAAGCATACGCACCTTACTCCAAGTTTAATGTAGGAGCAGCTTTATTGTTAGATAATGGAGAAGTGATTTTGGGGAGTAATCAAGAGAACGCGTCTTACCCATCAGGCTTATGCGCAGAAAGAACAGCTATTTATTATGCGGGTGCAACTTACCCTAAAGCTCAAATTATTAAAATGGCTATAACTGCAGCTTCTCAAAATCAAAAAACAACAGCGCCAATTCCTCCATGTGGCGCTTGTAGGCAAGCAATAGCCGAATACGAGATAAAACAAGAGGAATCTATAGAGATTTATTTTATGGGAGAAACAGGAACAGTAGCCAAATCGAACTCGTTAGCAAATTTGTTACCGCTGGTTTTTGATAAATCAGCACTATAATATTTTGAAATAATGAAGAGGAATCTTCTAAAATTTTACGAATAACAGTTTTTTCATTACTAACTAAAGTGTTACTTTTGTTATTCGTTTATTTTTAAAGAAAACGTTACCAATGCAAAAAATCACAAAAGAGACTTACCTTAAATGGTATGAAGATATGTTGTTCTGGAGAAAGTTTGAAGACAAGCTTGCTGCAGTATATATTCAACAAAAAGTAAGAGGATTTCTTCACTTATACAATGGTCAAGAAGCAGTGTTAGCAGGAGCTTTGCATGCTATGGATTTGACTAAAGATAAAATGATAACTGCGTATAGGAATCACGTACAACCCATTGGAATGGGAGTCGATCCTAAGCGCGTAATGGCAGAATTATACGGAAAAGCAACAGGGACATCTAAAGGATTAGGAGGTTCTATGCATATTTTCTCTAAAGAACATCGCTTTTATGGAGGACATGGTATCGTTGGAGGTCAAATACCGCTAGGAGCAGGGATAGCCTTTGGTGATAAATATCACGATCAAGATGCAGTAACAATATGTTGCTTTGGTGATGGTGCGGCAAGACAAGGGTCGCTTCATGAGACATTTAATCTAGCAATGTTATGGAAATTACCTGTGGTTTTTGTTTGTGAAAACAATGGGTATGCAATGGGAACATCGGTAGAACGTACAGCAAATCATACAGATATATGGAAACTAGGAAGAGGGTATGAAATGCCTTCTGGACCTGTTGACGGGATGAATCCTATAAAAGTAGCTGAAGCGTTTGATGAAGCTATTTCTAGAGCACGCCGTGGCGATGGCCCAACATTTTTGGAGGTTAAAACATACCGATATAGGGGGCATTCAATGAGTGATGCGCAGCATTACAGAACCAAAGAAGAAGTAGAGGAATACAAGAAAATTGATCCTATTAAACAAGTAAAAGATGTTATACTTGAGGAGAAATATGCTACAGAAAAAGAGATTAAAGAAATAGATAAGCGTGTTAAGGATCTTGTTTCAGAATGTGAAAAATTTGCAGAAGAATCGCCTTACCCAGATAAAAATGTAATGTATGATGCTGTCTATGAACAAGAAGATTACCCATTCATTCAGCATAAAATATAAATTATGGCTACAGTAATTAACATGCCGCGTCTAAGTGACACGATGGAAGAAGGAACCGTTGCCTCTTGGTTAAAGAAAGTAGGAGACAAAGTAGAAGAAGGGGATATTTTAGCCGAAATTGAAACAGACAAAGCAACGATGGAGTTTGAGTCTTTCAATGAAGGCGTTTTACTTCATATAGGTGTAGAAGAAGGGGATACTGCTAAAGTAGATACACTTTTAGCAATTATAGGTGCAGAAGGAGAAGATATTTCTAAACTATTGAGTGGCGATTCTGTTAAAGAAGAAACAATAGAAACACAAGAAAAAGATGAGGTGAACACGCCTACTCAAGAAACGACAGCGCTTCCTGAAGGAGTAATTGTAATCACTATGCCAAGATTAAGTGATACAATGGAAGAAGGTACTGTCGCAACTTGGCTAAAAAAAGTAGGTGAAACTGTTGAAGAAGGAGATATTCTTGCTGAAATCGAAACCGATAAAGCAACAATGGAGTTTGAATCTTTTAATGCAGGGACATTATTACATATAGGATTAGAAGCCGGAGATTCAGCAAAGGTAGATGCGCTTTTAGCAATTATAGGCCCTAAAGGAACCGATGTTTCTGCAGTTGCTAAAAACTTCAAAATAGGAGGTACTACTGATTTAAAAACGGAAGCCCCTAAAGCAGATTTAAAAGTGTCGGAAACAGTACCTGTAAGTACAGAAGTAGTGGATGTTCCAGATACAACAAATGCCTCTAGTGGGCGTATATTTGTGTCGCCTTTAGCTAAAAAAATGGCGGAGGAAAAAGGGATAAACCTTGCTCAAGTTAAAGGTTCTGGTGAAAATGGGCGAATTATTAAGCGTGATATAGAAGGATATGTTCCTACAGCAGGTCAATCTGTTGTACCGGTTGCTAAATTTGTAGCATCGGGTCAAGAAAATTTTGATGAAGTGAAGCATTCGCAAATGCGTAAAGTAATAGCTAAACGTTTGGCCGAATCTAAATTTACAGCACCTCATTACTATTTGAATGTAGAGTTCGATATGGAAAACGCTATAGCTTTCCGAACACAATACAATTCGATACCAGATACCAAAATATCGTATAACGATATGATTGTTAAAGCATGTGCTTTAGCATTACGTCAACATCCACAAGTTAATTCACAATGGATGGCAGATAAAATGAAATTAAATAACCATGTGCATATAGGAGTAGCTGTGGCTGTAGAAGATGGTTTGGTTGTTCCTGTTGTTAAATTTGCAAATGAGCAAACATTGCCACAAATTGGAGCAGCTGTTAAAGATTTTGCAGTGAGATCTAGAAGTAAAAAGTTAAGCCCTCAAGAAATGGAAGGCAGTACATTTACGATTTCTAACTTAGGAATGTTTGGTATTGAAAGCTTTACTTCGATTATAAACCAGCCTAATTCGGCTATTTTATCAGTGGGTGCAATCGTAGAAAAACCAGTAGTGAAAAACGGACAGGTTGTTGCAGGTAATACAATGAAATTAACTTTAGCTTGCGATCATAGAACAGTTGATGGCGCAACTGGAGCACAGTTTTTGCAAACCTTGAAAGGATACATTGAGAACCCAGTAACAATGTTAGTCTAATGAAATTAGATATAATAATCTATAAAAAATCCCAAGCCAATTCGTTGACTTGGGATTTTATCTTTAAAAAATAAATATAAACGGAACCTTGCTTTAGGGGATAAAATAATAACAGATATGAAAAAAATAATTGTATTAGGTATCGCATTAGCCTTTTTTGGATGTAAAACGTCTAATAATAAAGGTTCTGAAAAGTCAAAAGAGGTAACGCTAACAGCCTTAGAGGTAAAAACAACAGTTGCATTTTTAGCCTCAAACGAGTTAAAAGGGCGAGAAACAGGTTCTCAAGGAATAGAAAAATCTGCAACATATATAGAAGAACAATTTAAATCTTTTGGAATAAAACCTTATTTTGAAACTTATCGTGACCCCTTTAAAGCAAGAGATTTAGATGCTTTTAATGTAGTCGGTTACATTGAAGGGAATGATTCAAAGTTAAAAAATGAAGTTGTTATTATTGGAGCGCATTATGACCATATTGGTCACGCTAAAGCGGTTGATAATGATTCAATAGCAAATGGTGCTAATGATAATGCTGCGGGAACAAGTGCGGTATTAGCAATAGCAAAATATTTTGCGGCAAATAAAAATAATAAACGTAGCTTAATGTTTGTGCTGTTTTCAGCTGAAGAGATGGGCTTGCTGGGCTCTAAACATTTGGCGAAAAAATTAAAATCCGAAGACCTGAATTTGTATACAATGTTTAATATCGAAATGTTAGGCGTACCTATGGTAGATAAAGATTTTCAAGCTTATATCACGGGGCATAAATTGTCTAATATGTCAGAGAAATTAAACGATTATACAAAAGATCCAAAGTTTATAGGGTTTTATGAAATGGCAGAGACTTATCAACTTTTTAAGCGATCAGACAATTATCCTTTTTATTTAGAGTTTAATGTGCCAGCACAAACAATTTCAACATCAGATGATTATGTGTATTATCACCATGTTGACGATGAGATTGATAAGTTAGATTATGAGCATATGGCAAGCGTAATAAGTAAGCTTATTCCTGCAATTAAAAAAATGACGAATACTCCAACGCGAGAAATTAAGATGTATGACTAAGAATATTGTAATAACGGGAACAAGCAGAGGTATTGGCTTTGAATTAGTCCAATTGCTAGCTGGCCAAGGACACAAGGTATTAGCGCTATCCCGAAATAAGGCGAAAATAGAAGCTTTAAACCTTAAAAATGTATATGCTTTTGCTTTCGATTTATCTAACACTAAAGATTATGAGAACGTAACACAATTTGTTGAAAAAGAGTGGGGACATGTTGATGTTTTAATCAACAACGCAGGGACCTTATTAAATAAACCTTTTTCAGAAACAACAATGCAAGATTTTGAAACAGTATATAAGACTAATGTTTTTGGGGTCGCAGAAATGATAAGAGTCTTACTTCCTTTTTTTAATAAGGCTAGCCATGTTGTAACCATAAGTTCTATGGGCGGTGTGCAAGGGAGTATGAAATTTCCTGGATTATCATCTTATAGTTCCAGTAAAGGTGCAATTATTACTTTAACAGAATTGTTAGCCGAAGAGTATAAAGCATCAGGAATTGCTTTTAATGTGCTAGCATTAGGGGCGGTACAAACAGAAATGCTTGAGGAGGCTTTTCCTGGGTATCAAGCCCCAATAACAGCATTAGAGATGGCAGAATATATTTCGAATTTTTCATTAAACGGGCATAAGTATTATAACGGAAAACTATTACAGGTTTCAAATACAACACCATAGAATCAACAGTATCACTTGTATTTGTTAAAGGAATGTCTATATTTGCGCAAGCTATATACCATTTGATTTTGAAAAATTTATTTAGAACCCTAATTCTACTGTTAATAGTATTTCCTTTTTATAGTAATGCGCAATGTAATTTAGTAGAGACAATTACTATTTGTGATATGTCACAAATAGATTTTAATAATGATACCACTCCTGATGGGATTATTAACCTGTATGATGAGTATACCAATGCCACAGGAAATATATTACAAGTAGGAACCTGGTTTGATCCAGGGTTTAATTTTGCGTTGAATCCACTTACAGGCGATTTGTCGCTGTGGGATTTAGATAATGCATCGGAAGCATTAACAGATTACCAATTTATATTAACTAATACTAGTTGTGGAGCGACTCCAGCTGTAACCATTAACCTTATTCTTGGTCCATTTTCGGGAATTGCAATTCCCACTATAAGTACAAATGCAGTTAATGTAGAAATTTGTGACTCCGGAGACGATCCTTGTGGATCGATTGCTAATTACGACCTGTATCAAGTATTATTATCTACACCAAGCCCACATTTAAATGGCGTTTGGTCTTATGAAGGGACAAGCCCTAATTTTTTAGGAATTGATGGGAATAGATTCTTAAATGTCGATGTACCATACCAGCCAGGGATTCCTTTAGTAGACCAAGAAACATTTGAGCTTATTTATACCGTTCCAGGTATTACGCCTTGTTCCGTAGCACAAGAAACAAGAGTTAAAGTTTCTGTGGTTAGAGAAGTAAGATCCGGATCTGGAAACGCACTTAATATTTGTGAAACAGAATTAATAGCAGGAGATTTCGATGCTGTTAACCTAAGAGATGATGACTTTTTAGTAGGTGAAGACATAGAAGGAGTTTGGCTTTTTGAACAAGATCAAACAGGTCAAATCTCTAATCCTGGAGATTCTGTTGTCGATTTAGGTGCCGTTTATGATAATTTATATCAAACGAACCCTAGGTTTGGATGTCAAACTTATGATTATGTTTATTTTGTAGAAAGTAGATCAACAGTTTGTAGCGATAAAACAAGTACTGTAAGTTTTACGTTTTTTGAAAGTTTAAGAGCTTTCCAGCAAAATGCAATGTTATCAGAGTTTTGTGTTGGCGATGAAAGTTTATCTACCTTAAACTTATACGATTTATTGGATTTTACTACAGAAAATGGCGTTTTATACGATTATCCTAATAATTCTTGTACAAATTGGACTCTTGTTTCTGGCTTGTCAGATTTAGAATTAGTAAGTAATTCAGGAGACTTATGTAACCCTAACCCAAGTTATACTTCTTTAGGAACTATTAATTTATCAAATTTAACTAATGCTCAAGCTGGAACTTACGTTTTTGAATATACAGTGCTTCCTGAATATAACTGTAGTGTTTCTCAACCGGAGGTTATTTTTGACACTCCAGACGGATGTAGTTCTTCTGAAAATGAGAACCACCCTTGTCAAGCAGAATCAGGGCAAGTAACTATTATTATACACCCTAAAAATTATGCTGGGGAAAATACAGATACCTTAGAGTTTTGTGAATCAGAAATAGGGCCTTCAATAAATCTAATATCTTTATTAACTACAAACGGAATAGATGACCCTATTTATCAAGGAGGGTTTGGAGTATGGACCGATATTACTACAGGAGCAACTATTACTAATCCTTTTATATTACCTGAAATAAACGGATCACAAACATTTAATTTTAACTATAGTACAACAACAGCGAATAGTTGTGTAGACGATGCTAATTTAACCTTTACAGTATATGAATCTTATGAGGCTGGTATAGGGAATGCTATTCAAGTTTGTAATAACGATACTATATTTAATTTATACGATCTTTTAGCAGGTAGTCCCAATCCTAATGGAACCTGGACTGGACCTAATGGTTTTGCTTCTACAAGTAATACTGTAATGTTTAATCCAGAAACATTTGATGCAGGGAACTATGTGTACAGTGTCCCCGATAATGTTTCAAATATGGATTCCAATATTGTAATCTGTTCAGGCGATCAAGCTACAGTTTCTATAGCGGTGTTTCAACAAGCTAATTCAGGCGACAATGTTCAAGAAGTATTATGTTTAGGGAATTATTCTCAAAATCTGATCGAGCTTTTGGATGCTTTTGCAAATACAGGCGGACAGTTTTTAGATTTAAGTAATACAAATGCGTTAGTTGATAACATCTTAGATGTCTCATTATTAGCTACAGGGGTGTATAATTTTCAATATCAAGTTCAAGAGAGTCCTGTTTGTGATATGACAACATCACAAATTACAATAACTATAATAAGTACCTTATCTCCAAGTGTAGAAGATCATACTTTTTGCATAGGGCAAGGCGCAACATTATCAGATATTGAAGTGATGAATGCTGTTGATTACAATTGGTATGCCTCTGAAGATTCAACAGAAATTTTGTCTTTGAATACGGTTTTGGCAAATAATGAAGATTATTATGTTGCAGCTATAGGTGATAATGATTGTGAATCTACAAGAGTAGCTAGTACAATTACATTAATACCCTTTGGTGCAAATAATTGTGAAGATTGCATAAGTGATGGTGTTTCTGCAAATAATGATAATGAGAATGATGTTTTAGATTTATGCAATCTCCCAGAAGTTTTTCCAAATTTCGAAATAATCATTTTTAATAGATACGGAACTAAAGTGTTTGTAGGGAATAACAGCACACCGCTTTTTGATGGGACTTCTAATCAATCCTTATCCGTTGGAAACGAACTTCCTTCTGGCGTTTATTTTTATGTTTTCGATCCTAAAGATGGAACAACAGCGCCATTTCAAGATAATTTTTATTTAAACAGGTAATTACCATACAAATAAAGGCTTGAGTTTAAGTTTTCTAGCGTAAAGCTATTGGTGAAAGAACTCAGCAGTCAAAGATAAATAACATGAATTTACAGGTCAGACTAAAACTCTTTATAATACTATTAATAGGCAATGTATCTGCATATGCACAGCAAGAGCCGCAATACACTCAATATATGTATAACATGAGTATTGTAAATCCTGCATATATGATTAACGAACCCGCTCTAATACAGGTCGGTAGTTTATACAGATCACAATGGGTAGGTATTGAAGGAGCTCCAAAAACAACAAATGTTTTTGCACACATTCCATTGAATGATAAAATAGAATTAAGTGTTAATTATTTGAATGATAAAATAGGCGATGTACTAAATCAAAATGTATTTAATATCGATGTTGCATATAAGATAACATTAGCAAACGATTTAAATGTTTCATTTGGAGTTAAGGCAGGAATAGATGCGCTAAATTTTGATTTCTCTAATACAAATGTAAGTACTGACTTAGATTTTGTAAATAGAAAAAAAACAACATTTAATTTTGGAACAGGAGTGTATGTTTTTAAAGAACATTATTATGTAGGATTATCATCTCCAAACCTAGTCCCCAGTACAATAGATTTAGATAATGAACCTTTATATAAAAATAAACCACATTTGTTTTTAATTGGAGGTTATGTTTTTGATGCCACAGATAACCTAAAGATAAAACCATCTGCTGTAGTTAAACACGTTTCTGGAGTGCCTTTATCTTTCGATATTTCTTTAAATGGCTTGTATAATGAAACCTTTGAATTAGGAGTCGCTTATAGATATCAAGATGCCATCTCTGCTTTAGCAGGATTTAATGTTACTCCTAATCTTAAAATAGGATATGCTTATGATTTTAATACAAGTGCTTTAAATGATTTTAATGATGGTAGTCATGAATTTATATTGTTATACAAATTCGACTTATTAGGATTAAGCAAAACTTATTCATCTCCAAGATTCTATTAGTATGAGAAAAAGAATTTTAATTATTACCACTTTAGTATTTTGTATACAACTGTCTTTTGGACAAAAAAAAACTAGAGCAGATCGTTTTTTTGAAAAAGAAGATTACATACAAGCTGCCAACTACTACGAAAAAGAAATCGCAAAGCAAATTACTAAGCCTATCTTAGAGCGTATAAGTGTTTCTTATTTTAATACCTTTCAATATCAAAAAGCCGCTCGTTATTTAAAATTATTAGTCCACGGGAGATTTCCTGAAAAGAATAAAACGTATGATAATGAGTATAATTTTAAATTATATCAAGCACTATCAGCTTTAGGAGATTATGAAGCGAGTTTAGACTATTTTAAATTGTATAAAGACCGATTAGGAGATGGCTTTAATAAAGACAATGCAATTACAGTCATTGAAGAATTTAAATTAAGAGAGCCCGATTATGAAGTCTCTACAGTCAATTTCAATTCAGAAGCTTCAGAATTTGGAGCGGTTAAATGGAATGATAGCGTTTATTTTACGTCAGATCGAAAAGATAATAAGTTATTCTGGAAAAAATACAAATGGACACACCAACCGTTTTTAGATATATATGCTGTTAAAGTAACTGATGAATTAGACGCGGTAGGAGCAGTTAAGTCTTTACCAAAAGAAATAAACTCTAAATTACATGAAGGAAATTTCTGCTTTTCCAAAGATGGGAATACACTTTATATTTCGAAGAGTAATTATACAAATGGAAAAAAGAAATTTGATGGGCACTCCAACAATAACATCCATTTATATAAGGCCGTTAAGAAAGGTGGAAGCTGGTCTAAATTAAGAAAACTGTCATTCAACAAAAATGCGTATTCATATCAACATCCCGCGCTAAGTCCAGATGGAACTAAACTTTATTTTTCTTCCAATCAAAAAGGGGGAATCGGAGGATTCGATTTATACTATGTAGAGATAAAACCCTATGGCTATGGTAAACCAATAAACTTAGGGGAAACAATAAATACAGTAAACAGAGAACATTTTCCTTTTATATCAGAGGAAGGGCATCTGTTTTTTTCATCTAATGGTCACTTAGGACTTGGAATGTTAGATGTTTTTGTGTCAGAATTAATTGACGATACTTTTAGTATACCTGTAAACTTGGGAGCTCCTATTAATTCGAGTTACGATGATTTTAATTTAAATTATTTTAATAAAGAAGAAGGTTTTTTTGCCTCTAATAGAAAGCAAGGGAATGACGATATTTATAAGTTTAAACAAGAAGGGGCTATTTTTATTAGGGAATATAATAATATATTTGAGGTTAGAGATGAAGATACCAAAGCATTTATTCCCAATTCTAGCGTATTGCTTGTTTCTTCTAATAACGAAATAAACTATGAGAATATTTTAACTGGCGATGCCTTTTTTAATACCAATTTATTAGCTGGTAGTTATACTTTTAAAGCCGAACATGAGGCGTATATCACGCAAGAGATTAGTTTGAATGTACTAGAAGAAGACGATCAAAAACATGTGATCTATTTAAAGAAAATACCAGCGCCAGATCCTATCGATTTGATTATTGCAGAAAAAAATATAGATAAAAACCTAAAAGAAGAGGATCCAGATAAATTTGAGTTACTTACAGATACAAATGGCCCTCCAGTTATCGAAAAAGATGGAAAGCTCTTTTTTGAGTTAGAACCTATTTATTTCGATTTTAATATGTGGGATATTAGAGCAGATTCTAAATTGGTTTTAGATAAATTAGTTGAGAAATTGGAACGTTTCCCTAATGTTCATCTTAAAATTAATTCACATACAGACGGTAGAGGGACTGTACGTTACAATCAGATATTGTCTGAACGACGTGCAGAATCAACACGAAATTATATTGCTTTAGAAGGTTATATTAACGCTAGACGATTACAGTTTAAAGGCTTTGGAGAATTGAAACCAATCATTCCGTGTCCATTAAATAATTGTACAGAAGAAGAACACCAACTTAATAGAAGAAGTGAATTCGAAATTATAAAATATTAAGCTAGACAATTTCTATCTTTAGAATCTTTTTTAAATTTTATACCTTCTTCTATAAGTAGCCTTTTATTATTTTTACTTTAAAATATTACGATTATGGCATTAACACCATCGAATCCGTTTCCAATAGGTACGAATGCACCAGAGTTTAAGCTGCCTGATACTATTTCAGGAAAAACGTTGTCGCTTCAGGAATTAAAAGGCGCAAAAGGAACTGTTATTATGTTTATATGTAATCACTGCCCTTTTGTAGTTCATGTAAACACAGAGTTGGTGAATTTAGCAAATCATTATAGAGAAAAAGGAATAGAGTTTGTAGCTATTAGTAGTAACGATGTAGATAATTACCCTCAAGATAGTCCAGAATTAATGCAGGAAATAGCAGAGCGTTTGGAATATCCCTTCCCTTATTTGTATGATGAAACTCAGGAAGTAGCGAAAGCTTATGATGCTGCATGTACTCCAGATTTTTATGTGTTCGATGCGCATTTAAAAGCGACATATCATGGCCAATTGGATAATTCAAGACCTGGAAATGAGATGCCATTAACAGGAGCAGATATTCGAAGTGCATTAGATGCTGTTTTAGAAAATAAATTACCTCTAGAGATACAAAAACCAAGTATAGGTTGTAATATTAAATGGAAATAAATTAAAAACGTATTAACTGTCAAGGTCTTTTACAAAATTGATTTATTTTTTAATTAATAAAAGTAAACAGGCGACCAGATGTTTTAATGTGCAAATAGTATTAGAAACAGTGTTAAAACGAAGTCTTGTTTTTGATTGGATTTTATTTAGGTGCTTAAAAAAAAGAGAAACCCTTTGAAAAAAAGAGACAATATATGGAGCATAGTCTCTATTTTTGTATTTTAAATAGAGATTATGCAACAAACGACAAATACTATATTAATGATTCGTCCAATAAACTTTAGGATGAATGAACAGACCGCTGTAAATAATTACTATCAAAAAGTAATAGATAATCTACTACCAGAAACGGTTAATGTAAAAGCACAACAAGAATTTGATGCTTATGTAGAAAAATTAAGAGGAGTGGGTATTAATGTAATCGTTGTAAACGATACCAAAGCACATGATACACCAGATTCTATCTTTCCAAATAATTGGGTTTCTTTTCATGAAAATGGGAATGTAGGTTTGTACCCTATGTTTGCCGAAAACCGCCGTTTAGAACGTCGAGAAGATGTGTTAGAAGTATTAGAGAAGGAAGGGTTTAAGATTGAAAATATAATCGATTATACATCGGCTGAAGCAGAAGATATTTTTTTAGAAGGAACAGGAAGTCTGTTATTAGATCGTAAAAATAGAAAAGCATATTGTGCTTTATCGCCGCGTGCAGATGAAGATTTATTTATAGAGTTTTGTGAAGATTTTGAGTTCACTCCAGTCGTTTTTAATGCAAACCAAACGGTAGATGGGAAACGTAAAGCTATTTATCATACGAATGTAATGATGTGTTTAGGAGAGACCTTTTCTGTGATTTGTTTGGATTGTATCGATGATAAAAAAGAACGTAAACAGATTGTAAAAAACTTAACAGAAGACGGTAAAGAAGTTATAAGAATTACAGAAGATCAGGTTGTTAACTTTGCAGGGAATATGTTGCAGGTTAAAGGCGCAGATGATGAGTTATATTTAATTATGAGCCAGGCAGCCTATGATTCGTTATCTCAAGCGCAAATAAAAATTATAGAAAAACACTGCAAAATACTTTCGAGTTCTTTAGATACTATTGAAGCATGTGGGGGAGGAAGCGCACGATGTATGATGGCAGAAGTGTTTTTACCAAAAGAAGAATAGCTTGTATTACATTTGGTGACGTTCTAGAGTAGCGTTGCAGAATTATAAAAGGTGGTGATATAAATTGCTGCCTTTTTTTATGGACTATTAATATCGAAAATAAGACTAAATCAGCTTATTAAATGACTTAAATCTATAACTAACGGAATTTTTAAAAGCTAGCTTTACCGCAAAGGTTTTTTTAGTTCAAGGCTGTTATTTCATCAAAAAACCTATAATATACAAACAATAAAAAGACTATCTTTGTCGGTCTAAAATCAATATAAATGAGCCTTCAAGCGATCTTATTAAATCACGTAAAACAAGCAGTACAAACAATTTATAATGCAGAATTACCGACAGTAGAATTTCAAGCAACTCGTAAAGAATTTGCAGGAGATATCACAATAGTCGTATTTCCTATGTTACGTGTTATAAAAGGTAACCCTGTTCAAATAGGGGAAGCCATAGGACAATATTTGGTAGATCATGTAGCTATTGTTACTGGTTTTAACGTGGTAAAAGGCTTTTTAAACATCGAAATAAAGGATGTGTTTTACATTAATTTTTTCAATTCGGTAAAAAATGAAGATACTTTTGGATTTGTTTCAGCTAAGCAAGAGGATAAAGCCGTAATGGTGGAGTACTCTTCTCCAAACACAAATAAACCATTGCACCTTGGACACATTAGAAACAACTTATTAGGTTATAGTGTTGCCGAAATTATAAAAGCTTCGGGAAAGAAAGTCTACAAAACACAGATTATTAACGATCGCGGCATTCATATATGTAAAAGTATGCTGGCATGGAAACGTTATGGAAAGAACGAAACTCCAGAAAGTACAGGCTTAAAAGGAGATAAGCTGGTTGGGAATTATTATGTGAAATTTGATCAGGAATATAAAAAGGAAATAGCAGTATTAGTTTCAGAAGGAAAGACAGAAGAGGAAGCTAAAAAACAAGCACCTATTTTGGTTGAAGCTCAAAAGATGCTTCTTAAGTGGGAAGCTGGAGATAAAGAAACGGTAGCCTTATGGGGAATGATGAATCAATGGGTTTACGATGGATTTGACGTTACTTATAAAAATTTAGGCGTCGATTTCGATTGTTTATATCATGAAAGTAAAACCTACCTTTTAGGAAAAGAATTTGTAGATCAGGGCCTTAAAACGAAAGTGTTCTTTAAAAAAGAAGACGGCTCGGTGTGGTGTGACCTTACAAGTGATGGCTTAGATGAGAAGATTGTACTACGTAGCGATGGTACTGCGGTTTATATGACACAAGATATCGGTACTGCAATTCAGCGCATAAAAGATTTTCCAGATGTAGGAGGAATGGTTTATACGGTAGGAAATGAACAAGATTATCATTTTAAAGTCTTATTCCTTATTTTGAAAAAATTAGGATTCGATTGGGCTAAGAATTTGTATCATTTAAGTTATGGGATGGTAGATTTACCTTCAGGTAAAATGAAGAGTAGAGAAGGTACAGTAGTAGATGCAGATGATTTATTGGTAGAAATGGCAACAACAGCCGGAGACATTTCTGAAGAATTGGGGAAACTAGATGGATACTCCAATGCCGAAAAACAAGAGCTATACAAAACGATTGGATTGGGAGCTTTAAAATATTTTATTTTAAAGGTAGATCCTAAAAAACGCATTTTATTCGATCCAAAGGAATCCATAGATTTTAATGGAAATACAGGGCCTTTTATTCAATATACTTATGCCAGAATACAATCGATATTACGTAAAGCAGCTTTAGATACGGAAGCAATGTCTAGTCCTACAGCAGAGACCACTATGTTGCATGCAAAAGAAAAAGCATTACTCAAACAAGTGCAGTTGTTTCCAGAAGCAATACAAAATGCAGCTTCACAGCACAGTCCTGCATTGATTGCAAATTATACTTACGATTTGGTTAAAGATTTTAATTCATTCTATCAGAATGTACAAATATTAGGAACAGGTAATACAAAAGAAAAAATATTTAGAGTGCAATTATCAAAACTGGTATCTAACACGATTAAAAATGCTTTTTTACTTTTAGGGATTAATGTGCCCGAACGTATGTAAATATCATAATTTTAATATAAACAAAAAAACCAAGCCTAATGTGCTTGGTTTTTTTGTTAAAAAAGTAAGGTGTAAACGCTACTAAATTATTTTACAATTATGCGTTTTACAGTTATCGTTTGCTGTGTGTCATCTTTTACTTCTATAAAATAGAAACCGTTTTTTAATGCAGAAACATTTAGCGGAGCATCATTTAAATCATAAATGTTAATTCGCTTACCATTAATGTCGTAAATTATAGCAGACCAATTGCTAGCATATTCAGGTAAGTTAATAAATAATTTGTTCTCTACTGGGTTAGGGTACACAGAAACAATGGCTTTGGGTGTATGTGTATCTGTAGATAAGGTCGTGGCATCTACAGTAAAATTAACGATTAATCTAGGGCTGTAATTTCCTTCAGAAGATTCTGCTCGACGTACTCCCGTGTTTCCTGTTTGCTCCTCAATTTTAATTAAAAAAGCATTGCCTTGCATCCAATTAGGGTTGTTTACTAAAGCTTGTAAATTATTTGTAAGCGCTGGCGTACGTTGGTTTATACCTATGTCGTCATCTAGCCATCCAGATGGAGACCAAGGAATATTTGAAAAGTAAGACCGTCCAGAAAGTGTTGCTGTGTCATTTATTTCTGCTGAATTTAAATTATTTTCAACAGCGACATTAAAGTTTGCTAGGTTATTAAAGTTACCATCTGCCATAAATTGAACATAGGCGTTGTTTATAATTGCATTCCTAGGGATAGTTATACCAGAGAAATGAAGTCCAATGGTTTGATTAATCCTGTTAGAACCTGAGTCATCACATATTTCTAGGTCCGAACTTACAGTGTAAAGACTGTTATCTGTTTGTTGCTCTACATCTACGTTCACTAAAAAAGATTCCGATACAGTATAACTACCAGCAGAGAATATAATTTGAGCTCTAGAAGATTGCCCGTTAGTATTTGTTATTTCTGCTATTAGTGTAAAAATACCATCTCCAAAATTGTGAGTAACTTCAAAAGGAGGTAGAGTATCTATACCTATACTTGCTCCATTTTTGAAAAATTCAACTTGAGTAATATCACCAAGGGACGATTCTGTAGTAGCCGACACTGTTATGTTGTCGCCATTAAAAAAATAAGTATTATTAGTAGGGTAAGTAATGCTAACTCTTGGAGCTGGTATGATTGTAATAGTATCGCCATTTGAGGGATTCCATAGCTCTATGTTAGGAGGAAGCTCACAAACACTTGTATTTGAATTTTCTCCTACGTTATTTACATTGTTAATTTTAATTGTTTTTAAAGTAATTTCAGTTTCACTAACACAAACCCATTTAAATTGATTAAACATTCCAAAGTCTCTTGTCCAGGTTTTGTCGTCGTCAGGATCACGTAAAGGGGCTCCCCAACAACCTTCTCCAACATAGATGGTTCCTCCGGAAGTCTGTTCAAAACCTTGATCACAATTTACACCGCTAGCACAGGGTTTTACTGGCCAAGTAGATTTTACCATATGCGAATCGGATTCGTAAACCAATTGAAATTGATTCTCATAGAACAATTGTGCCCAGTTGTTATACTCATCATTTCCTTCGCTTTTAAAGGCTGTATGCGGGCGCATAGGCTTGTGATATTGAGCAGATTTCCAAATCGAATGATTATTCGTAATGCTATTTTGTAACCAATTAAATTGAGCCCCGCCAGCCGATATCTCAGAGTTTAAAGTATAAATACTATATAAATCGTCTCCAAAAGTAATTTCGTAATAAGAGGTTGGTGCGGTGTCAAATAAATTATAAATGGTATTGGGATCAAATTCGTGATTCCCTCTAGTAGGGATAATAGGAAACATACGGCCATCATTAGCAATGGTTAACTGCCAATCATCAAACCAATTAATTAATTGAGAGGTCGAATTACTATTTGTTAAATCACCTCCAAAAAATATAGCATGAGGCTTTAGTTTGGCAACTAATCTATTTGCATTTTGCCTAACTGTACGGTTGTTTCTTGAGTCTCCGCCAGATATAAAAGAGAGAGTTTCTTTAGTATCAGGTGCTGTTCTAAACCAAAAGCGGTTACTTGTACCATTACTATCTTTTATAACAAAATAATAATTGGTATCGGGCGTTAGTCCTGTTAATCGCGCAAAGCGATTATCCATACCTTTATAGTTTATTTGCCGATCTTCTGTTTTAGAGTACGGATAGTCGGTGTAGTTAGTACCAAAATCTGTAGTTCCGTAATATACCGTTGGAGAAGTTCCCGAAATTTGATTCCAAGCAATAGTTATGGAAGTTGCCGGTGTATTGGTGTTTTGTGTATAGGTTAAACGGTATTTATCGGTATCTGCATTAGAAAACAATGTGATAAGAAAAAATAGTAAAATAGAAGTTTGTTTCATTTGGGTTCAAAGTTAAAATTGTACTCAAATGTACGTGTTAAACGGTTTTTTAGATTCGGTAAAATCATCTTTTAATACAATGGTATTATTTTTAGTATTTTAGAGATATAGCCTTAATAATTTATAAACTTTATGTTAATATTATTAGCAACGAGTTCTTTTTGATTTCATAGTTTTGTGAAAAAAATAAGTTTATGGAGGCAAAACATATTTTGCGTATTTTAAAATGCTGTAGTTTCTTAATTTTTGCAGGACGTGCTTATCAGCATTTATTTTGGGATGCCCCATATCGGTCTTTATTTTGGGATCAAGCATTATTAGAGCCCGTTGTAAACTTTATTTTAGGAATGGAATGGGAAGCTTATGTAACCCATTTGAAAGTCGATTTAGCAATACAAAATATTGTAAGAGGACACGGGCTGTTGTATAGTATATGCGCTATATTAAGTTTAACAGTAGATTTTAATGCAAAACGCTGGCAAAAACTAGTGCTATTTGTTGGAGGAATAAGCCTGGTAACTTTATTTTTATTGGTACTTAAATCTAAGCATTATGCGCCTATATTTATAGAACATGCGATTCAATTTGGGACTCCGTTTGCCTTATTGTATTATATAAATGGAGGACGAACGGCTCGGTTATTATGCGGATTAAAAGTAATGACTGCTTTAACTTTTATAGGACATGGGTTTTATGCTTTAGGCTTTTTGGTTCCTGTGCCAGGAAACTTTGTTGAAATGAGTCTTAACCTATTACCTATAACAGAACCTTTAGCGAAGCAGTTTTTATTTGTGGCTGGACTCATCGATTTTATAGCTGCCATATTTTTATTCTTTCCTAAACTAGCAAAACCAGCTTTGATGTATTGTGCTATATGGGGATTAATTACGGCATTTGTACGTCTTGCTAATGGTTTTTATTATGAATTTAGTTGGTTGTCTCTACATCAATACTTATACCAAGCGCTCTATAGAATACCACAAGGTGGCATTCCGTTGCTAATTTATTTTATGGTATTAAAAATAAATAATAATAAACAATCGATTATGGGGAAGTTGGAGCAAGCACCCTTTTTTCAGAAGTAATGAATAAGGGAATAAGTTTTATGATTTTTACAGGAGTGAAAAAATAAATATTATAAAATGTTTAAAAAGATTCTTATAATTATGGTTAATAACTTGTTATATAAGAGCTTGTGTTTTAGTGGTGCTAAAGGAGATAAAACGAAGTCTGTACTTTTTATCATTACATATTTTTAAATAAAAACCCTATTTTTGTCGTAATGCAAAACACGCTACAAAATCACATAAAAATAGAGGCTATGCCTCAGGTGTTAGAACTCTTAAAAGATGAAAACTTAACGGTTTTAATAAAGAAAGAACGTAAAACACGTTATGGAGATTATAGAAAATTACCGAATGGAAAGCACCAAATTACAGTTAATGGCAATTTAAACGAGTATCGCTTTTTAATAACACTTATTCATGAAATTGCACATTTTGAAGCTTATAAAACATACGGACGCTTTATTAAGCCTCATGGTATAGAATGGAAAAGAACCTTTCAATATTTAATGCTACCGTTTTTAAACCCTAATATATTTCCATTGCATTTGCTACCATTATTGGCAAACCATTTTAAAAATCCTAAAGCATCTAGTGATACCGATACTAAGCTTTCATTAGCTTTAAAGCAGTTTGATGTAGCCAATGATAAAAACTATGTTTTTGAAATACCTGTAGGAAGTATTTTTAAATTATACAATGGAAGAATGTTTAAAAAAGGGAAAAAACGTACAAAACGCTTTGAATGTGTTGGAATTAATTGTGGAAAAGTGTACCTTTTTAATCCAAATGTAGAAGTGCAATTAATAGCCTTAAAAGAAGAGTGCTCATAAAGCGATTCAACTTTTTAAGATTCAATATAGAATAAAAAATAAATAAAAAATTCCTGTTTGATTCATTAATTAAAAAAACAGGAATAAGACATATGAATAAAAATTATTACGCAATATTAATGGCTGGAGGAGTTGGTTCTCGGTTTTGGCCAGTAAGTACACAAGAATGTCCGAAACAGTTTCATGATATGTTAGGAACTGGGGAAACCCTCATTCAAAAAACGTTTAATAGACTATCACTTATTATTCCAAAAGAAAATATTATTATTCTAACGAACGAACGTTATGAAGATTTGGTATTAGAACAGTTGCCAGAGGTGACATCAAAACAAGTGGTTTTGGAGCCCGCAATGCGTAATACAGCACCGTGTATTCTATACGCGTCATTGAAAATTCAAAAAGAAAATCCAGAGGCCGTTATGATTGTCGCTCCTAGCGATCATTGGATAGAAGACGAAAAGGCTTTTATAAAAAACGTAAAGGACGCTTTTGATTCCTGTACTTCTACTAATGCATTGATCACCTTGGGTATTGTGCCTACCTTTCCAAATACAGGCTATGGCTATATAGAATATGATACAACTTCAAAAGCAAGTATAAAACCTGTAAATCAATTTAGAGAAAAACCAGATTACGAAACGGCAAAAGACTTTATCGCTAAAGGGAATTTTTTATGGAATGCAGGTATTTTTATTTGGAGTGCAAAAACGGTAATTGAAGCCTTCAAAACCAACCAGCCTCAGTTATTTGAGCTGTTCGAAAAAGGGATGTCTACTTACAATACAGATCTAGAAGATGAATTTATAAAGAATAATTACGAGAACGCCGAAAATATCTCGGTAGACTATGCTATAATGGAAAAGTCTAATACCGTATATGTTATACCTGCCACTTTTGACTGGAACGATTTAGGAACCTGGGGAAGCTTGTATAATAAATTGGATACGGACGAAAATAATAACGCGATAGTAAATGCGCGTGTATTAGCAGAAAATGCCTCAGGGAATATGATTCGTACAGCGAATGATAAAGTAGTGGTGATAGATGGCTTACAAGATTACATTATTGTGGATAAAGAGGACGTGTTACTGATTTATCCAAAACAAAAAGAACAAGATATAAAACAAGTGCTCCAAAACGTAAAAGGTAAATTAGGAAATCATTTAGGATAAACCATAAATATAAATTTAAGTGTTTTCAATGTTATTTTAAACCGAATTAACGAGACTAATTATTACAATTATGGAAGAAAATAAGTTTAATTTCTCTGATGAGGAGACTGCTAAAGATGAAGCTGTTAATCAATCTAAAGAAGCTGTAAAAAAAGATGTAAAAGGACTTTATAAAAGTGGAAAGAAATTTGTAAAAGAGATTTTCGATTTCCGACATGATACAGATCAAGATGCAACCATAGCAGCCATTAAAAATGATATCCCGTTAAAAGGAGCCACCGCATGGATTTTAATATTTGCTATTTTTGTAGCCTCTATTGGTTTAAATCTTAGTTCGGCAGCTGTGGTAATAGGTGCCATGTTAATTTCGCCGCTTATGGGCCCTATTTTAGGTGTGGGGATGTCCTTGGCTATTAATGATATTGATACTTTAAAAAGTTCATTTATCAATTTACTTGTAATGGTTGTTTTAAGTGTATTAACCGCTTATTTGTACTTTAGAATCTCACCTTTAACAGCATTGACTCCAGAGTTAGAAGCCCGAACTTCACCTAATATTTTAGATGTATTAATAGCTATTTTTGGTGGGTTAGCGCTTATTGTAGCGAGAACAAAGAAAGGGACTATTGCGTCCGTTATTTTTGGTGTTGCTATTGCTACGGCATTAATGCCTCCTTTGTGTACCGCAGGATATGGCCTCGCAGTATGGAATATGCGGTTCTTTTTGGGCGCGATGTATTTGTTTACTATTAATACCGTTTTTATAGCGCTATCAACCTTTGTTGTACTTAAAGTATTGCGTTTCCCAATGCTAAGGTATGCTAATTCACAACGCCGAAAACGAATCGCTCAAATTGCTGCTTTTTTAGGTGTTATAGCAATGATACCTGCCATACTTACGTTTATTGCGTTGTTAAAAAAAACGGCTATAGATGGGGATTATAAAAGCTTTGTAAAGAATGAAATTGAGGTTAATAATAATCTATGGTTGCAAAAGGATAAACTTGAAATATTAGATAAAAAAATAATTTTAAGATTTAATGGCGAAATTAATGCTGTAACAAGAACTGACCTTGCAAACGAACTAAAGAGTTATAAAAACATAAAAGATTATAAGTTAGAAATTTATGATAATGGGCGTAATCAAGAAAAACTCTCAAATTCTTTAGATAGAGCTTATGAGGACTTAGATAAAAATGAGAATATTATTTCTGGACTACAAAAAGAAATAGAAGGCTTAAAAGGCATCATAGGAAAAATTCAAAAAGAGAAGGGCAATGTCAATTTCTCTTCGTTAGCAACGGCGGCAAAAATACGATATGAAGATTTAGATTATTTTAGTTATGCCAGGGTGTTAGAATCTACAGATTTTATAAAAGTAGATACTATTTTAGTCGTAAATGTTAAATGGAATCCTAATATGACCGATAGTCTTAAACTTGTTAAAGAAAAAGGCTTGAGTAACTGGTTAAAACAAGAATTGAAAACAAATAACCTTAATTTAAGTCATAAATAACCTGTTATTAAGGGGCTTCTTTCTTCCGATAAGGGGATAGGAGAAACGATTTTTATCATAGTAAAACAAGGCGTTAAGCTTTAATATTACTATGGTATAAAATAAGGATAGGAAATAGATATATCCATTAATTAAGTGTTTTCTTGTAAATACATTTTACGGACTTTCTTGAATAAATTGGAAGAGTAAACAAAGTCGGTTACAACTTTGTTGTCGGTTTTAAAAATGGTTTCTTTAGAGCCTTCCCATGCTTTTAGTCCTTCTTTTAAAAAGACAATATTTTCACCAATTTCCATAACAGAATTCATGTCATGTGTATTAATTACAGTAGTAATGTTATATTCTGTTGTAATTTCTTGAATTAAATTATCAATTACTATTGCCGTTTTAGGGTCTAATCCCGAATTGGGTTCATCACAAAATAAGTACTTCGGGTTATTTACTATTGCTCTTGCAATGGCGACACGTTTTTGCATACCTCCCGAAGCTTCACTAGGCATTTTATTATGCGCGTCAGGTAAGTTAACGCGTTTTAATACAAAATCAGCTCTGTCCATCATCTCGCTTTTACTTTGTTTCGTAAACATTTGTAAAGGAAACATAACATTTTCAGCAATGGTCATAGAGTCAAAAAGGGCACTTCCTTGAAAGACCATGCCTATATCTGCTCTTAAATCTCGCTTTTTGTCTTCGGTAAGTTGTGCGAACACCTTTCCGTCGTAGGCTATATATCCTTTTTCATAATTAAAAAGGCCTAATAAGCATTTTAAAAAAACGGTTTTTCCAGAACCACTTTGACCTATAATTAAATTGGTTTTTCCTTTTTCAAAGGACGTATTAATACCTTTTAAAATATGAATATCTCCAAACGATTTTTGTAAATCTTTAACTTCAATCATTAGCTTAATAACATTTGGGTTAATATGTAATTTAAAAGAATAATAATAACACTTGTCCACACAAAGGACGTTGTACTGGCTTTTCCAACTTCTAAGGCGCCCCCTTTCATATAATACCCATAAAAGGAAGGGATTGTAGCTAATATAAAGGCAAATAAAAACGTTTTGATAAAAGCATAAATAATATGAAAGGGTGTGAAATCTGTCTGTATTCCTAGAATATAATCATCTAAAGAGGCATAACCACCTAAAACAGAAGCAGCCAAACCTCCCATAATACCTAAAAACATAGCAATAGATATAACAAAAGGATATAATGTTAAAGCAATAAATTTTGGGAAAATCAAATAATTTAAAGAATTAATACCCATAACTTCCAAGGCATCAATTTGCTCGGTAACACGCATGGTCCCAATACTAGAGGTAATGAAAGATCCTACTTTACCAGCCATAATTATAGACATAAAAGTAGGCGCAAACTCTAATATAATAGATTGTCTTGTGGCAAAACCAACAAGATATTTTGGTATAAGTGGGCTGTCTATATTTAGTGCTGTTTGTATTGTCACAACACCACCAACGAAAAATGAGATAAAGGCAACAATCCCTAAGGAGCCTATAATGAGATCGTCAATGTCCTTTAATATGAGTTGTTTCATTACAGACCATTTGGTCGGTTTGCGAAACATTTCAATAACCATTAAAAAATAGACACCAATATTATGTAGGTACTGCATAAGATAATTTATTATTGCTAAAGTATAAAAATATGAGACGTATTTAATATTAATTTTAAATTAAGATCAACTAAAAAATGTATTTTTGATATATATAAATAAAATAAATTTAATATGAATTTTCTTTTAAGAGGAGTTTTAATACTACTGCTCTACAATTGTCAAGCACAAAGTAATGTTGTATCATCTACTACAAATGAAAAAAAAACCGTAATAACTGAGAAGCCAAAATTAGTTGTAGGCATTGTTGTAGATCAAATGCGTTATGATTATTTAACCCGTTTTTATAGTAAGTATTCTGAAGGCGGCTTTAAACGACTGATGAATGACGGATTTAATTGTAAAAACAATCATTATAATTATATTCCAACGTATACAGGTCCAGGACATGCTTCTATTTATACAGGAACGACTCCTAAATACCATGGAATCATTGGTAATAATTGGTATGATAAAACGATTAAATCATCTGTATATTGTGCCGGAGATGAAGCCGTGACTCCTGTTGGGACAACGTCTAGTGCTGGCAAGATGTCACCACATAGAATGAAAACAACTAGTTTTGCTGATGAGAACAGGATGTTTACACAAATGCAGGGCAAAACAATTGGGGTGTCCATTAAAGATAGAGGTGCAATCTTACCTGCAGGTCATATAGCCAATGGTGCTTACTGGTTTCATGGGAAGGATGAAGGCCATTTTATAAGTAGTACATTCTATATGCAAGATTTGCCAAAATGGGTTCAAGATTTCAATGCTTCAGATGCAGCAGAAAGTTATTTGAAAGTTTGGAATACACTTTATGATATAGATAGCTATACAGAAAGTGGAAGCGACTTGAATACTTTTGAAGGAGGGTTTAAAGGTAAGAAAACAGCAACATTCCCTTATGACTTAGAAGCATTAAAAGGAGACAATGGCGGTTTTGATATTTTAAAATCTACGGCCTATGGCAATAGTATTGTAACTGATTTTGCTATTGCTGCAATAACAGGAGAGCAATTAGGGAAGGATGCAATAACAGATGTGCTAACGGTAAGTTATTCAAGTACAGATTATATAGGGCATAACTTTGGTGTGAATTCAAAGGAAGTTCAAGATACTTATTTACGTTTAGATAAGGATATTGAGCGGTTATTGAATACATTAGATTCTAAAATAGGAAAAGGACAGTACACTGTGTTCTTAACATCTGATCATGGAGCTGTTGAGGTGCCTGCATATTTGCAAAGCCTTAAAGTGCCGGCAGGTTATTTTAATTCTAAAGATTTTAAAACAAAATTAAATGCTTTTATGTTGCAACGATTTAAATCTTCAGAACTCATTGAGAATGTAAGTAATAATCAGGTTTTCTTAAATAAAGATGGCCTTACTGCTTTAGGTTTGGATTTAAATGACGTTGAAGATGCCATTGTTAATGAATTAATAGGGTACAAAGATATAGAGAAAGTGTATTCGGCAGAAACAATGCAAAAGAGCGTTTTTATTACAGGGATAGAAATGCTCTTACAAAATGGATACAACCAAAAACGTTCTGGAGATATTATTACTGTAAAGTCCCCAGCGGTTATTAGTTATAGTAAGACGGGGTCTACTCATGGATCGGGATTAAATTATGATACGCATGTGCCATTGTTATTTTATGGGAATGGTATTGCTAAAGGTGAGACTTTAACTAAAACAGAAATAACAGATGTTGCCCCAACAATGTCTGCGCTTTTAGGAATTAGTTTCCCCAATTGGGCTACAGGTAAACCTTTAGAATTTGTTATGGATTAGGCGTAAAAGCAATTACAATTTAAATAATAAACTTGCCTTGGGGGAAACTTCAAGGCATTTTTAGTTATAAATTAAGAAGTTAATTCTTTGCTTTAAGCAAGTCTAAATGTTACTACTTCCGATACAGGAAATAATTATTAACTAATTCTATATACGTTTTCTTAGCCTCATCTTCTGAAATGTGCTGAATTTGGAATAAAGCATTTGTTTTAAATGCATTTATTATAGGAGTTCTACTGCTTGGCCTTTTATAGTTGTTGGTTGCTTTTTTATAATAAGCATACAGCCTTAGTAAAAAATCCGCAGGGAACGGCTCTGTGTGGTCGTTTATGCGCTTTACAGCGTCATTAAATGCTATTTCTAATTCTTTTGAAGTCATTATTTTTTTTGAGCGATAATACTTTCTCCTCCTCGCACTTTATCGTTCAATTTTACTTTAATAGTTGTGTCTAATGGTAAATATAAATCTACTCTCGAGCCAAATTTTATAAACCCAGAATCATTTCCTTGTACAGCGTTTTGATCTTCTTTTGCGTAGTTTACAATACGTTTTGCTAATGCTCCTGCAATTTGTCTAAATAAAACACTCCCATAACTTTCGTTTTCTACAACTACAGTTGTACGCTCATTTTCTGTACTTGCTTTAGGGTGCCAAGCAACTAAGTATTTTCCAGGGTGATATTTACTATATGTTATTTTTCCTCCTACAGGGTAACGCGTTACATGTACATTTATGGGAGACATAAATACACTTACTTGTAAGCGATTTTCTTTAAAAAATTCAGGTTCGTAAACTTCTTCAATAACGACAACTTTACCATCAACAGGCGATACTACTGTATTGGGGTCTATAACCGTATTACGTTTAGGATTTCTAAAAAATTGAAGAATTAAAAATAAAAATACCGCTAATGTCGTAAATATTAAATATTGTAACCAAGCGATACCAATATACTTATCTACCACTAAAAATAGGGCGATAACAAGTATAAATGTGATTGTAATTATTTTATAACCTTCTTTATGAAACATATTGTAAAATTCTTAAGAATAAATAAATAAATGGTGCTGCAAAAATAATACTATCAAAGCGGTCTAGCAAACCTCCATGACCAGGCATTATCGCACCACTATCTTTTACATTGGCCTGTCGCTTAAATTTAGATTCTATTAGATCTCCAATAGTACCGATAACACTAATAATAACACTTAAAATTAGCCAATTGTTAAAATCAAGGGTTTTTGTAAAGTTAGCAATAAAATAACTAGCAATACAAGCAAATAATAAACCTCCTAGAAAACCTTCCACTGTTTTTTTAGGTGAAATACGCGGAAATAGTTTTTGTTTCCCTATAGATTTGCCTACTAAATAGGCAAAACTATCATTAATCCAGACTAATATAAAAGTGCCTAACAGTATTTTGGGACTAAACGTATTTTTATAATTTGCTATAAGTATTAAAAACACAAAAGCACTGGATAAATAAAATGTTGTTAAAATAAAACGTTTAGATTCAAAGAGTGGAATAGTCTTTTCTGAAAAAAGATCTTTTATTAAAAAGAGATGAACAAAAATAGTTATAATTTGTAATATTCTAGTTGCTTCATCTAAGCCAACTGTTGAATTCATTATAATTTGCCAATACCCAAAAATAAAATATAAAAGCGTAAATATAATGTAAGGAATGGCACTTTTTAAACCAATTAGCTTTTTAAATTCTTTAAGGCAAATCATACCAAATATAAAAAAAAGTATTAAAAAAGCATGCTCATTGGTTAGTGATCCAATAAGTAATACAATATAAAGTAAGCCTGAAAGTGATCTGATGATTGTTTCCTTCATTTATTTGCTATAAGTCTTCTAAAAGTAACAAATATAAGTTTTTTGAAGAACTACCATAACTTAAAAAATCTTTTTCATCTGCTTGTTTGAAGTGCTTGATAGTGGTTATATTAGTTGGTATTTTTTGCGCATTCTTATTTTTAATTTCACGTAAACCTTCCCCTATATTCGTAACGATTTGACTCGTAGTAGCAAAGACTATGAAGTGATCAGGAAATTCGGACAATCTTTTTTCAGCTATTTGATTGGAAGATATTAATAAGGAACCATCATTAGCAATAAGGTTCTCACAGGCGGTTATAAAATAGACCGCCTCATTTAAATTACCAATTTTAAGATTCGAATCCTTAAAACGGTTTTTTAAATTTTTATTGTAAAAAAATACAGGCTTATCTTCCCAATTATTTTCATTTAGAATTTGTGAGAGGTTATCAAAAACTTCATCAAAATTTTCGCAATACAAAAACTTCCCGCCATTAGCTTTAAAGTTTATGGTAAAACTTTCATCTATTGGTAGTTTGACTTGAGGCATGTATTTACCTCGCTCAGTAGATTTTATTTCCCCCTTTTCTTTTTCAGACTTAGAGCGAAAAATATTCCTAAAAAGGCTCATTCAGATTATAACTATTATCAACTATGTTTTTAAGGACTATATCAAATATAAAAAATCTTAAACGAACTAAAGAGTTAATTTAAGATTTTTAAGTATATTTAATGAAATAGCGTCTATTCTTCTTCTTCGTGTTTTGCAGAATCAAAAGGGCGTTTACCTAATAATTCTTCAAGATCGTCTTTAAAAATAACTTCTCTTTCAATAAGTCTTTCTGCTAATTTATCAAGAACATCACGTTTAGATTGTAGTAAATCTAAAGCCCGTTTAAACTGAGTTTCAATAATATTCTTAATTTCATTATCTATTAATTCAGCTGTCTTTTCACTGTAAGGTTTTACGAATCCGCTTTCTCCCGCAGGGTCGTAATATGTAATATTTCCTACTTTTTCATTCAAGCCATAGATCATAACCATAGCTTTTGCTTTTTTGGTAACACTTTCTAAATCACTTAAAGCACCAGTCGAAATTTGATTGAAAACGATTTGCTCTGCAGCACGACCTCCCATTGTTACACAGATCTCATCCAAAAATTTATTTGTTCGTGTGATGTAAGCTTCTTGAGGTAAATACCATGCAGCGCCAAGAGAGCGTCCTCTAGGAACAATAGTTACTTTAACTAAGGGATCGGCATGTTCTAAAAACCAACTAACGGCCGCATGTCCCGCTTCATGGTAAGCAATTGTTTTTTTCTCTTCAACAGAGAATAAGTTACTTCTTTTTTCTAATCCACCTACAATGCGATCTACAGCATCTAAAAAGTCTTGTTTTTCAACAGCTTTTTTATTTGTTCTTGCTGCAATTAATGCGGCTTCGTTACATAAGTTAGCTATATCTGCTCCAGAAAAACCAGGCGTTTGTTTGGCCAAAAAGTCTATATCTAAGCCTTCAGCTTTCTTTAAAGGTCTAAGGTGTACTTCAAAAATAGCACGTCTTTCTGTTAAGTTAGGTAAATCTACATAGATTTGTCTGTCAAAACGCCCCGCACGCATTAAGGCTTTGTCTAAAATATCAGCTCTATTGGTTGCAGCCAATACAATAACATTTGTATTAGTACCAAAACCATCCATTTCTGTTAATAATTGATTTAATGTGTTTTCACGTTCATCATTGCTTCCAGACATTGCGTTTTTTCCTCTTGCACGCCCAATAGCATCAATCTCATCAATAAAAATAATGGCAGGAGATTTTTCTTTAGCTTGTTTGAATAGGTCACGTACACGTGATGCTCCAACACCAACAAACATTTCTACAAAGTCGGAACCCGATAAAGAGAAAAAAGGAACTTTAGCTTCACCAGCAACAGCTTTTGCTAATAGTGTTTTTCCTGTTCCTGGAGGGCCTACTAATAACGCGCCTTTAGGAATTTTTCCTCCTAAGGAAGTGTATTTTTCAGGGTTTTTCAAAAAGTCAACAACTTCTTGAACTTCTTCTTTGGCGCCTTCTAAACCAGCAACATCTTTAAAGGTTGTTTTAACCTCTGTATTTTGGTCAAAAAGCTTCGCTTTAGATTTTCCAATATTAAAAATTTGGCCACCGCCACCGCCAGCACCACCGCCAGACATACGACGCATTATAAAAATCCAAACTCCTATAATAAGAACGAATGGAAGAAAACTCATAATGGTTCCCCAAGGGTTTTCTTCTGTTTTTGGAATGTAAATAGGTTGTTTGTCTTTAGGGAGTTTACTTTGAGCTATTTTTAAGTCTTTTTCAAAGTTTTGTAAATCTCCTATTTCAAAAACATAATTAGGCGTTTTTTCTGAAGAGAAAGGAATCGATTTTGATTTTGATTTTTCATGTACTTTTAACCCTTCGGCATCAGCAGTTAAATAAACTCTAGCAACCTTTTTGTTTATCACTTCAACTTCTTTTACCTCTCCGTTCTTTACATATTCAAAAAACTGAGAAGGCGAGGTCTTACTCTCATCGCCAATACTACTACTGTTGAAAATAGAGATTGCGATTAAAGCTATAAAGATAGCTCCATAAATCCAATAAGAGTTGAATTTAGACTTCTTTGGAGTCGTGTTTTTTTTATTATCTGCCATGTAATACGTTTAAAAATTTGATTCGATTAATGTTGTTTTTGCATCTCCCCATAAGCTTTCTATGTCATAATATTCACGAGTATGCTTTTGAAAGACATGTACTACAACGTTTACATAGTCCATTAGGACCCATTCTGCATTGTCTTCGCCTTCTATGTGCCAAGGTTTATCTTTGAGCTCTTTACTCACTTTTTTCTGGACGGCATTTACAATTGCATTTACTTGTGTGTTTGAAGTCCCTTCACAAATAATAAAATAATCGCAAACTGTATTTTCTATTTCTCTAAGATCGAGAAGATTTATATCTTTTCCTTTTACATCTTCAATTCCACTTATAATTGTGGTTATAAGTGCATCTGCATTTGTTTCTTTTTTAACCATTAACTTGATTTAATTTGTGCAAAGTTATTATTTTTTGGTTCTTTATACTTTAAAAAAATCATTAAGATTTCTTCTTATTTAAAATATAGTACGAAGATAACCAATTATTATGCGTATAATCAAACTTGATGCCATCGATTCTACAAATACTTTTTTAAAGGGGTTGAGTAGTAATGAAGTCTTATCTGATTTTACTGTTGTTACAGCTAAAAGGCAGACCAAAGGGAAAGGGCAAATGGGAACTGTTTGGGAGTCTAAAGAAGCAAAAAACCTTACGTTTAGTGTGTTTAAGGATGTTTCGTTCTTAGAGTTTGAGCAACAGTTCTATATTAGTATTGTAACTACATTGGCATTGGTAAAAACCTTAGAGCGATTTCAAATAAGTAAGTTAGCAATAAAATGGCCTAATGACATTTTGTCGGGTAATAAAAAGATATGTGGTGTTTTAATAGAGAATGTCATAAAACAAAGTACAATGGCATCTTCTGTCATAGGTATCGGTTTAAATGTTAATCAAGTGTCTTTTGAGCATTTACCAAAGGCTGCTTCAATGCGATTATTAAATGGGAAACTCTTTGATTTAGATGAAATATTGTCTGTTTTTATCGAGTGTTTAAAATCGTATTTTTTAATTTTAGAAGGAGGAGATTTCGAGGGTTTAAAAACAGAGTATGAGTCTTTATTATTTAGAAAAAATAAACCTTCAACATTTAAAAATAGTGAAGGTTTTTTGTTTCCTGGTTATATTATGGGGGTTTCCGAATTAGGGAATCTTATTGTGAAATTAGAGGATGAAATTATAGAAGAATATAGCCTTAAAGAAGTCTCTCTATTATATTAAACAGCGGTTTGCATATTTGTAGCTAAGGTCTCAATAAATTTTCCAATAGGTTTCTTAATCATCATTGCCATCATAGCATTAAATTCGCCTTCAAAGGTTAAAATAATCTCACAAGAAGTTGCATCGATCTCTGTAATGTTACCTGTTAACGCAAAATCTAATTTTCCTCCAGCAGCTCCTAAAACAATTTTATTTGGAGGTGTCAGTTCCTTTTTCTTTAGGATTATCTCAGGCATGCCTTTTAAAGCAAATAAAAATTTGTCGTTGTCTAAAACTTCAAATTTACTAATGTTATCAGGCATTAGTTTTTCGAAATTTTTTACATCACTTAAAAAGTTAAAAGCGTCTTGAGCCGATTTTTGTATTGTTACTTTTGGAGATTCTAAATTCATTCGTGTTTTTTTATTGTGTTTTAAAAGGTGCTATTAATTAGCGTTCCAGTGACTTGGATTGTCATTCCATTCCGAGAGGGATTTCAATTGTTCCTCACTAATATAATTGCTATTTACTGCTTCTTTTAATAAATTCTCGTAGTTGCCAAGAGTGTGCAAGTCTATATTTTCGGAAGCGAAATTCTGGTCTGCTATGTCAAAGCCATATGAAAAAATAGCGAGCATTCCTTTTACTTTTACTTTTGCTGCTTTTAATGCTTTTACAGCATTTAGACTGCTTTTTCCTGTGCTTATCAAATCTTCGATAACGACTACATTTTGTCCGCTTTCTATAAAACCTTCTATTTGGTTTTGACGGCCATGCTTTTTTGCTTCTGGCCTAACATATATAAAAGGGAGTCCTAAATGCTCTGCAACTAGCATACCTATTCCTATGGCACCTGTAGCTACACCTGCAATTGCGTCTGGTTTGCCATAGTGTTGTTCTATGAATTTAGCCATTTCCTCTCTAATGTAATTTCTAATAGGAGGGAAGGATAGGATAATACGGTTGTCGCAGTAAATAGGGGATTTCCAGCCAGAGGCCCATGTAAACGGCTCTTGGGGTTGGAGCTTTATTGCCTTGATTTGTAATAAAACTTTTGCGGTTTGTCTAGCGATGTGTTTGTCAAAAATCATAGTTGCAAAAATAAACATTAATTTATTTTTATACAGTAGTTGATTAATGAAAAAATATTTTTTTTTTAAGGCTTTATATTTTATTTAATTTTGGTAGCTTTACGATTGTAAAGCATTGCCATAAAATACTATGTATCATATTTTTGTAAACGACAAGCCTATTGTCCTAACAACTAGAGTTGAAAAGGAAACCGATTTTAAAAATTTTCTACTCAAAGATGTTGATATGGATGCCGTGGTTAAAACGTTATCTAATAAGAAAATTAAGTCTGTGAAGTTAATTCATCATAATGAGGACACAATGCTTAAAAAATTTCTTAAAAAACTCCCTAATGTAATTGCTGGAGGAGGTAAAGTTTATAATGAAAATAAAGACATTTTATTTATTTACCGTAATGATAAATGGGACTTACCAAAAGGAAAAATAGAAGGCAATGAGTCTATTGAAGAAACTGCTATTAGAGAGGTTGAAGAAGAAACAGGAGTAAATGGAGTACGTATTACAAAACTGCTAGAAACAACCTATCATTTATTTAAACGTAATGGTAAGCTTAAGATAAAAATTACCTATTGGTTTGAGATGCAAACCAGTTTTAATGGTAACCTATGGCCACAAGAGAATGAAGGGATTACTAAGGTAGAATGGTTAAACGCAGAAGAAACCGAAGTAGCGCTTAAGAATTCTTATGCAAACATTAAATTACTTTTTTAGGATTAATTATAATAAAATATTGTAGCGTTGAAATTAAAATGCCTTGTATTTAAAGTTAAGGGCAACTTATAAATACAGGCATATAATAAACGTGTTGTTGTAAAAAGGGACTAACGATTAGTCTTAATAATATTGAAATTTGATTTATTCAGCTTTATAACCTAGCATTTTGTCTATGGTATTTGCTGTTACTGAATGGTAGTTTGCACGCGCTTTTTTATATATTTTTAATGCTTCTTCAACTTTATTGCTGTTTTTGTAAGCTTTAAAAAGAGTTGAGACATACCAACGTCTACCTACATCGGTTAAGAATGTATTAATATTAGCATCTATAGCATTACCTCTGTAGTTATGAATTATAGCCTGCTCAAACCATACCATAGCAATGTATGAGTTTTTAGAATGGGTTAAATCAAAGGCTTTATCTATTAATGCTAACTGTTCCGTAGAGATGTTTTTTGGAAAGTTGTGAATAAAATGAACCCATTCCTGTGTTGTCCAGTCTTTGGTTAGTGTTGGATCAATTTTATTTTTACTTAAAAAGAGTGCGAGTATTTTTTCTACGGTTTTAAATGAATCTGAAACAATTATAGCTTGATTTTTAGGAACGCCTGGTTTGTAAATCCACTCATCGGTATTGAATGTGATATTGTTTTTTTCTAAAAGATTCGTGTTAAGGTCGTTTATAAAGTCTTCTGTAGTCATTGTTGAAAAAGCATGTGCTTTAAAATAATGCTTTAAAAATTGATCAAATTGATCTCTCCCTACAGTTTCTTCTAGTGTTCTTAAAAATAAATACCCTTTATCATAAGCAATACTATTCATCCCGTCATCTGGATTGCGGTTTTCTAAATCTAGTTTTAGTTTTGTGTCTTCTGGAGAATCTTTAAAACCTTCTAATTCTTCTGCGAGATCCTGTCTCCCAATTAAGGCTAGCATATTTGCTCTTTTTTTGCCATATAAAGCTTCCATTATACGTAATTCAAAATAAACTGTAAAGCCTTCGTTTAGCCAGAAATCATTCCAAGTGGCATTGGTTACAAGGTTTCCTGACCACGAGTGGGCTAATTCATGGGCTATTAGAGAGGTTAAGCTTTTGTCTCCAGCAATAACGGTTGGTGTAGCGAATGTTAAACGCGGGTTTTCCATGCCGCCAAAAGGAAAACTTGGCGGTAATACAATAACATCAAATTGCTCCCAGTCATATTTTCCATAAAGGTTTTCAGCAGCCGTAATCATTTTTTCCATATCAGAAAACTCATTATAAGCTTTGTTTAATATTGTATGCTCTGCATAAATCCCAGAACGATCACTAATCGCTTTGTATTCAATATTTCCTACAGCTAATGCTATTAAATATGGTGAAATGGCTTGCTGCATTTTAAAATGATAAATACCATCTGCTGTTTTTGTTTTTGGATTTTGAGCACTCATCACCGCCATTAATGTAGGCGGAACCCTAACCGTAGCGTTATAGGTGATTCTAATTTGCGGACTGTCTTGTATAGGAATCCAAGTTCGTGTTAAAATGGCTTGTCCTTGCGTAAATAAAAACGGGTCTGTTTTGTCTGCGGTTTGTTGCGAACTAAGCCATTGTAGGGCTTCCGTTTTATGAGTTGTGTTATAGTTTATGGTAATGGTTTTCGTATTTTCGGTAATTGGGATTTTTAAAGCTTGACCTAATTGTTCGTTAAAATCCCCGAGAGTAAAAGAGGTTTCTTTACCATCAGCTAGGACTTTGTGTATGTCTAGAAATTTACTGTCTAAAACAATTTCGGAAGCGCCATTATTTGTAATGTTGAAAGTTGCTGTTCCCTCAATTTGCTTCGTATTAAAGTTAACGTCAATATTTAAGTCTAAATGCGTTATTACTGCCTCATTAGGTTTTGCATAGGAATGCGGCTCTGTTACGTAATTGTTTGATGTTAATTTTTCTTTTTGTGATTTAGAACAACTTGTTAAACAAATTAAAACTAAAAAACTGAAGATGCTTATCTTTTTCATAGGGAGACTTTTGTAGATGCTAAAATATTATTTAATTCTATACACAGGGTATTGTAAATGTGCTTTTTCATAATTTTTACTTTGTTTGTGTAACCAATCTAATTGTGCATACCAATTTTTAGCAAAAGCATCGTTCGCATTTTTTTTAGCCTCGAAAGCTGTTTTTAAGGCTTTGTTTGACTGTAGTAACTCTTTAGCGTTATCTTCCCATACGTAAGGAGAAAACCCTTCTTTTTGCTGTAAAATAGTATCGAAAAAATTCCAATTAAAAAAAGAATCTGGAGCTTGTGGCTCTAAGGTTTCTATTAAATAGCGTAGACCTTTTTGATTGGTAGGGATAATGAAATCTCCAGCATTGAAACGCATGGTTTTTGTCTTTCTTTTTATCGTTGTATTATAGTGAAGATAATGCCCTTCGTATGGCGTTTTTCTACTGTTAAAAGTGTCTATTTTATAGCTTTCTACCGTTATCGTTGAGTCTCTTTTGAGCGGTGTCATTTCAATAGTATTTAATTGTAGTAACTCAATAATATTATGCCAGCCTTGAGGAATTATATAAGCGCTAGGTATGGTGATAGAATCGGTAGGTTTAAAGTAGTTTCGATACAATATGTTTTTTGTAAACGGCTTGGCTGTATCGTATTTTAGGCGATTAGTGTTGGTGATTTCACTAGGAATCATTTGACCTTGAAACCCTTTAAATTTTAAGGTACTTGCTTTACTTGTGTCTACTTTCCAATTTAAAGGATACGTATTGCCTTTTTTGAAACGCGTTCTATTTTTTGTACTTAACTTTTTAATGGTTTCACCATCTTCTTCAATGATTTCAATCATGCTCTTCAACAACTCATAAGTACCTTCAACTCTTTGTTTATAGGGTTTTAGCATATGTGTTTCAACCATCATGCCTAAGGTATTGAATAGTGTTGTATATCCTGTGGAGTAGCGGGGAGAGTCCATAAATTGGGCGAATCCTTTTTCTGGAACGGTATTGAAAACATTTACATAAGGTGTGATATCCCAGTTTTTTGCAGCTAGTTTTTGTTCTAAATGCGGCATCATTTGGCGGTGTAAATAGGAACCTAAATCCCCTCCTAATTTATTGTGTTGGGTGAACAAATGTGTTAATGTGTATTGGTAATTAGCACCATTACTTACATGATTGTCTATAAATAAATCTGGTTTTACTAAATGAAAAATTTGAGCGAAGGTTCTCGCATTTTTAGTGTCCGATTTTATAAAGTCTCTATTGAGGTCGTAGTTACGAGCATTACCTCTAAAACCGTAAGCTTTGGGGCCATTTTGATTGGTTCGCGAACTCGTGTTTCTATTTAAGCTTCCGCCTATATTGTATATTGGAATAGTTACTAAAACGGTCTGCTTTGGCATTTCTATTTTGCCTTGAGCGATATCTCTATACAATAACATTGTTGCATCTATACCGTCGCTCTCTCCTGGGTGAATCCCATTATTTATTAGTATGATACGTTTGTTTTTTCTTAGTTCAGGAAAATTAAAAACCTTATCACTATTTAGGGTTACAATATGTAATGGTTTTCCGGAGTCTGAAGCGCCTATACTTTTTATTGAAATTTGAGGATAAACCTTGGCTAAGTTTTTATAAAAGGTTATAGTTTGTTCATAGGTTGCTGTTTCTGTTCCGTTGGAAGCCTCAAAAATAGTAGTAAAATCATAAGTTGTGTTTTCTTTTTCTGAAAGACATGCCGTAGCCGTAAGTACAAGAAATAACAGGAGGATTTTTTTCATTGTTAAATGAGTTTAGCTAATACGTGTAGCACAAATATAATAATAAGCATTTGTCTATCTCTTAATTAACCGTACTTTTGCAGCTTCAAAAAACAAACCCATGACAGAGTTTATTAGAAAGCGTACCGCAAACGCTAAAAACGATATTTTAAGCGGAATTACAGTGGCTCTTGCACTTGTGCCAGAAGCAGTGGCTTTTGCCTTTGTGGCAGGAGTAGATCCTTTAGTGGGATTGTATGCCGCCTTTATGATTGGTTTAATTACCTCTGTTTTTGGAGGTCGTCCAGGAATGATAAGTGGGGCTACAGGTGCTTTGGCAGTGGTTATGGTTGCATTGGTGGCTAAAGGGAATGCTATGGGGGTCGATGGTGAGAATTTAGGATTGTATTATTTATTTGCTACCGTAATTTTAATGGGGTTTATTCAAATGTTGGCAGGTGTTTTTAAACTGGGGAAATTTGTGAGACTCATACCACACCCTGTAATGATGGGCTTTGTAAATGGTTTAGCTATTGTTATTTTTACCTCACAGCTAGCAATGTTCCCTAGATTAGTTTCAGAAAATACTCCTTTTTGGGGAAATATGATAAATTGGTTTAATGAACTTTTGATTGGTTTACTTACAAATGGAGCGTTTTGGTTAATGTTTGGATTGGTTGCTTTAACAATGGGGATTATGTTTGGGTTACCAAAACTAACCAAAAAATTACCAGAAGCCTTGATTGCTATTTTAGTGGTTTCGGCTATTGTAATATTTGGAGATTTGGAAGTTGCTACTGTTAAGTCTTTTATTGTAGAGGGCAGTGATGGAAGAGTGCAGGGCTTAAAAGGAGGCTTGCCAAGTTTTCAATGGGATATATTTAATAAAGTCCCTTTTAGTTGGGAAACATTAGCGTTTATTGGGCCTTATGCGTTAATTCTTGCGGCTATTGGTTTGATAGAGTCTTTAATGACTCTAAACTTAGTAGATGAGCTTACGGAAACAAGAGGGGATTCGAATAGAGAATGTTTGGCTCAAGGGGGCGCAAATATTATAACAGGACTCTTTGGAGGTATGGGAGGCTGTGCTATGATTGGGCAATCTTTAATAAATATAAAAGGCGGTGGACGTGGTAGACTTTCTGGAATAGTCGCCGCTTTAGCTTTATTGATATTTATTTTGTTTGCTTCGGGCTTAATAGAGCAAGTGCCAATTGCCGCACTAGTTGGTGTTATGTTTATGGTTGTAATAGGGACGTTTGCATGGAGTAGTTTTCGTATTTTAAATAAAATTCCTTTTAGTGATGTTATTGTCTTGGTTGCAGTGTCTTCGTTAACTGTGATTTTTGATTTAGCAATTGCTGTAATTTCTGGCGTGATTATTAGCGCATTGGTGTTTTCTTGGGAGAATGCTAAACGTATTAGAGCGCGTAAACGAATAAAAGAAGATGGGACTAAAGTATACGAAATATGGGGGCCTTTATTTTTTGGAAGTATTATCGCTTTTAATGAAAAATTTGATGTTAAAGGAGATCCTGAAAATGTAGAAATTGATTTTGTAGAGTCTAGAATAAGTGACCACTCTGCGTTAGAAGCTATTTTTAATTTGGTAAACAAATATGAAGCTGAAGGGAAAACAATAACATTAAAGCATTTAAGTGAAGACTGTAAGGCTTTACTATATAAATCGAGCCCAAAATTTAGAGAAGTTATTGTTGAAGCTATCGATGACCCTCGTTATCATTTGGCTGCAAATCCAGAAAAATTTACAAAAGCACTTTCTGAGTATAAATTATAATATTTTATAAAGAGAAACGCTTCCTAGTTGGATTTTTTAACTAGGAAGCGTTTGTAATGGTGTATATGTTTAACTATTTTGTGTTTATTTTATTTTGACACTTTTGGGGACCAATTTAGTGTAATCGCCGTTATTTCTAATCACATCGCGTACAATAGAAGATGAAATATAGGATGTTTTAGCGGCAGTTAATAAGAAAACGGTTTCTATGGGTGCGAGATCTCTATTGGTATGCGCTATGGCTTTTTCAAATTCGAAATCGGCAGGGTTTCTTAAGCCTCTTAGGATAAATTCAACGTCATTTTTTTGGCAAAAATCTACGGTTAAGCCTCTGTAACTAACGACCTTAATTTTGGGTTCGTCTTTAAAGGTGTCTTTAATAAATTGCATACGTTCTTCTAGTGAAAACATATATTTTTTTGAAGCATTTACACCTATGGCAACAATAATCTCATCGAATAAAGTGACACCGCGTTTAATAATGTCGTAATGACCTAGAGTAATAGGGTCAAATGACCCTGGAAATATGGCTCGTCTCATACAATAATATTTATTTCAAACCTAAAATAATGCATTTATAAATGCTTTTAGATCTGCTGTGTTTCTTTTTTAATTTTCTAAATGTCTAATTTATTTAATGCGTTGTTTGAAAGCGCTTCTTCAATGGCGCTACTAAATAAATCACTCATAGAAATTCCTGCAACTGTAGCTTGTTGTGGTAATATACTCTCTTTGGTTAACCCTGGAACCGTATTTATTTCTAATAAGTGTGGTTCGCCATCTTTAAAAATAAATTCACTACGCGAGTAGCCTTTCATTTTTAAAATAATATATATTTTCTCAGCTAAAAGACTTACTTTGTCTTCTTCGTTCTTAGTTAGCCTTGCTGGTGTTATTTCTTGAGACTTGCCAAGGTATTTGGCTTCGTAATCAAAAAAATCATTATCACTTACAATTTCTGTAATTGGCAGTACTTTTGTTTTACCGTTGTAAGTTATAACGCCAACTGAGACTTCTGTGCCGTCTAGAAAGGATTCTATAATAATTTCGTCATCTTCTTTAAAGGCTATTGCAATGGCCTTTTTAAGGGCTTCTTTTTTATGTACTTTAGAAATGCCAAAACTACTGCCTGCTTTATTAGCTTTAACAAAACACGGTAGCCCTACTTTGTTTATAATCTCCTCTTCATTAATAGGATCGTCTAAATTTAAATAATAGCTTTTTGCTGTTAGAATACCATAAGGCTTTAAAGTACTTAAACAGTCCCGTTTGTTAAATGTTAAGGCAGACTGGTACATTCCACAGCTGGTTTGTGGCATATTAATAAGCTTAAAATACGCTTGCATAACGCCGTCTTCTCCAGGTGCGCCATGAATGGCATTGAATACGCAGGCAAAAGTGATTTTGGTTTTGTTTATAGTAACAGAAAAATCATTTTTATCTATAGGGAATTCATTAGCACTCGCATCTACATAAACCCACTTGTTTTGAAAAATATGGATGCGATAGGCTTTGTATTTGGAGGGATCTAGTGTTTCGTAAACAACATTTCCGCTGTTTAGCGAAATTTGATATTCACTAGAATACCCACCCATAATAATGGCAATATTTTTTATCATTTTACTTTAGATTGAATGGCTCTCAATAAATAACGCTAATAAACGTTTGGTAAAAATATCATTTATTTATTCCAAAAGGAAAACCTTTTTGTTTTTATATATTTGCCAGACCATTTATTATTAACTTTAATTTGTTGAATGAGTATTATTAAGTTTATTACCAGTAAAGTCTTTTTTAAGCAATTAGCCTTGGCCGTAGTTGCCATTGCTGTATTATGTTTTATTATATTAAAATGGCTAAACACGTCAACTAATCATGGCGATTTTGAAACGGTTCCAGATTTAAAAGGGAAATCTATAGCGGTGGCTAAAATAGAGCTTCAGGATAATAAATTGGTGATGGAAATTCAAGATTCGGCAAATTACAATCCTAATTATCCTAAATTTTCGGTAATCGAGCAAGATCCTATAGCAGGAGAGCAAGTTAAGGAAAATCGTAAGATTTATTTAACTTTAAACCCTTCAGGATATCGTAAGGTTGTTGTGCCAAATTTAGTAGGGCGTACTTTTAGACAAGTAAAACCAACATTAGAATCGTTAGGTTTTGTTATTGGTAAAAAAACATACGTAGATTATTTAGGGAAAGAAGAAGTAGTTAAAATGCTGTATAAAAATAAAAGCATTAAAAAAGGCGATATGCTTCCTAAAACGGCAAAAATAGATGTTGTATTAGGGAATGGGAAACGCCCAGGGGGACATTAACGATAGGGATACTTTTAGAACAAATGGATGATTACACGTCGCAAATGGCAGAACAAAACGAAGATGGACTTTATGAGCATTATGCTTTTAGTGTAGATAAAGGGCAAGCACCCTTACGCATTGATAAGTATTTAATGAATTTTATTGAAAATGCAACTCGAAATAAAGTACAGGCAGCAGCAAAGGCAGGGAATATATATGTAAATAATGTAGTTGTAAAATCTAATTATAAAGTAAAACCCCTAGATCAAATTAAAGTGCTTTTTGAGCACCCACCATTTGAAAACCTGCTGGTAGGCGAAGCGATGCCTTTAGATATTGTTTATGAAGATGATGTGCTTTTGGTTGTAAATAAACCGGCAGGGATTGTCGTGCATCCAGGACATGGTAATTATTCTGGAACGTTAATAAATGGTTTAATTTATCATTTCGATAATTTACCCAAAAACTCAAGTGATAGACCTGGGTTAGTTCATAGAATAGATAAGGATACCAGTGGCTTGTTGGTTGTTGCCAAAACGGAACATGCTATGGCGCACTTATCTAAACAATTTAAAGATAAAACGAGTGAACGTGAGTATGTTGCTATCGTTTGGGGGAATATGGATAGCGAAAGCGGTACTATTGAAGGGAATATAGGAAGGCATCCTAAAAACAGATTGCAAAATACGGTTTATTTTGGAGAGGATGCCGATAAGGGAAAGCCAGCTGTGACGCATTATAATGTTTTAGAGCGCTTAACTTATGTAACATTGGTTTCTTGTAAATTAGAAACAGGACGGACTCATCAAATACGTGTGCATATGAAACATGTAGGACATACGCTTTTTAATGACGAACGTTATGGTGGCGAACGCATTTTAAAAGGTACAACTTTTACAAAATACAAGCAATTTGTAGAGAATTGTTTTAAGGCATTACCACGTCAAGCACTACACGCTAAAACATTAGGTTTTGAACACCCAACAACGGGGACGTTTATGCGTTTTGATACGCCTATTCCTGAAGACATGCAACAGTGTATAGAGAAATGGAGAGGTTACTCTAAACATATTGAGGAATAAATTTTAGGGTTATCAATTTTAAAAATACCACCCAAATAAAAACTGAAAAAATAGACTTATAAAGAAGCTTTAATTTCGTTATAAATTATATGATTTTCAAAAACTCAGGACAGACTATAATCCTGAGTTTTTGAAACATTATAAATACCAAATTCTTTTATTGTTTTTATAGTCGCTTTTTTAGGGAGGTTATTTTCTAATAATTTATATTTAAATTCAGTAGGGCTACTTTGCCAATCAATATCTTTAATTAAATAAGTGGTTTTTTGATTTGCATTATCAATGTAATAGCCTTTTTTAAAAGAAATTTGAGAATAAGACTTAAGACTTAAAATAATAATTAAAAGTGTGAGTAGGGATGTTTTCATTTTAATTTAAAATTATTGAATAGATTGTTTGTTAGTTTTGTGTGTGTAAAAAGGTTTTTATAAAAAAAGCTAAATTCGATAAAAAATTATGCTTTAGCTACGATTGATGGAAGTTTTGATTAAACCCTAATAAACGACTTGCATAGTTTATGTGCTAGTGATTTGTGATTAGGATTAAAATGATTCTATTTTAGTATTTAATGTTAGCTAAAGAAAGCTTATGCATATAAAAGAAATAACCTTATTTACCAATAATATTGAGCAACAAAGGTTGTTTTATAAAACAGTATTGGGATTTGAAATTATTACAGAGACTTTAAATAGGATTGCTTTTAAAGCAGGAAAGAGCGTTTTAGTGTTTCAGTATAAAGAAGATGCGGTAAAGCCTTCGCATATGGCTTTCAATATTCCTTGCAATGCTATTTATGATGCCTTAAAATGGTTGAAAAGTAAAACAATGCCAATCGCTCATAGCGGTAAATATGTTACCGATTTTTTAAGATGGGAAGCTAAGTCTATTTATTTCTATGATGCAGATGATAATATAATGGAGTTTATAGCAAGAGCGGCAGTAGGTGTGGAAAGCGATGTTGCATTTAGTCCGCAGTCTATTTTATCTATAAGTGAAATTGCGATAGCAACAGATAATATAGAAACTATTTATAACAGTATAAATAAATTGGCATCGATTCCAGTATTTGATGGGGATTTTGAGCGTTTTTGCGCATTGGGAAATGATGAGGGCTTGTTTATTATAATTAATAAAGCTAAGAAAAAATGGTATCCTACAAACACCGTAGCTTATACTGCGGATTTTATTATTAGAGGGGATTATAACTTTTCTTTTTTAAATGGGGAAATAGAAAAGAATGTATAAATATAAAAAGCCTTTTTTAATATTAATCAAAAAGGCTTTTTATATTGTTAATAGTAGCTCTTAACCGTTCATGGAGATTAAGAATTCTTCGTTGTTTTTCGTTTGTTTAAAACGTTGGTTTATAAATTCCATAGCTTCTACAGGATTCATATCTGCAAGATATTTTCGCATAACCCACATACGTTGCACCGTTACAGCATCTAATAAAATGTCATCGCGACGGGTACTAGAAGAAGTAAGATCTATAGCAGGGAATATTCTACGGTTAGATATTTTTCTATCCAATTGAAGTTCCATATTACCGGTTCCTTTAAACTCTTCAAAAATAACTTCATCCATTTTAGAACCAGTTTCTGTAAGTGCAGTGGCAATAATGGTTAATGAACCTCCGTTTTCTATATTACGAGCAGCACCAAAGAAACGTTTGGGTTTGTGTAAAGCATTGGCATCTACACCACCACTTAATATTTTACCAGAGGCAGGTTGTACAGAGTTGTATGCTCTTGCCAAACGGGTAATAGAGTCTAATAGAATAACAACATCATGGCCGCATTCTACTAAGCGCTTTGCTTTTTCAAGTACAATATTTGCAATCTTTACGTGTTCATGGGCTTCTTTATCAAAAGTAGAAGCGATCACTTCACCACGAACATTACGTTGCATGTCTGTAACTTCCTCAGGGCGTTCATCAATTAACAGAATCATTTGGTAGACTTCAGGATGGTTTGCAGCAATAGCATTGGCAACATCCTTTAGTAGCATTGTTTTACCTGTTTTAGGTTGAGAAACAATCATACCACGTTGTCCTTTTCCTATAGGGGCAAATAAATCCATTATACGGGTAGAAATTGTACTTTGCCTTTCTGCAATGTTGAATTTCTCTTCTGGGAATAATGGTGTTAAATGCTCAAAAGAGACTCTGTCTCTTACCACATCTGGATTCTGGCCGTTAATTTTTGTGACTTTAATTAAAGGGAAATATTTTTCACCTTCTTTTGGAGGTCTAACGTTCCCTAATACCGTATCCCCAACTTTTAAGCCAAACAAACGTATTTGAGATTGCGATACATAAATATCATCGGGAGAGGATAAATAGTTGTAATCAGACGAGCGTAAAAAGCCATAGCCATCTTGCATAACATCTAATACCCCTTCACTTTCTATAATTGCATCAAACTCAAAGTCTGGTTCTCGGTAACGGTTTCTATTGTCCTTATTCCCGTTGTTGCCTTTATTTTGGTTTTTATTTTTATTAGGGTTGTTGTTTTTAGAACGGTTTTGCGAGTTGTCCTCTTTTTTATTTTGGTGGTTGTGAACCGGTTTTTTATGTTGAGGTTTTGGTTGTTGCTCTCTAGGTTCTGCTTTTTCCTTTGTTTTAGTCTCGTTTTTAGGATCCTGTTTTGTTTCTCCTTTAGGTTCTGGCTTCGGAGTTACTTTTTGAGGCGCTTTTTGTGACGCGATTTTATTTTCTTCAAGCTTAGGTTTGTTTTCCGTTTTTTGATTCGTTCTCGGACGCTTTGGTTTCGGCTTGTTTTCTATGTTTTTTTCAGCAGTTACCTCCGTTTTAAGATCTAAAGCTTCTTGAGTTGGCTTTTTTTCAGTAACGGTTTTGTTTTGGGCTGCAACTGGAGTAGGTTTTTGAACACGTGTTCTTTTAGGGGCTTGAGGCTTTTTAGGCTGGTCCTCTTTTTTTACATCTGCAACTGCCTTTGGATTAGCAGCTTGATGGTCTAGTATTTGGTATACTAGATCTAATTTTTTTAATGAACGAAACTTAGGTATGCTAAGTTTTTTTGCTATATCCTGCAATTCAGGAAGCTTCATTTCTTTTAGTTGTGAGATTTCAAACATTTAGTGTTGAATTGAATATATTGAGTTGAAATTTTTCCGAAGAAAATATAATGAAATTTTTGAAGAATTAACCGTCTGCAAATGTGTGCTTTGCAGATTGTTATTGCAATAATACGACTTTATTTTATTTTTTTGAGTTAAAATTATAAAAGAAACTATATTTTTGTACTTCGAAATTTTAAAATTATAGATGTTACAACGTATACAAACAATATATCTTTTATTAGCAGCTGGAGTCTCTGGTGGGGTGATTTATATGTTCCATATCTGGATTACCAATGAGAATGTAAAAGTATTTGCTGCAGACGAACCTCTTGTTTTTGGGATGTTTCTAGGTTCTGCATTTTTAGCATTGGTTTCGATTTTTATGTTTAAAAAAAGGAAATCTCAATTTATGTTGGGAAGACTTAATATCATATTAAACTTTATTTTACTAGGATTACTTGTGTATCGATCTCTAAACTTACCTGGAGAAGCTTCGGCTTCAGAGAATGGTATTGGGATGTTTCTTCCTATTGTGTCTATCGTATTATTGGCATTAGCCAATAAGGCCATCAAAAAGGACGAAGATCTTGTAAAATCTGTAGATAGATTACGATAAACCTATCATCTTAGTAGTATTAGTGCGTTAAAAACCCAAAGTGAAAGCTTTGGGTTTTTTTATTGAGGAGTAGCTTCTCTGGAGAACTCTATAACTTCAAGATTTTCTATTTTTTTTCCGTTTATAGTAAAGCGAAGCATGGTTCTTACTTTATGAAACCCGTGTATGCCAATAGCACCAGGGTTCATATGAAGCAGGTTTAATTTTTTGTCTGGCATAACCTTTAAAATATGTGAATGCCCAGATATAAAAAGATTAGGAGGGTTACTTTCTATAGCTTGACGTACTCGTAGATTATATTTATTAGGGTAGCCGCCAATATGCGTTATCCATACTGCTACACCTTCACACATAAAACGATTGTGCTCGGGAAACTCTATTCGGGCTTTGCTGTCGTCAATGTTTCCGTAAACGCCCCGTAAGGGTTTTAATGCTTTTATAGCATCAGTGACTTTTAAATCACCGATGTCTCCTGCATGCCATACTTCATCTGCTTGTTTTACATATTTAAGCACAGCATTGTCTATATAACTGTGAGTGTCTGAAAGCAAAAGGATTTTTTTCATGAGTATATTTCGAAGAAAGGGAATCTTTTTATTATGTTAATAGCGTATCTTGTAGGATTAAAAACAATTATATTTGTGTTTCTTTAAACAAAAATAGTACTTTACTTGAGATATTTTATAGAACTTTCATATAATGGTAGTGCCTATCATGGTTGGCAAAATCAACCCAATGCTATTTCTGTACAAGAGGTTTTAGAAAAAGGATTGAGAACAATGCTTAAAACACCTGTTACAACTATGGGGGCGGGGAGAACAGATGCAGGCGTGCATGCGACTCAGCTATATGCTCATTTTGATACCGATGTGGTTTTTAACGCAGATGAGATTAAATATAAATTAAATTCTTTTTTACCTAAAGATATTGCTATTCAATCCCTTTTTAAAGTGAAGGCAGAAGCACACGCTCGTTTTGATGCATTGAGTCGGTCTTATTTATATAGAATCGCTTTGAAAAAAAATGTTTTTACCCATAAGGAAGCTTTCTATTTAAAGCCGAAATTAGATGTTGAAAAACTAAAAGCGGCAACAGCTATTTTATTTGATTATAAGGATTTTCAATGCTTTTCTAAATCCAATACAGATGTTAAAACCTATAATTGTAATATTATGAAGGCCGAGTGGCACTTAATAGGTGACGAACTCCAGTTTACAATACAGGCCGATCGTTTTTTGCGTAATATGGTAAGAGCTATTGTTGGCACCTTAATAAATATTGGGATTGGTAAAAACGAAGTCGATGCCTTGCACACTATTATTAAGTCTAAAAATAGGAGTGAAGCAGGGTTTTCTGTACCTGCATACGGATTGTATTTAACAGCGGTAACATACCCAAAAGAAATAAGATTATAAATTAAAGCGATTGTAATATCGTAGACTACAAATATGACTAAAAAGAAAGAAAGTATATTTGATTTTGAGCTATTTAAGCGGTTGTTTAAATTTACAGAGCCTTACAAAAAAGTGTTGTTTGGAGTGCTTTTTGCTGTTATAATAATCGCATTATTAAGTGTTTCTGTGCCATATATTTTAAAATATGCGATAGATAACAATATAAAACTAAAAAAAGAAGATGGGTTTTTATTCTACATCCTTTTAATGATAGGGATGTTGTTGCTAGAAACTATTTTTCAGTTTCTTTTTATATTTTATGCCGCTTGGCTGGGACAGAGTGTTGTAAAAGATATTCGGGTGAAGCTATTTAATCATATGCTTAAGTTTAAAATGAAGTATTATAATAATTCTTCTGTTGGAACTTTAATAACCAGAGCGGTGAGCGACATGGAGCGTATTGCAGATATTTTTGGACAAGGGCTGTTTATGATCTCTAGGGACATTATGGTTATGGTGGTTATTTGTGTGATGATGCTTGTTATTAATTGGAAATTAAGCTTAATTGTTTTTGTAACAATGCCTATTGTGGTATATGCTACTAAGATCTTTCAGAAGTATATGAAAAAGGCTTTTGAAGATGTGAGGACAGAAGTTTCTAATTTGAATTCCTTTGTTCAAGAGCGTGTTACAGGAATGAAAATATTACAATTGTTTACCCGAGAACAGACCGAATATAAAAAATTTAAAGCGATTAATGAAAGACATAAAAAAGGATGGTTGAAAACCATTTGGTACAATTCTATTTTTTTTCCAATAGCAGATTTTTTATCCGCCATAACATCGGGGTTAATTGTTTGGTTTGGAGGATTAATGGTTGTTATTCATGATACAGCTACAGTAGGAGAGCTGTTTATGTTTATAATGATGATTCCAAAACTCTTTAGACCATTGCGTCAAATTGCCGATAAGTTTAGTTCCCTTCAAATGGGGATGGTTGCAGCTAGTCGTGTATTTAAAGTTATTGATACAACTTCCCAAATAAATGATGATGGTACAGAAGTAATTTCAACGATTAACGGCGCTATTGTTTTTAAGGATGTTCATTTTAGTTATGTAGAAGACGAGGAAGTCTTAAAAGGGGTTTCTTTTAATGTAAAAGCAGGAGAGACGGTTGCTATTGTAGGAGCTACTGGTGCGGGTAAATCTACAATTATTAATTTGCTAAATCGGTTTTATGAAATAAACGGCGGGTGCATTTCTATAGATGGAATGGATATAAAAAAGGTTTCACTTCCAGCTTTACGTAATCAAATTGCTGTGGTTTTGCAAGATGTATTCTTATTCGCCGATACGATTCTTAATAATATAACATTAAACAATCCAAAGATAACAGAAGCAGAAGTGCGACAAGCCGCTAAAGATATAGGCATAGATGAGTTTATAATGCGTTTACCTAAAGGCTATCATTACAATGTGAAGGAACGCGGTGTTATGTTGTCTTCTGGGCAACGCCAACTCATCTCTTTTTTAAGGGCTTATGTGACTAACCCAGGGATTTTAATCTTAGATGAAGCGACTTCCTCGGTAGATTCGTATTCGGAGCAGTTAATACAAAACGCTACCGATAAAATTACCAAAGGACGCACCTCTATAGTTATTGCTCATAGGTTAGCAACCATACAAAAAGCAGATAAAATTATAGTGATGGATGCTGGACAGATAGTAGAGCAAGGCACACATAATGAATTGCTTAAAAATGAAAATGGTTATTACAAAAACTTATACGAGGTTCAGTTTCTAAAAGTTGATGTAGCTTAAGGTAAGCTAGGGTAATTCAACAACTATAAAAGATTGTGAAAAGAATATGCGGTTAAACTTTTGGTTTAATCCAAGTCTTTTTTAATACGTTCAATAAGTTCTGAGGTGTTTTTAAAAGGCATAAACTCGCCGTCTTTAAAGCATGATAATTGTCCTGTCTCTTCACTAACAACAATGGCTATTGCATCTGTTCTTTCAGTAATACCAACTGCAGCTCTATGTCGTAATCCAAAACGTTGTGGTATTGTTTTTTCGTTATTTACAGGGAGAATAACACGGGTGGCTTTTACAATATCATTTTCAATAATAATTGCGCCATCGTGTAAAGGACTATTTTTAAAAAAAATACTTTCTATAATAGGCTGTGTGACCTTTATATTCATTTCGTCTCCTGTATCTACCAGGAAATCAAGGCTGTTACTACGCTCTAAGACTATTAATGCACCCGTTTTAGAAGCCCCCATTTTAATGCAAGCCGCAATAATGGTGTCTATGTCTATAGCAGATAAGCCTTCAGTTTTTAAGAATTTTAAATGGTTTAAAAATTTACGTCTGCTTCCTATATTCGTAGAGCCAATCATTAAAAGGAACTTTCGTAGCTCTTGTTGAAATACAACAATTAAAGCAAACATCCCAACACTAATAAAACCACCAAGAATATTACTTAAAAGCTGCATTTGTAATGCTTCCGTGATTTTCCAAATTACATAAATAATAACAATTCCTATAAAAATATTTATAGCTACAGTTCCTCTAACCAATTTATAAACGTAATAGAGTAATAAGGCAACTAATACGACATCGGCAATGTCTATCCAGCTAAAATTTAAAATGTTGTCGAATAGTTCTTTCAAAAGAAAAGTGTTTCAGTAAAATTAAAAATTAATTAAAGATAAGTTCATTTTTACTAAATACTAAATTATCTATATTTAATTTCGATAATTTAGATTTTATGGTAATGTATTCTTGAAAAGTCAAATTTTCATTAAAGCTTAGATTGAGTGTTTTCTTTTTTTTAGATGACGCATTTTGAATTTTAAGAAAAGCGCTCAAGTTGGCTGTTCCCATATTTAAAATGGTGTTGTTAGGCTGTGTGATTTGAATCGTTTTAGTGTTAAAGAAGTGTAATTGGTAAACCTCTAGACTTGGAGTGGGGGCTATTGTTCTTTCTCTAGTGTAAATAATATCTGTAAAGTCTATAAACCCTAGGTTTTTAATCGTTGTATCATTACAAGTGAAGTAGTTTTTTGCTTTTTTGTTTTTATGCATTTTAGCATTGCGTTTTTTCTCCTGAAGTTTTATAATACTAGGGATCGCTTGTTTTAGGGTAAGGCGTTTATCTACATTGATGAGCCAATTCGTAGAAATAATTAAATTTTTTCTATTTAATTCTATACTATCTTCTTTAGTTTCGTCGTAAAAAAGATATGCTGGAGAAACATCGAGAACTTTTGTTATGTTTGCTTGTGCTATAGCAGGAAGGTGTACTGATTTATTATGACTACATGCACTTAATAGAATCGTAAAAAGGATAATTATAAAAGGTCTCATGCGTTAAGTCTATTATATAAAGTGATACACTCCATGGCTTCCTTTACATCGTGAACACGTAAGATGTTCGCTTTTTTTTGTAAAGCAACCATGTTTAGGGCTGTGGTGCCATTTAATGCGTCGTTGGGTGTTGAATGCAATGATTTATAAATCATTGATTTTCTTGAAATACCAACCAATAGTGGCGTGTCTGTAATATTAAAACCTTCCAAGAGGCTTAATAATTCGAAATTCTGCTCTAGTGTTTTTGAAAAACCAAATCCGGGATCTATAACAATATCTTTAATACCAAGTTGTTTTGCTTGTGTCATTCGCTGGGAAAAATAAAAGAGCACTTCTTTTAAAATATTCTTATAATCTGTTTGGGTTTGCATTGTTTGTGGTGTGCCTCTCATGTGCATCATGATATAAGGGACGTTTAAATGCGCTACGGTTTCCAGCATTTTGACATCCAATTGCCCTGCGGAGATATCATTAATCATAGCAGCACCAGCATTAATACAGGCTTTTGCAATCGTGCTTCTAAAAGTATCTATCGAGATAATAATGTTAGGAAAGCTATGAATTAAACGGTTTACAATAGGCAGTATGCGTTGTAACTCTTCGGCTTCAGAAATAACTTTAGCATTAGGTTTAGAGCTATAGGCGCCTACGTCTATAAAGGTAGCACCTTCGTTTAGCATTTTTTCAACTTGTTTTATAATGGAGGTTTCCTCTTTATAGCGGCCGCCATCATAAAAGGAATCTGGGGTAAGATTAAGAATGCCCATAATTTTGGGACTACTTAAGTCAACGATATTTCCGTTACAATTTAGTGTCATTTGTAGTATTAAAGGAGTTGTTTGTTTAAGCTTTTAAAACTTTAAACCATAAACTTTGAACTTTTCAAAAAATTAAGCGAAATTTACGCAAAATTCATTCAATTTTATGCAAGATACATCAAAACAATATGATGCTGTTATAAATAGTTGTCGTAGTTTATTTATTAATAAAATGAAAGATTATGGAAGTGCTTGGCGTATTTTACGACTGCCTTCATTAACCGATCAAATTTTTATAAAAGCGCAACGTATTCGAAGTTTACAGCAGAATGATGTTAGGAAAGTAGATGAAGGCGAACAAAGTGAATTTGTAGGCATTATTAATTACTGTATTATGGCGTTAATTCAATTAGAAAAAGGCGTTGTAGAGCAGCCCGATTTATCAACCGAGGAAGCAATTGTATTATATAATGAAAAGATAGGCATTACAAAGCAATTAATGCAAGATAAAAACCATGACTATGGTGAAGCTTGGAGAGATATGCGTGTAAGTTCTTTAACTGATTTGATTTTACAAAAATTGTTGCGAGTGAAACAAATTGAAGATAATTCAGGAAAAACAATTGTTAGTGAAGGTATAGATGCTAATTATCAAGATATGATTAATTATGCCATTTTTGCTTTAATTCATTTAAATAAAGAAGACTAAGAAACCCATTTGGAGCTGTGTGTCTCCGAGAGCGTTTTTAAATCAATTAAAATAAGATTTTATGAAAATATTAGTAGGATTTAGCCGCATATTTGTAGGCGTATTATTTATTATTTCAGGGTTAATAAAATTGAATGACCCCATAGGTTTTGCTTTTAAACTTGAAGAGTATTTTGGTCCTACAGTTTTAGACCTGCCATTTTTTACGCCTTATGCATTGGGGATTTCTATATTCGTAGTGATCTTTGAAGTGCTATTAGGAGTCTTTCTGCTTATAGGATATAAACATAAATTTACCGTTTGGAGCTTGTTGTTAATGATTGTGTTTTTTACATTTTTAACATTCTATTCCGCTTATTTTGATAAAGTAAAAGATTGTGGTTGTTTTGGCGATGCCTTAAAATTAACGCCATGGGAGAGTTTTACTAAAGACATTATTCTGTTGTTTTTTATTTTGATATTGTTTTTTGGAATGAAACATATTAAACCCCTCTTAGGGAAATTTATAACAACAGTCATTTCCTTGTTAAGTTTTATTGCTTGCCTATGGTTTGCATACCACGTTTTAATGCATTTACCATCTAAAGACTTTAGACCTTATAAAGTAGGCGATAATATTATTGATAATATGACAGTGCCAGAAGATGCTCCTAAAGCTGTACAAGAATTTACTTGGACATTTAATGTTAATGGAGAAATGCAAGATTTTGTTACCGATGGGAGCTATCCAACAGTAAATGGAGAATATGTTGGCGTAGCGGTAGATATTGTAGAAGAAGGCTATGAAGCTCCAATTCATGATTTTTCTATAGAGAAAGATGGTGAAGATTTTACAGAAACGTTATTATTAGAAGATAATTTAATCGTTATCGTTGCTTATAATTTAAATAAAGCAGAAGCCAAAGGCTTGAAAGTTATAGCAGAAGTTGCCGATAGAGCTTATAAAAATGGCTATGAAGTTATTGGGCTAACGGCAACAGGACCAGAAGAAGTCGCAGAGTATAGAGCGGCTTATAAATTGAATTTTGATTTTTATTTTTGTGATGAGACTGCTTTAAAAACAATCGTACGCTCTAATCCAGGAGTTTTAAAGTTACAAAAAGGAACGATTATTCAAAAATTACATTTTAATGATGTTGAGGCATTAGAATTACCAGAAGTAGAACGTAAGAAAAAAACAGAACCAATAGTTACTGAAAAGGTATTTTATTATATTGATGATGTACTGGCAACCCAGGAGGCTGTAGATGCTTTAAAAGCGGAAGATATTGAAGCTACTAACGTGATAAAAGACACGATGGCATTACGTGAAATTAAGATGACTGAGGTAGATTCTATAATAAAAATTACATTAAAGAAATAAAACACTGATAGCCTATTTTATAAATAAAGGATTATACGCTCTGCTCACATTATTTGGAGTGGTAACGGTTATATTTTTGTTATTTAGCGTGCTGCCAGGAGATCCTGCCGAAATGATGCTAGGTCAAAATGTTGATACAAAACAATTAGAAATTATTAATAAAAAGTATGGTTTTGATAAATCTGTTGGAATTCAATATTTGTATTACTTGAACGATTTATCTCCTATTTCATTCCATTCGGAAATCACAGAGGATTATACTTATTTAAGTGGTAAAAAGTACGCCGCAGTTCGTTTATTTACAATAGGCAATACAACAACAGTTTTTAAGCTTCCCTACTTAAGAGAATCTTTTACCAAACAAGGAAAGAAGGTCAGTGAAGTATTAATGGAAACGTTGCCCAATACCTTTGTTTTAGCAGTTTCAGCAATCCTAATAGCAATTGTTTTAGGGCTCTCCCTAGGTATTGTTTCAGCATTAAAAAAAGACACTTTTTTCGATAAGAGTATACAAGTACTAAGTACGGCTGGGATGAGTATTCCCTCTTTCTTCAGTGCGATATTATTCGCATGGTTATTTGGTTTTATTTTACATAGGTATACCCATTTGGAAATGACAGGTAGCCTTTACGAATTAGATGATTTTGGAGAAACCATGCGTATACAATGGAAAAATTTAATTTTACCAGCAATAGTTTTAGGTATTCGGCCACTGGCTGTAATCATTCAATTAATGCGAAATTCTTTATTAGAAGTGCTTAATCAAGATTATATAAGAACAGCGCGAGCAAAGGGCTTAAGCGAGTTTCAGATTATAAGAAAACACGCGATTAAAAATGCAATGAATCCTGTAATAACAGCAATTTCAGGCTGGTTTGCTTCTATGCTTGCAGGTGCTGTTTTTGTAGAATACATTTTTGGATGGAATGGCCTTGGAAAAGAGATCGTAAATGCTTTGAATACTTTAGACTTACCCGTTATTATGGGATCTGTATTAATTATTGCTTTACTCTTTATAATAATCAATATTTTTGTAGACCTTATTTACGTTTGGTTAGATCCTAAAGTGAAATTGCAATAAATTTTTGATAAACAAAGCGATATTAATAATAAAAACAACATTATAAATGAAAAAAATAAGCCTCATTTTAGTCTTTCTATTAAATTTTTTTAACGGTTTAGCGCAAGAGACCACAACTCAATTTACACCAGCAGCATTGCAAGATGTTTTTGTTAATTTAGAAGGAGAACAAGTTGCTTTTAAAACGATTATAAAGCAGTACGAAGGGAAAATAATTTTTATAGATGTATGGGCTTCTTGGTGCCGCGATTGTATTAAAGGACTGGCAACGGTTAAAAAACTTCAAGCAGAATATCCAGAGGTCGTATTTCTTTTTTTATCTCTGGATAAGAAAGATAAATCATGGAAAAAAGGAATTAAAAAGCGGAACATAATAGGCGAGCACTTTTATATGCAATCTGGATGGAAAGGTGCTTTTGGAATGTTTTTAAATTTAGATTGGATTCCACGATATTTAGTGGTTGATAAAACAGGATCAATAGCTGTTTTTAAGGCGGAAAAGGCTGATGATGAAAAAATAAAAGAGCACTTAAACTAAAATAAGAACCTTTCTGTTTTTAGAAAGATTACAATAATATTATGAGAAAAAATATAGTCGCAGGAAATTGGAAAATGAATATGGATTTGGCGCAAACAGAAGCGTTAATTTCAGCACTGAAAAATGAAAAACAATCCTCGGATGCAGAAGTAATGATCGCACCAGTATTTACTAATTTACACGCAGGGATCAATGCTTTAAACAATACGAATATTGAAGTTATTGCACAAAATATGCATTTTGCAGAACATGGAGCTTATACTGGTGAAATAAGTGCATCAATGTTAAAAAGTATAGGTGTAAAAACGATTATTCTAGGTCATAGTGAGCGACGTGCTTATTTTAATGAAACCGATGCGTTATTAGCAAAAAAAGTAGATGCCGCTTTGGCTAATGACATGCGTGTTATTTTTTGTTTCGGAGAAGAATTAGCAGACAGAAAATCTGAGAAGCAAGAAACAGTAGTGAGTCGTCAAATTGCCAATGCATTATTTCATTTAGAGGCTTCAGCCTTTAAAAATATCGTTTTAGCATATGAGCCTGTTTGGGCAATAGGAACAGGAGAAACAGCTAGTCCAGAACAAGCTCAAGAGATGCACCAATTTATAAGGCACACATTATCTGAAAGATATAATAAAGGGGTTTCTAATGCCATTTCAATATTGTATGGAGGTAGTGTAAAACCAGGAAATGCTAAAGAGATTTTTTCTAAACCAGATGTAGATGGTGGCTTAATAGGAGGCGCAGCTTTAAAGGCATCCGATTTTTTTGAAATTGTAAATGCTTTTTAAAAAATAGAGTACAATAGATCTAAATGCTAAAGTAAAAAAGAAAATTTAAAAAGATGTCAAATACAATATACATAGGATATTATTTCAAAGTAAAACCTATAGAGCCAGCCGTAGAAATATTAATCGCAGAATTAGGATATGCTGGTTTTGAAAGTTTTGTAGAAACAGAAGAAGGGGTTACAGCGTATATTCAAAAGGATGAATGGGAGGTAAGTCTTCTGGAAGATGTACAAATTTTGAAATCAGATGAATTTGAAATCAGCTATACTTTTGAAGAGATCGAACAAGTGAACTGGAATGCGGAATGGGAAAAGAATTTTAATCCTATTATAGTAGATCATTTATGTTCTGTTCGTGCGCCTTTTCATGACAAGCCAGAAACTGAATACGACATTGTTATAGAGCCTAAAATGAGTTTTGGAACAGGGCATCATGAGACGACCCATATGATGATTCAGCACCTTCTTAAAAATAATATGGAAGGACAATCTGTTCTTGATATGGGCTGTGGTACAGGAGTACTGGCTATTTTAGCGGCAATGAAAGGCGCCAAATCTATAGAGGCTATAGATATAGACAATTGGTGCTATATTAATAGTCTAGAAAATGTAGAGCGAAATAATGTCCCTCATATTACAGTATTAGAAGGAGATGCTCGTTTATTGAAAGAGAAAAAATATGATATCATTATAGCGAATATTAATCGCAATATTTTATTAAAGGATATAAACGTTTACGCCAGTAGCTTAAATAAAGGAGGGCGTTTGTTTTTAAGCGGATTCTATGATAATGATATTCCGTTAATTTTGGAGGAAGCAAATAAATATAAACTGTCACTCACAACAAAGTTAGAGCGAAACAATTGGGCGTCGTTACACTTAACATTTATGTAAGATTAAAATCACAAAATAAATATTTTTCCCTTATTATATCTGGATATTACGGTTTTTACCGTAACTACTTGATTTTTAATACATTATATTTGTGTAAATAAATTTATTTTAATTTTTTATAGGCGAAGCCGGGTATATACAGACACAATTCTTTGCATTAACTGTTTTGACTCTCTATTAATTTAATAGAGCATCTACAGGCAATCTTTTTAACTTAAAAAACCCTCGAACGATGAAAAATATTAAAATAGTATTGCTCATTATTTCTTTTTCTTTAGGCTTCTTATCTTGTGAAAAAGAAGAATTGAATGACGTACAATCTCAAGAAAATACCAATAAGGTAGAAGTCACTCAAAATGAAGTTCCCAAAGCAATAATAAATAAATTAGCAGAGTTTTATATGAATACCGAAGGAATTAAAAAAGTAGATTTTTTACTTCCAGATAGATCTACTCAAGAAATGTATTTGATCGAAGATGATATTGTGATGTCTGAAGACCAAATAATGGGGTTGAAAGTAGATATAGATGATAAAAATTATAGTACTAATGCACTAGTAAATCAAGGGACTGTAATAGATATTATTGGATACACTGGAGGCGGAGGTTTAGGCCTCTCTGTAAATGAGCAATCAGCCTTACAAATGGCAGTAAGTAATTATAATGCATTAAACATTTCTATTTCTTTTAATTTAACATTTGGAACAAATTACGAGCCATTAGATATGGTAGTATACCGTAATCCAAACCAATCTGGATCAGGTGGCGTTGCTGGATTTCCTAGTAACGGATTACCGTATAAATTTATACAAATATTTGGTTTGCAGGGGTTTAATATTAATGTGATAGAACATGTGATTACACATGAAATTGGCCATTGTGTAGGATTTAGGCATACCGATTGGTTCTCTAGACAAAGTTGCGGACAAAATGTAAGCGAAGGTGTTGGAACTATAGGAGCAAACCCAATTCCTGGAACTCCAAATGGATATGACCCAACCTCTATTATGCTGGCTTGTTTTAACGCTGGAGTAAATGGAGAATTTAATGTTAATGATGTTATCGCATTGGAATACTTGTATTAATACTAGCTACGTCAATTTAAATTAATAATATGGGAAGGGTGCTATTTTGGGATATGCACTCTTTCTTTTTTCTGAATGTTTCCATAGGAATTAAATAATTATCATAAAGTTTAGGCTTGCTTAATAATTTAGGACGGGTAATAATACCAAAACGAAACTGCTGAATGTCATGATATTAAAATGTTGTTTCGGCGTATTTTTCTTTTAATTTTAATACAATTATTTAATAATTCTCAATAAATAAGGGGAATTACGGCAAAAGCCGTAATTCGTCAATTTAAAATATATTATTTTTGAACCAGATAAATTTATTTGAATTCTATAGGTAAAGTAGAGTGAGTGCTGGCTTAAGTCCTCGCTCTAAATAACCTATGTTTATTGTTTACGTAAGCTTTAATTATAACCCAAAACTTATTAAAAAAATAAAGAATACATGAAAAATATTAAAATAACATTACTGGCAGCGCTTTCCTTTTCGTTCTGCTTACAATCGTGTCAAAAAGAAGAGTTAGATAATTCTCAATCTGTAGATGAGGCTAATGAAATAGCGATAAGCCAAAATGAAATTTCAGAAACAATATTAAATAAATTAAAAGCATTTTATATAAATACAAATGGAGTTAAAAAAGTAGATTTTTTACTTCCCGATGGGACTTCTCAAGAAATGTACGAAGTCGAAGGTGATATTCTATTGTCTGAAAAACAGATAATGGAGCTAAGCACGGCTAATGATGTAAGTAGTAAAAATTATAGTACACATGCTCTTGTAAATCAAGGTATGGTAATCGATATTATTGGTTATACAGGAGGAAGTGGTCAAGGTCTTTCAGATAAAGAACAAGAAGCTTTGCAATGGGCGGTAAATAATTATAATAGATTAGATATTTCTATTTCTTTTAACTTAACTTTTGGTACAGACTACGAATCTAAAGATATGGTTGTTTATCATAACCCAAACCAATCTGGAGCAGGAGGAGTTGCAGGTTTTCCAAGTAATGGAGCCCCTCACAAGTTTGTGCAAATTTATGGTTTAGAAAATTATAACACAAATGTTGTAGAGCATGTTATTACTCATGAAATAGGGCACTCTGTAGGTTTTAGACATTCAGATTGGTTCTCTAGACAGAGTTGTGGTCAAGCTCCAGAAAGTGTTGGAAGTATAGGAGCTAACCCGATTCCAGGAACTCCAAGTGGATATGACCCAACCTCTTTAATGTTGGCTTGTTTTCACTCTGGTGTAGATGGAGAGTTTAATAATAATGATGTAACAGCATTAGAGTACTTGTACTAGTTAATATTGCTATAAAATTAGTATTGTTAATAGAGAGAGTGCCACTGGTGCTCTTTTTATTTTTATTAATTACTGAAAAGGGTTAATTTTGTACTGTAATTTCAATGAAGATGAGCACAAAGGAAAAAATTTTAGAGAAAGTAGAAGTTTCAACTAAAGAAAAAAAGAATAACGAGATTGTTTTGTATAATGATGATGTTAATACTTTTGATTATGTCATAGATATGTTGGTTAATGCATGCGATCATACCCCTGAACAGGCAGAGCAATGTTCTATTTTAGTACATTACAAAGGGAAATGTACCGTTAAAACTGGCGATATTAAAGATTTAAGACCGCGTTGTTCAAAATTATTAGCAGCAGGATTAAGTGCAGAGATCGTTTAATTAAATTAATAATAAAACGCTTAAAATATTTAAATTATAAAAAACCGATTCTAGATATAGAGTCGGTTTTTTATATTAAAAATTAAGTCAGAATTTTAATTGTTATTTATTAGCGTTTGAGTGTTTGTAAATACAGTTGAAACTGGGATGCTACTTAAATCAACTCCAAAATTTTGTAAAATATTAATAGTCTCTGTATTAAAGTTTAGCTCATAGTTTGCTTTTGCATTAATTAAACCAATGTTGTTTGCGTAGAAATAATTAATAGTAAGCGCATCTTGAGCGTCAATTATATAATTCATTTGGTTTTCTGCAAATAATGCATGTACTCCAAAGTTAAGGGTTATTTTAGCAGAGGTTACATTAGTATACGTCTCCCCATTTACTGTATAGGAGTCTAGATTGTCTAATTGAGTTGTTGTTATGGTGTAGTCTACAGTAATAGGGTGGCCATTAAAAGGAGAAAATTCATCTCCAAGAGCTAAATCTAAAGTCCCCTCAATAGAGGTTAAGTCGGTGTTGCTATTCATGTTAGAATCAAATAAAATTAATTCATTGTAAGGTAAAGGGACGTCGCCAAACCCTGTAACCGGAAGTGTTAGGTTGCCAGATTTTGAAGTCAGTACATTGTTGCTTGTAGAAAGTGTTCCACTTGTAAGTAGTTTGCTTGTAATACCAGAAACATCACCTGTATTATTTAAATCTAATGTGTAATTTGAATCACTTTCGGAAACTACAGAAATAATATCTTGTCCATTTAGTGTTGTTTCAGTCTCGGCGTTAATTTGTGAGACATCAAAACCAGTTTGACTATTTAGGCTTAATGGGAAGTAATTAACAGGAGGTGGCGGTGTGGTGATAATAGATTCATCGTCACTAGAACAGCTAGTTAATACAAGAGCTCCAATAAGAAGCAATGAGGATAATTTAAACTTTGTCATTTTTAAATATTTTAAGTGAATTAATTTTAAGGTTGGTCACAAGATTTATAAGTCCCTTACAAAAATAAATGTGGGAACAATTCTTTTTTAAAGGATTATTCATGTTTAAATGCGATGCTTTAATTAGTATGCTTATAGAGCTTAGTATGAGTTTTTTTAATTAGAATTAAGAAGCGAAATCTTAGATTTTTGTTTATTAAGAAGTAGCGTATTATAGGCTAAACTGACTTAGGTGTCGTGTTAGTAGAGGAGATTATATAATGTTAGTTTAAATATTTAGAGTAATAAAATAAAGGCCTAAAAATAGATTATTGAAACGGAAAAAGAGAAAAAGGCTTTATAGAAGTGTTCTCTTTTTTTTGATATTTTTTAATGATTATTTTTTCCAATTTTGGAGACGATCGAGATATAAGTAACTTTCTACGAACTTTCTGTGATCAAGGCTTGTCATTTTTTCAAGGAGATTTAATGCAGAAATATAACTAGCAAGATTTCCATTAGATGAGCTAAATTTTCCATCTTCTATGAAAGTGACTAAACTATCGTTTTGTACTTTTAATTTAGGGTAATTTTTTTGTAATTGTTTACCACCGCCTATCCATGTTACAATTTTGTGTCCATCAGCAATTCCAGATTTCCCGATAAGTTGTGCGCCAGCACAATTACTCACAGTATATTTTGTTTCTTTATTTTTTTCTTTGATAAAAGTTATCATTTTATCGTTATGTACTTGAGCATACATATCGTAAGCACTTGGTACAAATAAAGCTGTTACATTTGGACTATTTTTAAAGGTATAGTTTGGTAGTATTTTAATGCCTTCTTCGGTTATAATAGGGAGAGTTGTTTCTGCAATTGTGATGACGTTAAAAAGTTGTTTTCCGTTTTTACTCGGCTTAGCAAAAACGTCTGAGGTTGCAATGACTTCACTTTGTAAAACACCATTAAAGATTAAGAGGCCTATTGTGGGTAAATTGGCGTTAAAAGGTTTTAAGTGTTTTGTAAGTGTATCTATTTTTATTGTTGTTTGAGTATTTGTGTTTTTTTTGTTGTTTGTTTTGTCTGTTTTGCAACCAGTACTAATGATTGTTAGGGTTAATAAAGCAATTATGTTTTTTTTCATAATGTTGTTTTTGATTCTGTGTTTTTGTTTCATTTTTAAAATAGTAGTAGATGGAACAAAATTACGTCTATTGATGGACGATAAAATAGAACCCGTTCAAGAAATTTCTTTCCGTCTTATTTTGCTAACATATTCAGGAGAAAGTCCCAGAAAAGAAGCTAGTAAATATTGAGGTACATTATTAACAAAATCTGGGAAATCATTTCGAAAATTTAAATAGATCTCTTCTTTTGAGTAAGTGAATATATGTTTCATTCGTATCATGGCAGCACCATAAGCAATTTGATAAATGTTTCTAAAATAGGTTTCTATTTGTGGAAATTGTGAAAATAATTCTGTTTGTTTTTCAAAACTTATTTTAAGTATTGTTGTTGGCTTAACTGCTTGTATATAAAACGCCGAGTTTGTGTTTTTCTGAAAAGCTAAATAATCTGTAATCCACCAATTTTTAATAGCGAATTGTAATGTTTGCTCAACGCCAGATTTATTAATATGATACATATGCAAGCAACCACTAAGGACAAAATAATGCTCTAAATTATTTTGTCTTGAATGATAAATAATTTCTTTTTTGTTAAGAGATTTCAGGTCAAAATACGAACTTACTGTATTAAAATCTTCTTTATTAATTTTAGTGTATTGATTTATGTGCTTGTATAACTGTTGCATTTTCTTGCGTTTTGAATAACGTATAACATGAAAATAGTAGCCAATAGACTGTTTTTTTTGCTAAGCTATAAATTTATTTTATTTAAGAACTTTTACTTCTAGGGATTTACTATTTAAAATAAAAAAACACCCTACTATTGTTCAGGTGTTTTCTTTTAAGTATTAGAATAAATTCCCTAAAATTTATTCACTACAATTACTTAGAGTCTATCTGTTACAAATAAATAAATTTATACTAAAAAAATGCTAAGGATTTTCATTACACTTTATAAGGTAAAAACCGTAAAATGCTCGATATATAAAGATTACTTATTATAGTATAAAATAGGGAACATATAAATGATACTTAAGTCTAAAGTTAAAAGTGTGTGTAAATACCCATATAACAAAAAGTTGATGAGTTTACTTAAAAAGTTGAAAGAAGAACGGGTTGTTAAGATATGGATTAGTGTCTAAGAATCAATCAGTGACACTATCCTAAAAAGTGTGTAAGTTCAAAATTTCAGGGTTAGGTTATTTATATCCTAATCCTGTTTTCAAATATAGCTAAAAATTGGTTTAGTATAAGTCCCCAATTTCTAATAGGCATGGTCCATTTTTTAGTGCTTTCTCTTAAAGCTAAATATACCGATTTAATAACTGCTTGATCCGTTGGGTAAGAGTCTTTTTTTTTGTTTTTACAAGAACTATATATAAACTAATAAGTAAATATTTTTTTGAAGACTTTAATCGTAATTACTGATTATATAAATTTTTAGTTATTTCAATTACTACATTTCTTTAAAATTAAGGGTTTGGTGTAATTACTATTAAATACATAACTTTTTGATTCTAGTTTTTTGGTTTTTATATTGTAAAATCCTTTCCAAGTAAATTCCAATTCATTATTATTTTTCAAATGAATTTTTGCTATAATACTATCTTTTGAAAAATTGTACCAGCTTAAGTTTGTATTAGCTCGAGTAAGCCCTGTTAGCCTATCATATTTTAAATTGTATAGTTTTTCTTGTTTTAAACTTTTAGTTACTTTAGCCGTGATTCTTGCTCTTTGATTATCTGAGAATATAAAGTTAACATAAAATTCAGAAATTGGACTTAACCCTGTTATTCCTTGAAAATCTTTTGTGCAATTTAACTTCCATGTTGCGTTAAGCATTTTTATTTCTTTACTTGTTAATGTTTTGCAATCTTCTTCTCCAAAACAATCTATACAATTAGGTTTAGGAAGGTTTTTGAGATTGTTAGCATCAATTACGTAATATGTAAAATCATCCTCGATTACATTATTATTAATATACTCCCATTTTAATATTTCTTCATTTATAGCTGTTACCTTATAATAAAAGTTTTTATCTGTAAAATACATTTTATAACCTTTATCAATAATTTCTATTTTTTCTATGAATAAATATTCTTTCTCCATTAAATCTATCGATAAGTCATTGTCTTTAGTAACTATTTTCGTAAAATAAGTTTCTTCTCCACAAAGGGAGTAAAACTTATTATCTTTATTGAAAATAGATATAAAAGTTTTATTCTTTAGTTTTTTTGGAAGCTCTATTATTGAAGAACTACAAGAATTATAAATAATAAATAAATAAATCGCATTGTCATTTGTTTTCTCTTATTTATAATACAGTATATTTTCTTTTTGGTTTATATGCAGTAGTCCCTTGTAATATGTGGTTTTTCACTACGAACAACCTGTTTTCACTACTCATTCCTTTACTTTTAGATTTAGTTCCTACTTCATAAAATTGATAATATTGTTTTCCTTGGTCACAACCCCTACCTATTATTACTACAAAATGATCTGTTGAATCATCATTGTTAAAACCACCTCTATATTTATAAGTATGATCAACCCCTACCAAAACAGGTCTTTTATTTTTAAGTTCTTTATTTATATAATCAATTCCTGGATATGCAACAAAATTTTAGACTTTAAGTTGAATGACTATACTGCCTGATTGTTGTTATACATATTTAATTCAAATTCATTAATAGTTTTATACCCTAAATAGGAGTGTCTTCTTCTCTTGTTATACCAAGTTTCTATCCATTGGA
>NZ_JBXVVH010000013.1:0-115075 GCF_057219185.1 Lacinutrix sp. YIN62
TCTTACCAAAAAGAAATTTAAAGACTTTTTTAATAAAAATGTTGCTACACTTTAGCACAATAAAAAAGCCTCTACATCCCTTAAAAGCTTTCTCTTTATTTTTCTTACTCGATACGCCACTAGCAAATACTAGCGGTAGCCGTAACGTGATAAACTAGTGCCATCTGGGGGCTTTTACATCTCTGTAAAAGCTTTTATCTCTTTATTTTTTTATTACTCTTGCACCAAAATTTAACACCACTAAGCACAGCTTAACAGTAGCGTGCGCTATGTCACATCGGGGTAGCGACACGTGGTTACCGAGCGGGGGATTATTCATAATAAAAAAGCCTTTACTTCTCTGTAAAAGCTTTTCTCTTTTTATTTCTACTCTTATTCTTATACCAATCTGTAACGCTACTAAGCTAAGCTTAGCAGTAGCGATACGTGGTAGCCTAGCGGGGGACAATAATGCTTTGCAAGATCCTTTAATGCTTAAACGCCTTAACGAGATCAACAATTTACCTAATAAAGAAAAAGACGCACTATTGCTTACTCTTGATGCTTTTTTAAGAGACTTTAAAACTAAACAAGCTTTCTCTTCTTAAAACCACAAAAAAAGCCCCTACATCTCTGTAAAAGCTTTATCTTTTTATTATTCTTGTCTTCTTATACTCATACCGCTACTAAGCTAAGCTTAGCAGTAGCGACACGTGGGCCCCTAGCGGAGCACCTACAACTTAATGTAAATGCTTTGTTGCTTACTCTTACCGCCACTAGTTACAAACTAGCGGGAGCTGGGGGGACACGTGTTACCTGAGCGGGGGGTAAACTATGTCCCTTAACGAACATGGACTTAAACTAAACAATTGATTATTCATAATAAAAAAGCCTTTACATCTCTGTAAAAGCTTTTCTTTTTTTATTATTCTTGTCTTGTTATACTCATACCGCTACTAAGCTAAGCTTAGCAGTAGCGACACGTGGTAGCCTAGCGGGTAGTAATACGTGATGCTAAAAGCTAGTGCTAAACTCTGCTTAGTAGCCACAAACTAGCTCTTTTATTCACAAAACAATACCTCACTTTTACATTTGTTATTGGTTTAATAATTACTCAATACGCTACTAAACTAAGTTTAGTAGTAGACACGCGTTACTAAAAGCCAGCGCTAAGCTCTGCTTAGTGACCACAAACTAGCGCTTTATTCACTAAAACAACACCTCATTTTCATATTTGTTACTGCTTTTATAATTACTGAATATGCTACTAAACTAAGTTTAACAGTAACCATACGTATTACTAAAGGCTAGCGCTAAGCTCTGCTTAGTGACCATAAACCAGCTCTTTTAATCACAACAACAACCCATTTTCATATTAGTTATTGCTTTTAATAATTTACTCAATACGCTACTAAGCTAAGCTTAGCAGTAGCGATACGTGGTCACCCATCGGGGAGAATAAAGATGCAGAACTTTTAAAAGACCCTAAAATGCTAAAGCGTTTACAGGATATTGATACGCTTCCTAGTGAAGATAAAAATGGTATTCTTTATGCTTTGGACAACTTGCTTAAAGCGGCTAAATTAAAGGCTATTTAAAAGCAACAAAGCTATCGATTAGGATAGCTTTGTTTATTACCATTTTATATTATTATCTACTTCTAATTTATAAACTTGCGGCTTATCATCATACTCTTCAAATACATATAAGCGTTTACAAGAGGGACACTTCCAGATAGAATGCTTATCAACGTCAATATTAATGACAGGCTCTTTTTCTGACCTATCTAAAAGTAATAACCATTCATCCTCATTAAATAATTTATATTCTATTTCTGAGTCACTAGAGTTACTTAAAAGCTCTCCACATTTACATTTTATTCTTGACATTTTTTATAATTTTTTTACTCCAAACTCAACCACACCATCCTGTGTAGCTATTCTCACTTTTCCTTTAAAAGCCTTTCCTTTATCTGTTCCTTTAAAACGTTTATAAATATCTCTTGCATCATCTAATGACCCTTTTGGAATTCTAATATCTAAATCTATAATATCAACTCCAATTTTTTTAGTTGCTTTTTTCAATTGCTCAACTGCTGTATTTGGATTTAAAAGTGTTTTAGTCAAAGCTTTAAACTCTACTTTAAGACCATCAATTGTAAAATCTGGTAATTTATCTATACTATTTTCCTTGATTCTTTTAACAAGAGAACCATCAGAAAGATATTCCGCTACTCTTTTTGATTCAAAATCTTTTAAACCTTTCCTTACACCTTTAAAAGCTCCTTTCTTAATTGCTCCTTCTATTAAATCAATAGGGTCTAAAATTACTGGTATACCAGTAACTGTTTCAAAAATAAATTCCCCTCCTTCTTTTGCTAATGCTGTTAATCCAAATAATTCAATTGCTCCAACAAAAGCTAAAGTTCCCCCTATGGTATATACTGCAAAAGTAGAGACTTCATCAGCAGAAGCCCCAATATCAGTTGGGTCAAATTCTATCCATTTATGTTTTGAATAATAATAATTATGAACTTCATTTTCTGAATAAGTCCTTGCAACATACATTGTACTTGGTAATAACTCATCAAAGAAATCACCGTGTAACTTATGCATACCAACAGTTTTAAAAACTACTGTCCTTGCAATATCTTCACCAAACAGTTTCTTTTCAGCTGCTTTATCTAACCTATTCCAAAAAAGTTCAGGTTTAGAAGGCTCCATACCTTCTAAATCTTAGTATAATATTGGACTATTACCTGCATATTGATATGGTGACCACCAAGGAAACTTGTACTCTAATGGGTCAGTAGCGAGATGCTAAAAGCTAGTGCTAAGCTCTGCTTAGTGACCACAAACTAGCGCTTTATTCACTAAAACAACACCTCATTTTCATATTTGTTACTGCTTTTATAATTACTGAATATGCTACTAAACTAAGTTTAACAGCAACCATACGTATTACTAAAGCTAAATAATTGCTTATTAAAAATTAAAAAAGCTTCTACATCTCTGTAAAAGATTTTTAAACTATTTTTTTTACTCTTACCGCTACTAAGCACAGCTTAGCAGTAGCCACACGTGGCACCCTAGCGGGGCTTATTCAAAATAAAAAAAGCCTTTACATCTCTGTAAAAACTTTCTCTTTTTTATTTCTACTCTTATTCTTATACAAATCTGTAACGCTACTAAGCTAAGCTTAGCAGTAGCGATACGTGGTCACCCATCGGGACTACTAAGCACAGCTTAGCAGTAGCCACACGTGGCACCCTAGCGGGGGCTTATTCAAAATAAAAAAAGCCTTTACATCTCTGTAAAAACTTTCTCTTTTTATTTCTACTCTTATTCTTATACAAATCTGTAACGCTACTAAGCTAAGCTTAGCAGTAGCGATACGTGGTCACCCATCGGGGGTAGCCATTACTTTGATAAACTAGCACCAGCAGAGGACTTTTCTTTTAAGAAGAATAAAACAATGAATAAAACACAACTTAAAAGATGAGAATATGTAGCAAAATTTATGATTGTGAAATCAAAAAAATCTAACCCCAAAAACCAAAAACTAAAAAACCCAGAAATTAAACCGATAAAAAAACCTAAAAATAAATTCAATATTCTTTTCTTTTTAGAAAAAAAAAGAAAAAAAAGTGAACTCAAAATTACAATTGAATAAAATCTAAAAATTATGCCGTTATCTTTTCCGTAATAAAAGCTCATATCATAATCTCTAATCCTAAAGTCCAACCATAATACTATAGCAAAAATTGACAATATAAATAAACTTAATTTAAACAGTTTTGTCATAATTATTTAATTTCACTTTCAATTTTATCATTTAACTCAATAGTTGCTTTTGTAGCGACGGCTTCAGCAGCTTTAGAGTTCCAATCTACTTTTTTATCTTTTACTTCAACAACAACAAAGTCTAATGCTTTAAACATAGAACCTTTTCCTAAATCATGATTCATTTCAGCATGAGAACCTTCTCCTTCATGTGGATATTTCCCAGTAACAAGTTTCTTTTTTAAAAGTTTAGCAAATTTCTTGTGTTCTTTTGAAGTTAGAGCTTCTTGTAGCGTTGGAATTTCACTAATATCAGTTTGCCCATAAACTTCTTCATAAATTTCTATAAAATTAGAGTGCGAATAAAAATCTTGAACTGCATGAAAAGATTCCCCAATATTAGCACCTAATCTGCTAGCATCAATTATTCCTGATGCATATTCACCTACATATTTATCAACCTCATTGTGAATATTTTTAAAATTGTTAAGTATTTGATTATAACCCATATTATCAAAATGTTCAATATGAATAGACGGAATACCTCTACCGATAGGTTTAGGTAAAGCTCTAACATCTGGAGCAACAACACCTCCATCAAATAACCCAGTACCAACAATTGCGTTCCTGTATGCCTCAATTTTCTCATTTAAGTGATGATTTTTTCCATATTTAAATTTAGATTTTGCAAAAGCCATATTTGTAATACGCTTATGTACATCTATCAAGAAATTTCCATCTGGGTCAATAAAACTTAACGGGTTATTATTGACATAGCTGTATAGTGTCAAATCTGGTAGTTTTTTAAACTCACTGTCAATTTTAAACCATCTACCAATTCGTGGGTCAAGCATTCTAGCTCCAAAATCGTAACTACTTCCTTTAACACCTTTTATTTCATCATCCTTTTCCATTCCATTGAAGCCATAACGATAGCTATCACTAGAACCATGTCTATTAGGTAACAATTGCCCGAAGGGATAATAATCATTATATGAAAGAACGTCTGGTTTAAAGGTAATGTTATTTTCTGTACCGTCAAATATTTTTCGGTCTGTTATTACACTTAATACATTCCCTAAACAACTGGTTTGAATACCGTTTCAAAATAAAACTAGATTCGTTAGCCCCTTTTTCCATTTTAATATTTTCTTTGCATTTTCACCCTTATTCAATACACTACTAGTGATGGTCATGCAAATAATCAAGCGAAAGGTATGCATCTTGTTTTATGCGTTCTGGTTTAGAATTAATAAGTCTCAATTCCAAAAAAACATTTTTTATAAAACATATGTAGGCTTCCCTTTTTATAGAGAAGCCTACAGTACTACACAGTTTACAACCGTATCTTTTTCTTTACAGAAACGCCATTAATAAATACACACTTCTCTTTGTGTATCGTTATTAATAGTTGTTTTTATTCATAAATATATTGTATTGTGCTATCAAGTTCACCTTGGTAATAGTAAGTAGCTGTTGCAGGGTAGTTTGATGAGTTATATGTATATTCATATTCTTCAAATACACTTATATCACCATTCTCATCATCTGTAATTTTTAAAAGGTTATTTAATCCACTTTCTATATAACCTGAAAAATCAATAGCTATAATATTTAACGTTTCTACATTAGAAATATTTTTATAAATACCATTTTTATTATCAAACTCGTGAGTCGACATTAGGTCATCCACGATTTCGAAAGTAACTTGACTATTATTTAATGTAATAATGCGATCAGAAATATGCGAGGTTTGCGCATTATAATCACCAGCATACTGTTTTTCAAGTATCGTACCGTCGTTATTGTATATCAACTCAAAACCTAAAGCTTCGTTGTTTGATATATACGCAACATATGAAATTAATTGGTTATTTGAATTATAATTGAAAAGGGTATAATCAGATGAAATTCCATTTGATGATGTGTGATTTATTCTTTTTAATAAGTTGTTTTCATACAAATATTCATAGAACCCGCCCTCAGAATCCAAAATCTTTGTAAGATTATTATTTTCATCGTATGAAAAATATTCAGTAATGATTTCATCATCAGAATAAGTAACACGTCGTTCTTTTAATAAAAGAACCTCTTCTTGTGGAGGATTATTATCTTCTGAAGCGTCATCGCTACTACAAGAAAACAATGTTAACAGTAAGGTAAAGGCTATTGGTAAGGTTTTTAAATTCATAATTTTTATTATTGATTTTATAAGTTCAAGTTTTAAATACTTAAATGCTTTTTGAGTGTAACATTATAAATAATTAATCCTTGCGCAAAACTATCATATCCCACCTTTAAAAGCAAGGTTATTCGCATATAAGATATCGTGTAAGTTATACTGTATTAAAGTATTGATATCTCTAACAAAATGATTAACAATTCATCATTTCAAAAATCATTCTGTATAAAATAAATATATCCGAAGTGATTGCAGACATACAATTAACTTTTAAAACACTAATAATGCTGCCTATACTTAAAAAATGGATGTCAATAATAATTAAAACAAATCCCCATAAACTAAACGTTATGGGGATTACTAAAAACAATTATCAACATCTCATTAATCATTTTCAGGCAAATTTATTTAGAAAGCAGCTTATTCTTTTTTGCTTCTCTTTTATTAAATTCATACAGTCTTTTTTGAAATACTTTAAAAATAGCATCTTCTATATCTAGATTTTCTTTTCGCCCATTTAATACTGCACTTATATAGGTATCGCTAAAGATTTCGCCACTTTTACTTGTTATGTTTTTATACTCTAATTCTTGTAGAACATCTTTTATATAGTTCGTTTTAAGATGCACCTTTAGCTTTATTGTTTCGTCAGTGGTTATCATAACATATTATTGATTACTTGGTAAATATTTGGTACATTTGAGGTAAATGAAAACACTAAAATACAAATAATATTCTGTATTTAAAAATTATTATCTGTAAAAATGTGTGAAATTATAAATATCCCAAAAAATGGAGATAGTAAAAAGAATAATAGAAATACAAAAAGAAGTCACAAAAAGTCAACGTTCTTTCGAATTAAGCATAGGTAAAACTAGTGGCTACCTTAATGTTATACAAAGAAATAAAAGCACACCAGGAGTAGATTTAATTCTTAAAATAATAGAAATTTATCCAGAATATAATTTAAACTGGATTATGACTGGCAATGGCGAAAAATACAACAAGAATATTGAAGTTAATAGAGTAAGCGAAGGACGATCGCATTACATAACCAAAGAAAACGGAAGTATAGAAAGTATTATAAAAAAACTTATTGATACCAAAACTGATTCCATTTTAAAAGAGCAAGAACAAAAAATAAACGCTCTTAAGCATATTATCACTAAACTACAAACACGTTTAAGCCTTATTGAAAAGAAATCGGGTAAAATAAATAGTTAGCAGCTACATACTACAGTATATAAAAAAAGCCTCGTTTAAAATACGAGACTTTTTGTTTTATAAAGGCTTTAATTTTAGTTTTAATTCTTGATGTTTCCATTTAGAAAACCCACCTTTTAAGTCATATATTTTAATAAAACCAGCCTCTTTTAGCTTTTGTGCACATTGAGAACTTCTACCGCCTACTTGACAATATAAAATTACGGGTTTTAACTTATCTAACTTTTTAATGTCTTCATCAAAATTTGGAGAGTTAAAATTTATATTTTGGGAGTGTTTTAAATGTCCATCGTCATACTCTTTTTCCGTTCTAACATCTACCAATTGAACATCTTCTAAATCTAATAACGTTTGCATTTCTTCGGGTGTGATAACGGTTATTTCGCTATTATCTAAGTCTGAGCACCCTAAAAAAATTAACAAGAATAAAAAGCTTACAATAAATGATGATTGTTTCATGATTGATATCGTTTTTATATTTTATTTCAATGCGTTTCCCATTCAGAAAACCCACCAACAAGATTATAGGTATTCTCAAACCCTAATTGATTCATTATCGCACAAGCTTGAGCACTTCGACTTCCTGCTTTACAATAAACATAGTAATTCTTTGTTTTATCTAATTCCTCCAACTCATAAATAAAAGCTTGTCCTTTAAATATATTTATATTTTTAGCATTAGGAATAAAACCATCTGCGACCTCTTCTTCTGTTCTTACATCTAATATAATTGCATTTTCATCTTCATTAAGTTGCGCTTTCCAAGCCGCTTGGGATAAGTCTGACATATTTGTTTTTTTTAAGGTAAAGTTAAGCAAAATTAACTTTTGTTTAAGATATAGACGACAAAAAAAACAAAAGTGTTACAAACGCTACGCTATTAGTTTACTTATCTGCCTTAACCTTACATTTAATTTACATAAAATCAAACCCTTAAAACCGATACTCTTCCCTTACTATATTTCTGTTACAATTTATAACGTGAAACAGTTAATAGTGCTATTATAGGTTTCTTAGCATTTATAATTTAGATTACAGTTTCGTTCTAGGTCAATCTATCCTAACTATAAAAGCCGAGGCGCTTATTTTATTGTTTAATAGAACAACCAATAGCTTTAGTTTCTTTAATTTTAACCTCTTGCCCGTTCAAAAGGGCAACTACAGCATTTTCAACATACTTATTTTTAACACTAGATGCATCTTTATAGTTATCATCTATCGCTCCAATATATTTAACCACATTTCCTTTGGTTGTTTTTTGTAATACATATACATGTGGGGTTTTTGTCGCTCCATATTGCGGATATATCTTTTGGCCTTTATCTAATAAATAAGGAAAAGTAAACCCTTTTTCTTTGGCTCTAATTTTCATTTGTTCCATGCTATCTCCAGGTTTTACATCTGTATTGTTGGGCACAATTGCAATTACAGGATAACCTTGTGTTACATATTTTTTATTCAAAGCTTCTAAACGGTCTTCATAAGCAACTGCAAACGGACAGGTGTTACAAGTAAATGTTACAATAAAGCCTTTAGCATCATTAAAATCTGACAATGCCACCAGTTTACCATCTCTATTTTCTAATAAAAAATCTGTAGCAACATCACCTATTTTATACCCTTTCATAGCGTTTTGACTCTGCGCAAATGCATAAAAAACAAGGAGTACAGCTGCTACCAATATTAATTTTATTCCTTTTTTCATAATCTGCTCTATTTAATCTAAAAACAAATCCAATGCTCCTTTCAATTCTTCGTAATTAAATGATTGCTCAAAAAAACGACGTTTACTCTTATTATATATTAATGTAGCAGGTATAGCACCAGACCAATTTTCATCAACCTTTGGAATCCAGTCATTAGCACTAACATCATCTAATGCGACAACATAAGACATTAACTTATTTTTTTCTATAAATGGTTTTAATCGGGTCTCATATTGTTTAGGAAAATCTAAACTCACAAAAATAACTTCAACATTTTTAGACTTGTAGTTTGATCTTAATGTTTCAAAATGAGGCAGCTCTTTAATACAAGGGACACACCAAGTCGCCCAAAAATTAATCACATAAGTTTTTCCATCCGTTTTATGTAATAAAGGTTCAAGTGCTTCAAAATTATAAACCGCTAAAGCTGGCAAAGCCTTCTTATTTTCTGATTTACAAGAAAATAAAACCAGTAATATCATTAATAGTATTCTGTTCATCTTATAAAGTTATTAATCCCTTTAGCGATCATAAAAAAAATTAACACAAAATTATATCTCATAAACATATAAAAAACTATATTTGTACATACAAACGTTGTATAGACAAATGAAAATAGAACAAGAAATAAAAAGCTCTGTAGAACTTCCTATTCATCAAAAAACTATTATTAATATTCTGTATACAAGTAATATAGTTAAGGAAGACTTATCTTCCTTTTTTAAAAAGTTTGGCCTTTCAATGGAACAATATAACGTTCTTAGGATTTTAAGAGGACAAAAAGGAAATCCTGCTAGTCTTGGCATTATCCAAGAACGAATGATTAATAAAATGAGCAATACAACCCGCTTAATAGACAAACTTATTGTAAAAGAGTTGGTAACGCGAAAAACCTGTGAAAACAATAGAAGAAAAATAGAAATATTAATTACAAATAAAGGGATGGATTTAATGTCTCAAATAGACAACAATCTACCTTCTAAACAAAACAACATTACCAATAAACTAAATCATAAGGAGCTAGAAACATTAAACGCTTTATTAGACAAAATAAGGACACAAAATTAAATTAAACACAAATAACAATCACTAAAAATGAAGACAATTAAAAACACACTAGTAATCGTATTAACATTAGCACTAACCTCCTTTACAACATCACTTGTAAAAAAAGACTTGAAAGTAAAAGATAGTAAAATTACTTGGACAGGACATAAAATAACAGGTAAACATGAAGGGACTATTAATTTAAAAGAAGGGGTGCTTTCGTTTGAAGCAAAAAAATTAGTTGCTGCTAGCTTTACAATGGATATGCCTTCTATAAATACAACCGATATAAAAGGAGAAATGAAAAATAATTTAGATGGTCATTTAAAATCTCCAGATTTCTTTGATGTAAAAAACCATCCTACAGCAACATTTAAAACAACTGCTGTAAAAGGTAATAAAAACAATTACGAAGTTACTGGTAACCTAACCATTAAAGGCATTACTAATCCTATAACATTTAACATGGATGTAAAGGCTAATAAAGCGACAGCGAAACTAAAAGTGAATAGAACAAAATACGATATTAAATATGGTTCTGCTAGTTTCTTCGATGGATTAAAAGACAAAGCCATACACGATGAATTCGACTTAAATGTTAGTTTGTCATTCTAACATAGAGCCGACTTTAGACTTAAATGTTAGTTTGTCATTCTAACACAAAGTCTGTAGTAAAAAAGATTCCTAGAAAATAGGAATCTTTTTTTATTAAAAGGTTTGAAAACTAAATTTACATTTATATCTTTGACCCTTATAAAATTATAATGAATAATACTTTAAATAATACTTGGTGGTGGAGCTCTCGAAAAACAGATTCGTGAACTATACCCGTATGTATATTTAAAACCAAATAATACAAAAAGGCTTGTCATTCACGACAAGCCTTTTTTGTATTCTGAACATATTTCAAAATGTTTAAACAATTAATAATCTATGAAAACCTTTAGTCTATACACCCATTACAAAAAAATACTAGCAGACACTATAACGCCTGTTAGTATATACTTAAAAATAAGAGATAAGTTTCCTAACAGCATTCTTTTAGAAAGTAGTGATTACCATACTAACAATAATAGCTTCTCTTATATTTGTTTTAACCCTATAGCCTCTATAAAAGTTGACCAAAATACCGTAACAGAAACTTATCCAGACGGTAGTACTATGGAGAACAACACTTTAAATGTTACAGATAGAATACATAAATTCACAAAGCGTTTTAAAGTAAGTTCTGAAAATCAGTTTAAGTTTATTAACAATGGTATATTTGGGTACACAGCTTATGATGCAGTGAAGTACTTTGAAGATATCGACATTTCTAAAAAACCTAATTCCTTAAATATCCCGGATATTTATTATGCCGTATATCAAAACATTATTGCAATAAACCATTTTAAAAATGAAGCCTATATCTTTGCACACTGCTTTAATGATAATTCAAGTAATATAGACGCTATTCTACACCTTATAAAATCTAAAAACTTTGCCTCCTATGCATTTTCTACAAACTCTGAAATAACATCGAATTTAACAGACGATGAATATAAAGAACATGTCGCATTAGCAAAAAAACATTGTGCTAGAGGTGATGTTTTCCAATTGGTACTTTCAAAGAAATTTACTCAAGACTTTAAAGGTGACGAATTCAACGTATATAGAGCACTACGCAGTATTAACCCGTCGCCCTACCTATTCTATTTCGATTATGGTGATTTTAAAATCTTTGGTAGCTCACCAGAGGCACAATTAATAGTTTCTAAAGGCATTGCAGAAATACACCCAATAGCGGGTACTTTTAAGCGTACAGGAAATGACGAGAAAGATGCAGAACTAGCAAAACAACTAGCTCAAGATGAAAAAGAAAACGCAGAACATGTTATGCTCGTCGATTTAGCAAGAAATGATTTGAGCAGACATGGCAGTCAAGTAAAAGTTCAAACGAATCGAGAAGCTCAATTTTTTTCTCATGTTATTCACCTGGTTAGTAAGGTTACAGGAAAAATACACGACAACACTCCAACAATGGAAGTTGTTGCAGGAACATTTCCCGCTGGCACCTTGAGTGGGGCTCCAAAATATAAAGCAATGCAGCTTATAGAAGACTACGAAAAAACAAGTCGAACATTTTATGGTGGAGCTATTGGCTTTATGGATTTTAAAGGCAATTATAACCATGCCATTATGATAAGAACCTTTCTCAGCAAAAACCACCAATTACATTGGCAAGCAGGTGCTGGATTGGTCTCAAAATCAAATCCAGAACATGAACTACAAGAAGTCTACAATAAATTAGGCGCATTAACTAAGGCTATAAAATTAGCCAAAGACATTTAAAACAGCACAAAAACACCTTGATAAGTAAAGGATTAGAGAGAAAATGAAAAAGATATTAGTTATAGATAATTACGACAGCTTCACATACAACCTTGTGCATTATTTAGAGGATTTAGATTGTGAAGTAACAGTAAAAAGAAATGATAAGCTTAGCTTGGAAGAGGTTGATGCTTTCGAAAAAATAGTATTATCACCCGGCCCAGGCATTCCTGATGAAGCAGGCTTACTAAAAGCCATTATAAAAAAATACGCCCCTACCAAAAGTATTCTCGGTGTCTGTTTAGGACAACAAGCAATAGCCGAAGTTTTTGGAGGAACTTTAGTAAACTTAGACACTGTTTTTCATGGGGTTTCTACAAAAGTAACTATTGTTGTAGATGATGATCCCCTTTTTTCTGGATTAGAAAAAAATATTACTGTTGGGCGTTACCACTCGTGGGTTGTAGATACTAATTTACCAGAACAATTAAAAGCGACTTCCTTTGATGAGAATGGGCAAATAATGTCTTTGAGCCATAAAACTTACGATGTTAGCGCTGTACAATATCACCCTGAATCGGTATTAACACCTAGTGGAAAACAAATCCTAGAAAACTGGGTAAACCAATAAACATTAGTTTCGTTTAAATACACTACAAAATGTAAATAAAACAGCCTGATAAACACTTAACTATGAAAAACGTATTAAACAGACTCATAAATCAAGAAAATATAAGCAGTGAAGAAGCAAAAACGGTCTTAGTTAATATTTCTAAAGAAAAATATAACCAAAGTCAAATTGCCTCCTTCCTTACTGTTTTTATGATGCGTAGTATTACACTCGAAGAGCTTAAAGGCTTTAGAGATGCGCTCTTAGAACTTTGCCTCCCAGTAGACCTTTCCGAATTTAATGCTATCGATTTGTGTGGTACAGGAGGCGACGGAAAGGATACCTTTAATATTTCTACCTTATCGTCGTTTGTAGCCGCAGGAGCTGGTGTAAAAGTAGCAAAACATGGTAATTACGGCGTATCTTCGGCCTGTGGTTCATCTAACGTAATGGAGTATTTGGGTATTAAATTTACTAATGATAACGATTTCTTAAAAAAAGCAATAGATAAAGCTGGGATATGTGTACTACACGCCCCTTTATTTCATCCTGCAATGAAAAATGTTGCACCCATAAGAAAAGCATTAGGTGTTAAAACATTTTTTAATATGCTAGGGCCAATGGTAAATCCTTCATTCCCTAAAAATCAAATGATTGGTGTATTTAATCTAGAATTACAAAGACTATATGGTTATCTATATCAAAATACAGATAAAAACTATAGCATTGTTCACGCCTTAGATGGTTATGATGAAATTTCACTAACAGGAAATACAAAAATCATTTCAAATACTTCAGAAACAATATTAAGCCCTAAAGATTTAGAAATAAAGCAAATAGATCAAAAAGACCTCTTTGGAGGGGATACAGTAGCTTCGTCTGCGAAAATATTTATGGATGTTATAAAAGGGAAAGGTACCAAAGCTCAAAACAATGTTGTATGCGCTAATGCTGGATTAGCCATTGCAACGGCCAATCAAATAGACCATAAACAAGGCTTTGAACTCGCCAAAGAATCACTATTAAGAGGAAGAGCTAAAGCAAGCTTAAACAAGCTCATTAAACTAAGCAAATAAAATGGACATATTAAAACGCATAACGGAAGATAAATATAAAGATGTTGCTTTACGAAAGTCGCTTATTCCGGTGCAACAACTAGAACAATCCATTCTCTTTGAAAGACCAACCATTTCATTGGTAAAAAAATTAAGAGAAAGCAACTCTGGAATTATTGCCGAACATAAAAGGCGTTCCCCTTCAAAAGCAGTAATAAATCAAAGTTTTAATGTTTTTGATGTCGCAAAAGGTTATGAAGATGCAGGAGTATGCGGCATGTCTGTTTTAACAAATACCAAATACTTTGGTGGTAGTTTAGAGGACCTATTAACAGCACGAGCAAGCTGTAAACTCCCGCTACTACGAAAAGAATTTATTATAGATGAATATCAAATATTAGAAGCTAAAGCTTACGGAGCAGATGCCATTCTATTAATTGCTGCCATCTTAAATCAAACAGAAATAAAAGCCTTTTCAAAACTAGCCAAGCAACTACATTTAGAGGTTTTAGTGGAAGTACATAATGAGAACGAATTACAAAATGCCATCATACCTAATATAGACATGCTAGGCGTAAATAATAGAGACTTAAAAACGTTTAATGTAAGTTTAGAAACAAGTAAAACATTAAGCACTTTGATTCCTAGTAGTTTTGTAAAAGTATCTGAAAGCGGTATTAGTAATACACAAGCTATAAAACAATTAAAAGCTTATGGCTATCAAGGGTTTTTAGTAGGAGAGCATTTTATGAAAACAAATAATGCTGGTGAAACTGCGAAACACTTTATAGATCAATTAAAATAACATATTCAAAAATCAAATCATTTATCATTCCTATTTATACTGGAATACAATCAAATAAACATTAAACAACACCCTATTTAAGGGGTTAAAACACATTGTATATGAAATTAAAAATCTGCGGAATGAAACTCGAAAATAACATTATAGATGTAGCAGAACTCCAACCTGATTATTTAGGGTTTATCTTCTATGAAAAGTCACCGCGCTATTTTAATACAGCACTCCCCAACCTACCAGAAGACATAAAAAAAATAGGGATTTTCGTTAATGCTAAATACGATTACATTATAGATAAGATAGAGAAGTATGACTTACAAGGCGTACAATTACATGGAGAGGAAACACCAGAATTATGTGCGCAATTACAAGAACAAAACGTAATTGTAATTAAGGTTTTTTCAATTAAAAACCAATTTGATTTCAAATCTTTAATACCTTATGAGAACGTATGTAACTACTATTTGTTCGATACCAAAGGTAAAGAACCCGGCGGGAATGGCTATACTTTTAATTGGAATGTATTAAAAAAATACAATTCTAATAAACCTTATTTTTTAAGTGGCGGCATAGGCCCCAATGAACTAGAAGCCTTATTGTTGTTCTTAAAAAGACCTGAATCCGACTTATGCTGTACCCTCGATTTAAATAGTAAATTCGAAACCGCATCAGGATTCAAAGACTTAAAAAAACTAAAAGATTTTCAATACCAACTAAGAAAACACGGGTATTAATAACAATTAAAAAGAGCCCTGTGGTTTCAGGAATGTAATTATGAAATACAACATTAATAAAAAAGGGTATTACGGCGAATTTGGAGGAGCATATATTCCAGAAATGCTGTACCCCAATGTAGAGGAACTCCGCCAAAATTATCTAAAAATAATGGGAGAACCGTCTTTCAAAAAAGAGTTCGATCAATTATTAAAGGATTACGTTGGCCGCCCTTCCCCGCTCTATTTTGCGAAGCGTTTAAGTGAAAAATACAAAGCCAAAATCTATTTAAAACGAGAAGATTTAAACCATACAGGCGCACATAAAGTAAACAATACCATTGGACAAATTCTAATGGCACAACGCTTAGGCAAAAAACGTATCATTGCAGAAACTGGAGCTGGGCAACATGGTGTCGCTACAGCAACTGTTTGTGCATTAATGGGCATGGAGTGTATTGTATATATGGGCGCAATAGATATTGCCAGACAAGCTCCTAATGTTGCTAGAATGAAAATGCTAGGTGCGAAAGTAATTCCTGCATTATCTGGTAGTCGTACATTAAAAGACGCCACAAACGAAGCTATTAGAGACTGGATAAACAACCCTATAGATACGCATTATATAATAGGTAGCGTTGTAGGCCCGCATCCATATCCAGACATGGTAGCCCGTTTTCAAGCTGTAATCTCCGAAGAGATCCAATGGCAATTACAAGATAAAGAAGGCCGTACAACACCCAATTATGTTATCGCATGCGTTGGTGGTGGCTCTAATGCCGCAGGTGCTTTTTATCACTATTTAGAAAATTCTAATGTAAAACTAATTGCCGTGGAAGCCGCTGGTAAAGGAATCCATTCTGGTGAAAGTGCAGCCACTTCCATTCTAGGAAAAGAAGGGATTATTCACGGCAGTAAGACCTTATTAATGCAAACTAGCGATGGGCAAATTACAGAACCTTATTCTATTTCGGCTGGTTTGGATTATCCCGGTGTCGGGCCTATGCATGCACATTTATTTAAAACAAAACGTGCAGAGTTTATAGCTATTACAGATAATGAAGCCATGGCTTCTGGCCTAGAATTAAGTCAATTAGAAGGCATCATCCCTGCCATAGAAACCGCGCATGCCTTAGCAGTGCTTAGCAAAAAAAGTTTCAATCCAGACGATGTTATTGTTATCAATCTATCCGGACGTGGTGATAAAGATTTACAAAATTATATAGACCATTTTAATTTATAATATTATGGCGTTACCACAAGGGTCGGGCTTTCCGTTATATCTTTTGCAAAAAGAGCAAAAGGATGCCACTGCAATCCCTAACGCTATAACCCCCTTCAAAATCATTTAAAATAACCTCTAATTAATTTTATCCAATACCATTTTACAGACCCAAGGATAAAAATTAAACACTTGAAACGCTAAAATATACAATGAGGTCTTAAAACGATTCTCATTAATTAAAAGGAAACATTATGAATCGCATTCAAACCAAATTACAAGAAGACAAAAAACTGCTTTCAATATATTTCTCTGCAGGATATCCCAATATTAATGATACCGTAAATATTATTCAAAACTTAGAAAAAAATGGGGTTGACATGATAGAGATAGGGCTTCCTTTTAGTGATCCTCTGGCAGATGGGCAAACCATTCAAGAAAGCTCAACACAGGCCCTTAAAAATGGAATGACCACAAACCGACTCTTTAAACAACTCGAAGGCATAAGAAATACAGTTACTATTCCTTTAATAATTATGGGGTACTTTAACCCTATATTACAATACGGTGTAGAGGCCTTTTGTAAGCAATGTCAAGATATTGGTATCGACGGATTAATCATTCCAGATTTACCAGTAGAAGTATACAATGAGCAATACAAAACAATATTCGAAAAATATGGCTTGATAAACATCTTTTTAATTACCCCACAAACAACCATTGAGCGTATTAATTTTATTGATGCTATTTCCAATGGCTTCATCTATATGGTTAGTAGCTCTAGCATAACGGGTGGTAATTCAGGGTTTAAAGACGAGCAAACCAACTATTTTAAACGCATCGTCGATATGGAATTAAAAACACCTCTAATTGTAGGTTTTGGAATCTCTAACAACGAAACGTTTAACCAGGCGACCCAATATGCAAAAGGCGCTATTATTGGTAGTGCTTTTATAAAACACTTAACTCAAAACAGTACAACAGCAATAGATGCGTTTATAAATAGTATAAAGGTTTGATATTGTTACTAAAACAAATAAATTAGAGGCATTAAATACCTCGCAAGTCATTTATGAAGCCTTCAATTACCATAAAACCATTAACAAGTACTATTAACATTCTTATAATTGGTTTTGTACTCTTTTCGTCTTGCATCAAAAAAAAATGATCGTTATTTTAATGAAACTCTTAAAGTTATTACGCTTAGGGCGCAATCGGGACTCTTTTTAATACCAGAAATGTACTACAATTAAGATTATGTACCCACAATAAGCATCTTATAATATACAGAATACAATAATTATAATAGTAAACTAAACCCCGACAACTTACCTATTAAAAAATATTTAATTTTCAATAAATACTATTTCTAATTTTATGAAAATATTTTCCTACAAAAGAAATCATTTTCTATCTTTTACTCGTCTTAAATGATATATTTGCAGCTAATTGTAAACTAACTTATATTAATTAAAACTAAAATTTATGAAATGGTATTTAAAAGTAGTAAGAGACAACTATGCTAATTTTGAAGGAAGAGCGAGAAGGCAAGAGTATTGGATGTTTCTTCTGTTTAATTTTATTTTTACGATTGCTATTGCGATAGCTGTTGGAGTTATAGGAACCATTATAAATGTTCCTGCTTTAGCATTCATTTATGTCATTTATGTCGTAGGTATAATTATTCCTAGTTTAGCAGTAGCAGTAAGGAGATTACATGATACAGGAAAAAGTGGTTGGTACTATCTAGTTTCACTTATCCCTCTTATTGGAGGAATATGGCTCTTAATTTTACTTGCTACAGAAGGAGATAGAGGGACTAATGAATATGGCCCAGACCCTAAAGCTCTAGGAAATGAAGAGATTAATGAAATTGGCCAAGCCCAACCTGAAGCATAACAAATGCCTTTAAATATAGTATTAATAGAACCTGAAATTCCTAATAACACAGGAAATATAGGCCGATTAACTTTGGCTTCAGGTTCTCATTTGCATTTGGTAAAACCCTTTGGTTTCGAAATTACAGACGCGAGATTAAAACGTGCAGGTTTAGATTATTGGCAACATTTAAACCTCCATTATTATGAAAATATTGAAGATTTCTTCAACAAGCATACCAATGCAAAAATGGTTTTCCTATCCAGTCATGGCACAAAAAGCCATTGGAATATTCCATTTGAAGATCATTTATTTTTAGTGTTCGGAAAAGAATCTGTAGGACTCCCAAAAACAATCACCCAAAAGTATCCTGATTCTCTTTATAAAATTCCTTTATACAGTGAGCATATTCGCAGTTTAAACATTGCTAATGCAGTGAGTATAGTCGTTTATGAAGGCTTAAGGCAAATATCAGAAGTAAAATAAAAAGAGGAGCTACTCTCTTTACGCCTCTAAAAAATATTCTTAAATTTAGTGTTAACGTCTACAAATTTTTAATTCAAATTTCTAACACTATTCCCTAAACACAAACCACACTCAAACACCTAAATAACAGCAAATTAAAACCTAAAAAAAAGTACCCGTATTTTATAAAATGACGATTACTTTTTTTGGGGTTTAAACCATGCTCTGCTACATTTGCTTTCATAATAATTCAAAAAATAATCATTATGCAAAGTGAACACAAATTTCGTCTGGATGAGTTAAGCGCACCTGTAAGTCCGCAAGTCTCTGCAGAAAGCTCTTCAATGTCCATCGTTGACCTTACAACACTTCTTTTAGGATACATTTTGTAAGACAAATTATAGAGCCTTTCATTATTTAGTTTAATGAAAGGTTCTTAATTCTAAAATCACATTAAGGTATGAATATTCACTTAACGCAATTTCACACAGCCATTAAAGACTTAGAAGACAAACATTTTCTTTCTGAAGCTAAAATACATTTAGAGGCGCTTTTAAAAACTTCTTTTTTAATTAAACTGGTAAACGAGCATCTTTATAAATTAAATGCTCAAGAGCATTATTACCCAACACGTTCCTCCATTAACTACTGGCATATTTTAACAACAAAAGCTTTTACTTTAACGCTTGTTAAAATAAAAAAAGAACAAAATTCAAAAGTTATCAATTCCTATCCTTATGATAAAATAATAGTGCCTTTAACTGAAGACATTTCTTATAGCCATTATAAGCAACCCAATCCTTTTCCTATAAATATATTGGATAAAACTAAAAAATTAATCCCTTTAGCCATTCGCAAAACATTAAGTAAAAACACACCGTATGATATAAAAAAACACGAAGATGTCTTTTCCTATCATGGAGGGTTAGCTCAGGAATCTATCCTACTTTCTTTCTCTTGTAGAAAAGCTCAATCCTTTGGTTGGGAATACGATACCAATACACTATATCCATTGCGTTTGGTAACTAACATCTTGCAGTCTGCAAGATTGGAACATACCTGTAAATTATTAGGAGAGTTAGGCAATGAAAGCGCACTACCAAATTTATTTATGTTCCTGAAAAATCCATATCATAATGTGAGATGGGAAGCTGCTAGAGCTATTATGAATATCAATTTCAATAAAGGCATTGAAGCCTTACTATGTCTTAAAAAAGATACGCATCCTGATATTATTGAATCCGTAGAAAAAGCACTAAATAAAATCGCTGCATTAAAAATTAATTAACCATGGCTATTACGATTAACACACCCAATATAAAAGAAAGTATATCACTTCAAGATTTTATTGCGTTTTCTAAACAAACAATAAAGGCAAATGACGATGATTCCCTCTTAGAGTGCTCAAAACACTTAAAAATGTTATCTAACAACACGCAGTTTATCTCCGATTACATCAACGAGCAGTTAAAGGACTTGGCTTCATTTCAAAATAACAATGCCTATGGCATTCAAAGCACATTATTACATATTAATGATGTTTTTTATATTAGAATCAATGCATGGCCTAGCATATCTGAACATAAAGATGTTAGCGTTTGGCAAAAAGACCTATACCATCATGTTCGTGCACACGATCATAATTTTTCGTTTATAACTGTAGGCTGCCATGGGAAAGGCTATAAAACAAATATTTGGGAATACGATTATGATAAAGTAATGGGCTATGTTGGGGAGAAAGTAGATTTATCATTTTTAGAACAGACTTCATTACCCAAAGGTAAGGTTATGTACTATAGAGCTTCCAAAGACATACATACCCAAATTCCTCCAGAAGAATATTCAATTTCATTGAATATTATGAAACGAGGCCATTCATTTTTAGACAAAGAACAATATCATTTTGATCTCGAAAAAAAAATAATTACTGGGATTGCACCAGGTTTTGGAACAGGTCGCTATTTTTTAATGAATTTAGCGAAACAAATAGCCACCCCTGAAACAGAGGCCCTTTTAGAGCAATTAGCAACTCAGCATAAAGCACCTCATGTTAGAGCTCAAAGTCATAAAGCGTTATGGGAATTAAATGCAGATGAATCTTTATTATTTAAAGCATTAAATGATAAAAGTTTTATTGTTCAAGACTTTGCAAAACGTATATTGGAGACAAATACGCAGACATGAAGCGTTTAGATATACTCGTTTTTAGATTGTTTTTTAAGCATTTGTAGATAAAAATTTTCAACTTTTGTTCTTGCCCAAGGCGTACGTCTTAAAAACTTTAAACTAGACTTTACAGATGGGTTATCTGTAAAGCAACGAATTTTTATATTGTAACCTAAATATTCCCAACCATAATAGGCTTCCAAAGCGACAATAATTTGTTCTAGTTTAACACCGTGCAAAGGGTTGTTAGGTTGAGACGCCATAATTAAACAACTAATTTTTTTATTTTAACAGCTTTTTCAAAATGATTTAACTTGTGAGTCATAATCCACCATTCTGCAACTTCCATAAGTAATTCTGGATTATCATTCTTATTTGAAAAAAAAGCATAAAAAGACAGTCCCACATTTTCGCCTTTCTGCGCGATTTTTTGATTACAAACAGCTATTATTTTAGCCCTTAAAATGGAATTCATATTCTGATATTAATCTCTTCTTTCATTAGAACGTCTAGAGGAAGTATTTCTATTTTTAGGCCGTCTAGAATTTCGTCCCTTATCTCTAGTAGCTCTACCGCCGCCTTCAGTATTAGACTTTTTAGATCTAGAATACCGCTGTTGCCTTCCTTGACCTTGCTTTATAGGTTCTGTAGAGGCATTAGGGTCTGGTTCAAAGCCTTCAATAATCTCTGTAGGAATTTTTATACCCACTAATTTTTGAATATCTCTTAAATAAGTAGTTTCGTCTGCACTAACCAAAGAGATAGCTTCTCCACTTGCTCCTGCTCTACCTGTTCTTCCTATACGGTGCACATAATCCTCGGATATATTAGGGATTTCAAAATTAATTACATGAGGTAATAATGGAATATCTAAGCCACGAGCAGCTATATCTGTAGCGACTAACACACGAACACTTCCACTTTTAAATCCTGCTAAGGCTTTCGTTCTTGCGCCTTGACTTTTATTTCCATGAATGGCTGCTGCGGTAATACCTGCACTTACCATTTTTTTACAGAGTTTGTTAGCACCGTGTTTTGTTCGCGTAAATACTAAAACTTGTTTCCAGTCCCCCTCAGAAATAAGTTTAATTACCAAATCTGTTTTTTTACCTTTGGCAACTCTATATACTTTTTGGCTAATTGCTTCTGCTGTTGAGTTCTCTGGTTCTGCTTCAACTTGCACTGGATGATGTAAAATCCCTTGTGCTAGTTTTTTTATATCTTTTGAAAATGTTGCAGAGAACATTAGGTTTTGACGACGTGCTGGCATAATTTTCATAACACGTTCAATATCCCTTAAAAACCCCATATCCAGCATACGATCTGCTTCATCTAAAACAAAAATTTCTACTTTTGATAAAGACAGTACACCTTGGTTATGCAAATCTAGCAATCGGCCTGGTGTAGCGACCAAAACATCAACACCTTGGCGTAAGTTTGCTATTTGCGGCTTCTGATTTACGCCTCCAAATATAACTGCTGAGCGTAAATTTAAAAATTCACTATATTCCTTTACATTAGCATATACTTGAGCTGCCAATTCTCGTGTTGGGGTTAATACCAATGCGCGTACAGGTTTATGCCTTAAAGACTGTCCTTGAGATAGCAAATGTAATAATGGTAATGTAAATCCTGCTGTTTTACCTGTTCCTGTTTGTGCCGAAGCCAATACATCCTTACCTTCTAAAACTGGTGGTATTGCTTTTTCTTGTATTGGAGATGGTACTGTATATCCTTTTTTGCTAATAGCTTTTAGCAAGGCTTCGGATAAGCCTAAAGACTTAAATGACATATAAATTGTTTCTTAAATGACAATCTATTTTTAGCGCCATTCTTTATTAGCCTGCAAAGATACATCTAATTTTACTCGTTGTCATTATTTTTAAGTTGATTTTATTTGTTACGAACAAGTTACAGCTTTTAAAATACCCTAAACAAAGGCGCTCTAATCTTTAACCGCTTTATTCTCTGTTATAGGATTTGTGCCGTATTTATCGAACAGATATACTAAAGTGGTCATTGTTGCAGCTCCTAACTCTAACTCGCGTTTATTTACAGCATCAAAAGTATCGTTACTAGCATGATGATGATCAAAATAGCGTTGTGAGTCTGGACGCAACCCCGCCAGGACATTACCATCATTTTTTAATGGTCCTACATCTGCACCGCTTCCTCCTTGTTCGAAATAATGTATTAAGTATGGTTTAAACAAAGGTTTCCAACTTAATACCTGGTTATAGTTAGCATCACTACAATCAAAACTAAACCCTCTTGGTGTAAAGCCTCCCGCATCACTTTCTAAAGCAAATACATGTTTTTCTTTATTTTTTTTAGCTTCTGACGCATATTTTTTTCCGCCACGCAATCCATTCTCTTCATTCATAAATAACACCACCCGAATACTTCTTTTAGGCTTTATTCCTGATGCTTTTAGCAATCGCAATACATCCATAGATTGTACCACTCCTGCACCATCATCATGGGAACCATCACCTAAATCCCAAGAATCTAAGTGTCCGCCAACAACCATATATTCATTAGGAAATTCACTTCCTGTAATTTCGCCTATCACATTATAGGATAATACATCTTTTAACTGTTTACAATTTTGTCTAAAATAGAACTTAAGTGTTTTATCTAATTTTAGTATGCTCGATAATTCTTCTGCATCATTTGTACTTATTGCTGCCGACGGTATGCGCTGCGCATTGGGTAAATCGCCATAACTCATACTACCTGTATGTGGAAAATCGTCTAGCCTTAAATTCATTGAACGCACTATAACTCCTACTGCTCCATATTTACCTGCTTCCATAGCCCCTGCATAACGCTGATTTACACAACCACCATACGCATTAAATGTTGAAATTAAATCGGCTTGCATTGGTCTGTTGTAAAACACGATTTTACCTTCAATGTTTTCTTTACCTAGCCGTTTTAAGTCTTCAAAATTTTGAACTTCAATAATATTGGCTTTTATACCTAATGGATTGGTAGCTACAGATCCTCCTAAAGCGCAAATATTAACTGTAGTTGTTTTCCCCGAGGCACTTTCATAATAGGCATATTCTTTGGCACCTCTTACCCACTTTGGAACCATTACTGGCTGTAACCACACCTTATCCAATCCTAGCTTATCCAATTCTTCTTTACTCCAAGCTACTGCTTGTTCTGCATTTAACGACCCCGAAAGCCTTCCACCAATGGCATTAGACAAATGGTCTAACCATTCATAACTTTTCCCATTTGTTAGTGATGTTGTATAGATCTTTTTTATGACTTCTTCATCTGTTTGAGAAAACATTATTATTGAGAATAATAATGTTAAAGGAAAAATAAATGCTTTCATTCGTTTTTTTTTAATGTTTTAAAGATAGTATTTTCAACACATACTGTAATTAAAATAACCTTATAAAATAATACTAATCGGAACGTTTTTTATTGCTTAAAAATAAAACGCTAGTATTTCCCTTAATTTTACTCGTTATTTAATGCTTGCTTATACTGTTTTAAATTAGCCTTTGTCTTAGCATCTAAAGCTGGCTCTTGAATATCTGCATAGGTTTTTAGCGTATCATATAATATTTTAGCGACAATATAACGTGCTGTTGATTTATCATCTGCAGGAATGTTATACCATGGTGCATGGTTTTTAGATGTTTTATTTATAGCAGCTTCGTAGCAGCTTTGATATTCTCCCCATAGTTTACGCTCTTTAAGATCTCCTGCCGAGAACTTCCAATTTTTTTCTTTTTTATCCAAACGTCGCAATAGCCTCTTTTTTTGCTCATCTTTAGAAAGGTTTAAAAAAAACTTAAATACAATTGTTCCATTATCGGTTATGTGCTTTTCAAAATTATTTATTTGTTCAAAACGAGAGTCCCAAAAAGCATCATCTATATCATTTATCGACTGAACTGTTGGAATATTTTCTTCCAAAATATAATCGGGATGTACTCGTGTTACTAAAACATTTTCATAATGTGTTCGGTTGTGCACACCAAATTTACCTCTTGCTGGTAATTTTAAATAATGGCGCCATAGGTAATCGTGTTTTAATTCGAGAATTGTTGGAGCCTTAAAGCTTTGCACCTCTACTCCACGAACATTAAAATCTTTAAAAACCTCCCTAATTAAGCTGTCTTTTCCTGCGGTATCCATACCTTGTAAACACACTAAAACAGAATACTTACTATGTGCATACATTGTATCTTGAAGCGCTCCTAATCTTCGTCTTAGTTTTCTTAGTTTCTCTTCAATCTTATCTTTTGAAACCTTTAGATCCAAAAATGTTTTTTGATCTTCTATTTTAATTTTTGAAGTGATCTTAAAGTCTTCTATTTTAATATTTTTCATAGTGTTAAATTCTATTATTGCTAAATATACAAATGTTTGTTAATATCTTTCGATAGCTATTCTTTTATTTAACACACTAATATTCAATACTTTTTGTAAATTTAAAGTATCGCTCTCTTAATCAGACCAACATTTAATGACGCTAAAAAAAATAGTATTTTTTTTAATAGTTATTATTAACCCATCCCTTTTTGCTCAACACAGCAAGGATAATAAAACTTCTTCTATAAAAAACGGCATCTCTAAGCCTAGTATATTATCGACCAATCCTTTTGGTATTTTTATTTCTCGTTTAAATCATAATTTTAAAATAAAAGCCTCTTCCCGTTATGAAATAGATATAAGCATAGAAAGCGGTAATGTTTGGGGTCCCAATGTTAAAACCTACATCCCTAATAATGAAGATATAATAAAAGAAATGCGCGGGGTAGATTGGTTTTCAAGACAATATTTATACCAAGAAGAGACCCTAGATGCGCAATCTTATGAGCTTGAAATTGATGGTGTAATAAAAGGATTTCGAAGCAACTTAACTCTACCTATAAATAATCAACAAGAATTAGTACTAGGGTTTAGAGCATTTATACTAACCAATGGTAGATTTCCATTTTCTTCATTAACTAGCGATGGTTTTATTGAATTTTTTCATGACAATGTTGCTGGCGGAAAAAACCCTTTTGACCGCATGGTGTTTGGCTATGATAAGGCACATATTAAATATACCGATAGGAATGGAAATCACTTAGATTTAAACGCTAATGATTTTATATTTGGCGGCATAGAAACCCATTATTATTACTATCCTAACGCATTAAATTCTAAACAAATTTATTTAAATTTTGGGACACATGTAGGTATTAACATGTCTCAATATAACACCGCTATAGATCTAGGATTATCCCTTGCTGTTGTTAAGGCTTTATATTTTAATAAGCGCCATTTTATGCTATTGGGTTTGGGAACCAATGGTATTAGAAAGAATACTATAGACTTAAAACGTGAAAACATGGATTTTGGGACTAATGATTTTATTGGTAGTTTAGAAACAAGTATAGAATATAATTTTATCTCAAAAGGAAACACAACACATTCTTTTGGCATAAGTTTCTATATACAAACTAGCCTTAATCAAAAAGATGAAGCAGAATACGCCATACATGTTCGTGATGATGCGGCCTTTAATTCATGGCAACATGGTACCAAACACTTATATAAAAACAATAATTATTGGACTTTCATTTACTCCATAACTAGAAAAGTGCAAACGTCATTTTACTTACAACAAGATTTTACGGTTAACAACAATCCTGATTTACAAACCGGTATAGGCATTAAATTTGGTCTATAAAAACAACCTTATTTTTTAATTATTTTGAAGCAAATGACTTTACATCCTGTACACTAACTTCATTACCTCCAAGAATAATTAAACGCTCGATAACATTACGAAGTTCCCTTATATTTCCTGTCCAATCATATTCTTGTAATAGTTTTATAGCCTTTTCTGAAAATGTTTTTTGCGCTGTACCTTGCTCTCTAGCAATTTTCTTTGTAAAATGATTTACAAGTAATGGAATGTCATCTCTCCTATCGTTAAGTGCTGGTACCTGAACCAAAATAACTGCTAATCTATGGTATAAATCTTCACGGAATTTCCCCTCGGCAATTTCCTTTTTCAAATCTTTATTGGTTGCTGCAACAACCCGAACATCAACTTTAATATCCTTATCGCTCCCTACTCTTTGAATTCTACTTTCTTGCAATGCTCTTAAAACTTTTGCTTGAGCAGACAAGCTCATATCGCCTATTTCATCTAAAAAAATAGTCCCGCCGTTTGCTGCTTCAAATTTTCCTGCTCTATCTTTTGCTGCACTAGTAAAGGCACCTTTTACATGACCAAACAATTCACTCTCTATTAATTCACTAGGTATTGCAGCGCAATTAACTTCTATCATGGCTGCTTTGGCTCGTGCACTTTTTTCATGTAGCCAGTGTGCTACAAGTTCTTTACCTGTTCCATTAGGCCCTGTGACTAGTACACGCGCATCTGTTGGAGCAACTTTATCTATAATATTCTTAATTTGAGAAATGGCATCACTCTCTCCAATCATTTCGTATTTCTTACTTACTTTCTTCTTTAAAATTTTATTCGCAACAACCAGTTCCTTTCTATCCAAAGCATTGCGAACAGTATTTAGTAATCGATTTAAATCTGGTGGTTTCGAAATATAATCGAAAGCTCCTAATCTCATCGTATTAACAGCTGTATCTAAATCGCCATGTCCAGAAATCATAACAATCGGAATTTCTGGTTTTATTTTCTTTACGGCTTCCAAAACTTCAACACCATCCATTTTAGGCATTTTAATATCGCAAAGAACTAGATCGAAATCTTCCTTCTTAATTTTTTCGATACCAACTAAACCGTTTTCAGATTGATCAACTTCATACGTATTATTTTCTTCAGATAGTATTTTCACTAATACTCTTCTAATCGCAGCTTCATCTTCTATTACTAATATTCTTGGCATTCTTCTTAAATTTAATTTCTGTTCTTAAATAAAACGGATTTGTTTTCCCAACTCTTTCTTAAAGCGCTTTTTTAACTATCCATAAATGGTTATATAACATCTTATTTACGTTATTATTTTAATATCGCAACCATTTTAAAAGCTCTTTATAACTTGTTTTTTTACCATACATTAAAATACCGACTCTATATATCTTTGCTGCAAACCAAACCGTAAGCATAAATGTACTTATTAATAATAACAATGACAGCACTTGTTGCCATATTGGAACCCCAAACGGAATACGCATTAACATAACGACTGGTGAGGTGAATGGTATAAAAGAAAAAATGGTAGATACTGTACCATGTGGGTCTTCAACAACTGTAAAACCACCAACATACACCGCCAACATTAAGGGCATTATTATAGGAAGCATAAACTGTTGTGTATCGGTTTCATTATCTACAGCTGCTCCAATAGCTGCATATAAAGAACTATACAATAAATAGCCGCTCAAGAAAAATAACACAAATGCAATTACAAGATTTGTTAAGGGCAAGCTATTAACTGCTAGAAATACATTCTGAATTAACATTCCTGCATCTTGGTTTTCCATGGTTTGCTGCATTAATTGCTGCTGGGGTGTTTGCATTTGAGATAAATCTATCCCTAAAACAAATGGCAATACCAGCATTAATATACTTCCTATAATTATCCAAATAGTAAATTGTGTAACGCCTGCTAATGATGTTCCTATAATTTTGCCAAGCATTAATTGCACCGGTTTTACTGAAGAAATAATAATTTCTATAATTCGACTGGTTTTTTCTTCTATTACAGAGCGCATAATCATATTTCCATAAATAATAATAAACATAAATAGCAAATAACCTGCCAAAATACCAAAACCTAATTTAACATAGCTTTCAACTTTCGAGGTTTTCTCGCCACTAAAATTCTCTTGATTTATAGTCACATTTATTTTTGATGTTTCTATTTTCGCTAAATCTATGCCTTCTTCAAGTCTTTTTAAATTAGTAAGTTTTTGCTCTATTTCAAACTCTAAATCAGATATTAGTGTTAGCGATGGTGATTCCTCTGAATAAAAACTAATGTGCTTTGCTACTGCTTTCAAATTTGAAAACTTATCTACATATAACAACCCATAATATTCTTTTTCTGCTGAAATTGTCTTTGCATTTTCTAAAGAAATATTATCCAATAGGTGATACTTTATTGTTTCTGTATCCTTTAATATGTTTTTTACAATCCCTGATTCATCTAATACAGATATCGTTTTTATTTTATTGTTATTTAATTGAGATAAATAAGATACCAAAAGAATAAGCCCTATCATTATTAACGGACTTAAAATAGTCATAATGATAAACGACTTATTTTTAACCTTGGTTAAATATTCTCGTTTTATAATAAGTGGTAGGTGATTCATAATCTTTAATTACTCTTTATTGCTTGAATAAAAATATCGTTTGCGCTTGGGATGAGTTCAACAAAATGAGAGACCTGTCCTTGGCTTGTTAAATAGCTCAGCAAATCGTTAGCTGTATCTTTTTTAGATAATTTTATGTTTAACTTTAATTCCCCGCCTATGGTTCTAAAATTTGCAGGTGCAACAGAAAAGCGCTCTGCCAAAGCCTGTTCTACAACAGCATGGTTATCTGCATTAATACCAACCTCGTAAGTATTCGTCTTATATTGCCGCTTTATTTCGGTTAAATTTCCATCCAAAATCTTATTGGATTTATGAATAAGTGCTATGTGGTCACATAATTCCTCTACAGATTCCATCCTATGTGTTGAGAAAATAACAGTAGCACCTTCCTTTTTTAACCTAAGGATTTCATCTTTTATTATGTTTGCATTTATGGGATCAAAACCTGAAAAAGGCTCATCGAAAATAAGTAATTTGGGTTTATGTAAAACGGTCACAACAAACTGAATTTTTTGTGCCATCCCTTTTGAAAGTTCTTGTATTTTCTTATTCCACCAGTCTCCTATTTCTAAGCGGTCGAACCACTCTAGCAAACGCTTTTTAGCCTCTGCTTTTTGCATTCCTTTTAATTGTGCCAAATATAAGGCTTGTTCTCCCACTTTCATCGATTTATACAGCCCTCTTTCTTCTGGCAAATATCCTATATCTTTTACATGGTAAGGCTGTAAAGGTGCTCCATCGAGCAATACGCGGCCAGTATCTGGCATTGTAATTTGGTTTATAATACGTATCAAGGTTGTTTTGCCAGCCCCATTAGGTCCTAAAAGGCCAAAAATACTTCCTTCTGGAATGGCAATAGATGCATTGTTTAGTGCCGTAAAATCACCGTATTTTTTAGAAACTGAATGTGTTTCTAATAAGTTGCTCATAATATGGATTTAAGAATATAATAAAAAGTTGTGTAAATATAAAAAATGTTCCTAGGAGTACTTTCCTGCTTTACATTTTTTTTAATGGTTTCTATAAGAAAAACAAAACCCACCCTTAGTAAACTAAGGATGGGAAAAAATTGCTATGAAAAAGAAAAATTATCGCTAATTTTCATCAGCGATGAATCAAATATAGTCTTTTTTACGAGACAAACACAGAATGATTTAAAATAAGTTCTGCTTATCTGAAAAAAATCCCGTTAAAAAAAAGGATTTAATATTTTAGAAGTATAAGACTATGAAAACATATCTTTTACTTTTTCAAAAAAAGATTTATCAGAACGTTCTGGCTTTGGTACAAAATGTTCGTCATCTCTCATTTTTTCAAAAAATTCTTTTTGAGACTTACTCAATGTTTTTGGTGTCCAGACGTTAACATGTACTAAAAGGTCCCCTTTTCCATAGCCATTAATACTAGGAATCCCTTTACCACGTAAGCGTAATATTTTACCCGATTGCATTCCTGCTTCAATCTTGATACGCACCTTTCCTGTTACAGTATCTATTTCTTTTGATCCTCCCAAAACAGCATCTGATAAGCTTACATACAAATCGTAATGTAAGTTATCTCCTTCTCTTTGAAGGGTTTCATGTGCTTCCTCCTCGATTGCCACTAATAAATCTCCAGAAACACCATTCCCTGGCGCTTCATTTCCTTTTCCAGAAACTTTAAGTTGCATGCCATCTACTACACCTGCAGGTATTTTCACAGAAATAGCTTCCTCTTTTACTATAAAACCATTTGCATCTGCATTTGCTGGTTTTTTATCTATAGTTTGCCCTGCCCCTCCACAAGTTGTACATGTAGTTGCTGTTTGCATTCTTCCCAAGATCGTATTAGTAACGCGCATAACTTGCCCAGAACCATTACAGGCTGTACATGTTTTATAAGTTGTTCCTTCTGCTTGAACTTTGCGCTTTACCTTTATTTTCTTTTCTACGCCATTAGCTATTTCTTCTAGCGTCAATTTTACACGAATACGAAGATTACTTCCTTTTACACGACGTTGTCCACCGCCTCGACTTCCTCCAAATCCTGAAAAACCACCTCCAAAGATGTCTCCAAACTGGCTAAAAATGTCGTCCATATTCATTCCGCCACCGTTAAAGCCTCCGCCACCACCTTCAAAAGCTTGATGACCATATTGGTCATAACGTGCTTTTTTATCTGGGTCACTCAATACTTCATATGCCTCTGCAGCTTCTTTAAACTTTCCTTCAGCACTTTTATCATCAGGATTTTTATCTGGATGAAACTCTATCGCTTTTTTACGGTATGCTTTTTTTATTTCAGCAGCCGTAGCATTCTTTGCAATGCCTAATATCTCGTAAAAATCTGTTTTTGCCATCTTCTTTTTTTATTGGCCTATAACCACTTTTGGAAAACGAATTACCGTATCTCCTAATTTGTATCCTTTTTCTACAACATCTACAATTTTACCTTTTAAATCCTCATTTGGTGCAGGGATTTGAGTTATTGCTTGATGAAAATCCGCATCAAAAACATCGCCAGATTTCACTTCCATCTCAGACAATCCTTTTTGACTTAAAGTGGTTTTTAATTTTTGACTAATTAATTCAACTCCTTTTAAAAGATCTTTCTCATCTGTTTTCGAGATTTCTGAATAAGCTCTGTCAAAATCATCCAAAATAGGTAACAATGACACTATTACATCCTTACTTGCGGTTTGAAATAACTCAATACGCTCTTTAGAAGTTCTTTTTTTATAGTTTTCAAACTCAGCAAATAAACGCAAAAATTTATTTTTTTCTTGCGCCAATTCTTCTTGTAATTGTTCTTCTACGGTAAGTTCTAAAGTCTCCGTGGTTTCTGCTGTTTGTGTAGCTTCTGCTTGTTCTGCTACTATTTCCTCTTTGTTATTTTTCGTTTTACTCATTTTTGTATCCTATAGATTTTAAATACATTTAAACGTTTGCAAAAGTACTGCCATTATTACAAAAATGCCAAAATGTCATTTATATTTTTAGCCTAACCTTATTTTATAATGACAGCACATATCTCTTAAAAAAATGCTTTTAATAATACTAATTCTTTATTTTTGACTCAAAATAAATACCCCTTAAAATGAAATATAAAATGAAAAAAAGAGTCTTAAAAATATCAGCTTTAATAGCTATTACTATACTTTCAACAGGATGCAAAGAAAAAACTGCCAATGCAACAGTAGAGGAAGCAAAAGCAGTTACAAAAGTTGTTTCAGAATCAAAATATAATGTCATCGCTTCCGAATCTATGATCCATTGGAAGGCTAATAAAGTTGTAGGTAGTCATGAAGGCACTATAAATTTATCTAAAGGTCATGCGCTATTTAAAGGTAACGCATTAATAGGCGGTCACTTTAGTTTTGATATAAAAACGTTAAAAAACACAGACATCCCTGCAGATAGTGAAGATAACGCTAAATTAGTTGAGCATTTATTAGACAAAGATTTTTTTGATGCAGAACAATTCCCTGATGCTACTTTTGAAATCACAGCTGTAGAGGGCAATAAAGTAAGTGGGAATTTAACGTTAAAAAATATTATGAAAAATATTACATTCCCCGCAAATGTTGTTATGACGAATAATACTGTATCTATTACAAGCGCGCCCTTTACCATTGATAGAACTTTATGGGGTATTACGTACCACTCTGGAACTGTTATGGATCCTGCAAAACTAGGCGATTATATGATTAACGATAATGTTGAAATTAAAATTGTAGTAAAAGCGACTAAAGCATAAATTAATATCATATTATAACCTCTAAAACCACTCAATGTTTTAAACCTTTGAGTGTTTTTTTTATTCAATAATGTTGTAAGGCGCCTAGTGCTTCACTATAACTGAATGATTTACATTAAACGTAAATAAAATACCTTTTATCGAAAAAAAACACATATAAATCATTTTAATCAGGTTTTTTTAATAAAAATATCAGATTTTCGCGCTCCGAAATCTAAAATGACAATGAAAAAGATATTATTATTCCTACCACTATGTTCTTGTTTTTTTATGCATTCTCAAGTGGGTATTGGCACGGTTTCACCTACCGAAACACTTGATGTAAATGGAACGGTTGCGATAAGAGATTTATCCTCTAAAACTTCTGGGGTTACAAAATTGGTTGGAGAGAACAATAACGGTGTTTTAGGAAATGTTACTCTTGGAACTACCTTAAGACTAAACAATGGAGTACTCAATGCTACATCTACAGCCTCAGGAACCTATTTTTATCCTGCTATAATTACGGGTAACTTTTCTAACGGCACACATAACAACTACAATTTTAACCTTAATGGAGGCAATAAAAACAAAACTGTTTTTATAATAAGACAATCCTCTGGCAATGTGCAACCCACAACTTTCACTGGCTTTTCTGGAGGAAAAGATGGCAGAGTCATTATCTTAAAGAGTGATTCTCAGAATATGGGAATAACAATAAGGAATGAGAGTTCTAGTTCCATCGCAAAAAACAGAATTAGATTTTCTAGTGGTAACGGAAACAGCATGAATGTTAATGGGTATGGATCGTTAACATTTGTATATGTAGGATCTGACCAAAGGTGGCACTTAATAAACCGTAACGTAAATTAATTATTTTATTACTGCGATATTAAGCCTTGTAATGCACTATCCAAATTATAGTATTTAAAGCAAAAACCTGCATTTTCTATTTTTTGAGCACTTACACGTTGACTTTCAAATAAAAGTATATGCATTTCTCCAAGGATTAAAGCCATTAGTTTCTTTGGAACATTAGGCAATACTAATGGTCGCTTTAAATACTGAGCCATTACTTTAGTAAGTACTTCATTAGTTTCTGGGTTTGGAGAAACGCCGTTATATATCCCTTTTAGTTTATATTCTAATACATATAAAAATAAATAAGCCAAATCGCTAAGATGAATCCAAGATTGCCATTGTTGCCCTGATCCCATAGTAGCCCCCATACCATAGCGTATTGGTTTTATCATTTCTGGAAAAGCACCGCCTTTACTTGATAAGACAAGCCCAATTCTTATTTTTGAAACAATAATATTCAATTTAGAAAAAGTATTAACTTCTGCTTCCCATTGTTTTACTACTTGCCCCAAAAACGATGTGCTTACTTGAGTTTCGTCTTCTGTATAATAATTCGTTAGAGAGTCTGGATAATAACCAATAGCACTTGCGGTTATGATTTGCTTGATATCATTTTTATGATTACTTAATGTTTGATAAAGTAATGCAGTTGACTTTAATCGGCTATCCAAGATTTTATTTTTATACTTTTTGGTCCAACGTTTGGATATACTAGCGCCAGCTAAATGTATAATAGCATCGACACCTTTTATACAATTAGTATCGATACTATTTTTACTTGGATTCCAATAAAACCCTTTATAAGCGTTATTAGTTTTATGCTTTATTTTTTTAGTTGTTAAATAATTTACAGCAATACCTTTTTCTTGGCAACACTTTACAATTTCGCTACCAATTAAACCTGTTGCTCCAGTAATTAAAACTCGCATTGCTAACCTTTTTTATATAAATTTACAAAATAGTAGCACAGAAGACCTCTTGTTTGTGTTAGGTTTAACATAACTACGCTTTGGTCGCCCTCAACATATGTCGCTTTCCTGGTGGCCCTTCCAGTTTTTCTATTTTAAAACCTGCGCTTAACATCGCTCGTCTGGCGTTACCTTGTGCGCAATATGTTACTAGAATTCCCCCTCGTCTTAGTGCGGAGTACATTTTTTGAAATATTGCAACTGTCCATAATTCTGGCTGAACTCTCGGCCCAAAAGCATCAAAATAAATAACGTCATATAACGCTTTGTCCTGTATCTCAGAGAATAGCATTTGTTGTTTTTTTAAGCTAAAATAATTAGAAACAGGATACATTTCTTCCCAAAGACTAGTATGAAGCGTATTGAAAAGTTTTGCTCGACTTTTTTCTTGTAATGCTTCTACGTAATTAAGTTGCTTTAATTCTTCGTCTGAGATTGGGTACGCTTCAACAGCAGTATATTTTATATTTATTTTTAAAGAATCAGCTTGTAGCAATGTTAAAAACGTATTCAAACCTGTTCCAAAACCGATCTCTAAAACAGAAACATCACTCTTTTCACCCTTAAAGACATCCCTAGTCAAAGCATAATGTAAGCCTTGTTTTAAATACACATATTCTGCTTCTTGAATAGCGCCATGTTTAGAATGATACTGTTCGTTCCAATCTATTATTTGTATGGTTTTGGAACCATCTTGAGTTGTTATAATTTCGCGTTTCAAATTAGTTCTTTAATAATACGCCATCTGCTTCAAAAGAATATGTACGCTTTGGTTCTGTTATAGCGGCTATAGCGTCTTTGGTTTCTCCTGCATCCGCTGCATAATGGCGTTGCTCATCTACAGAAACTTCTTTCACATAAGCTTTCCCGTTTACAACGACATTCTTTCCTTCAATATCTTTAGGCATGAAAAAACCATAATCTTTAAATTTTACCATCACTTGCTCTCCATTATCTAAGTTTAGTTTCATCCAGCAACCTTTGGCTTTACACACATCACCTACCTTCGCAACCATTTTAACCGCTATACTATCACCCGTTTTTAAACCTTCATAATGCTGAATCATTGTTTTTACAGGCACCGCATTTTCTGTATCAATGTTTTTCCCAAAAGACTCGTAACTAGCCAATGTTTTAATTGCTTTTTCATTTTTAGATTTGTCTTCTAAAACTTTAGATGATGTATTGTTTACATCCGATTCTTTCTTTGAAATTGTCTTCTTTTCATTGCTACAAGAGGTTAATCCTAAAATTAAAATAATTAACACGCTATATTTTCTCATTACTTTTATGGTTTTGTTGGTTTTTTTATCTTCTCAAAGATAGTATTTTACTCATAAATACCGCTTTGGTAAGTCTTATTTCTTTACTTTTGCAATCTGAAAAAGAATAAAAAAATGGGGACTACTATAAAGATTACAAAAGCTGAAAATTCTAAAATTGACAACGTAGATTTTAATAACTTAGATTTCGGAAAAGTTTTTACCGATCATATGTTTTCTTGCGATTTCAAAGACGGTAAATGGCAAACCCCAAAAGTAACACCATATGCTCCATTAACTATAGATCCTTCTGCCAGAGTTTTTCATTATGGTCAAGCTGTTTTTGAAGGTATGAAAGCCTATAAAGATCAAGAAAACCAAGTTTGGCTTTTTAGACCTAAAGACAATTTAGAGCGTATAAATATTTCCGCATCAAGGTTGGCAATGCCTGAATTCCCAAAAGATTTATTCTTTGAAGGTTTAAGCACCTTATTAAAACTGGATGATCAGTGGATTCAAAATACAGAAGGAAGCGCTATGTATATTAGACCTTTTATAATCGCTACTGAACCTGCTATTTCGGCCTCACCTGCTGCGGAGTATAAATTTATGATCATACTCTCACCAGCACAGTCTTACTACGCAGGTGAAGTTCGTGTTAAGATTGCAGATAAATATAGCCGGGCTTCTAACGGCGGAGTCGGTTTTGCTAAGGCTGCTGGTAACTATGCGGCTCAATTTTACCCTACTGCATTAGCGAATCAAGAAGGCTACCAGCAAATTATTTGGACAGATGCTAGTACACATGAATATTTAGAAGAAGCTGGTACAATGAATGTTTTTTTTAGAATTAACGATACCTTAGTTACAGCTCCAACTAACGATAGAATTTTAGATGGTATTACAAGAAAGAGCATTATACAATTAGCGAAAGACAACGGTATTACTGTCGATGTTAGACAAATAAAGGTAGGCGAACTTATTGAAGCAGCGAAGAATAATAGCTTAAAAGAAATATTTGGCTCTGGAACAGCAGCTGTAATAAATCCTATATTAGGATTTAAACACAAGGATTTTAAACACGAATTACCAAAAACAGAAAACACTTACGCTTCTATGTTTAAAACCCAATTAAATGCCATTCAATACAATACTGCTGAAGATCTGCATGGATGGAGATACAAAATATAAACAACACATATCATAAAAAAAAGAAAAGCAACCTTTTAATCGGTTGCTTTTTTTATTACTTTAAAATATCGGAGATATTAGGTTTAAAATAATTAGGCCCTTTTAAAACCTTACCATCTTCTCTATAAATAGGCTCTCCATTCGCTCCTAACTTACTCATATTACTACGTTGTATTTCATTAAAAACAGCCTCTATTTTATGTTGCATACCATGTTCTATTATAGTACCGCATAATATATATAACATATCACCCAGTGCATCTGCGACTTCAACCAAATCATTAGTCCTTGCTGCTTCAAGATATTCTTCATTTTCTTCTTTCATAAGATTAAAACGCAATTTGTTTTTCTCTTCACCTAAATTTGCTTTTGGGGTTTCTCGATGGCCGATTTTAAAGGCGGTATGAAACGCTTTTACAGCTTCTATTTTATTTTTCATATAAAAACTTTATTTAATAAAAATTCGATTCTTTAATATTTTAAAATTACATTACTTTTTTAATTATCCAAGATGGCACAAACATTAAAACTAACGCAACCAGATTCCATCGTTTTGAAATATAAACACGTCGTTTTCTTCTTTTAATAGCTTTGTGTATTTGACACGCAGCCTTATCTAAAGGTACCATCCAAAATATTTTATCACCTAAAGCCATTTTAGTATCAACAAATCCTGGTCTTATATCTGTAATATAAACAGCCTTACCTTCTATTTCTTTAGCCTTAAAATACAGTGACTCTAAATAATTTACTTGATATGCCTTAGACGCAAAATAAGCTGGCGCCTCCCTATTTCCTCGTAATGATGCTATTGATGAGATGGCTACTAAATGACCAAACCCCTGATTTTTAAATAAATTAAATGCCAAATCATAAATCTTGGTAGCCCCCATAATATTTGTTTGAATGGTTTCTTGCTCTTTTTCCCATTCTAAATTTGGGTTTTCATAACCAATCCCTGAACTATGAATAATTAAATCTACCGTTTTTAACTCTAAAATTATTGTATTGAAAATACATTCCGAAGCTTCAATATCCTTAACGTCGTGTTTATATGTTAAAATATTTTTAGAATATTCTTCTGCTATCGTTTTTAATAGTTTTTGCCGCCTTCCTGTAATAGCTATTCTATATTCCGCTTTAACAAGCTGTTCGATTAGCGCTTTTCCTATCCCAGAAGTGGCACCAAAAATTATGGCATTAGGCATATTATTCTTATTTTTGATGCGTTGAAATTTCATATTCAACATTAGATTCTAAAAATAGGTATATGTTTAGTACAGGACAATTAATTTTTGCAGTTTTATTTGCCATCGCTTTTATATTTGTGATGATATATACCTATAGAAAAGATTTAAAATTTCACAAACAAAACTATAAAGGAGTCCTCTGGGTACTTTTAGCTTTTCTTTCATTTATAGGATTTATTGTTGCCATAAAAGTATTTTTTAAATAGGTAACCCCATTTAATCAGCTCTTTTCATTAACTTTCCATCAAAATTTTCATTACGATATTTAAAACACCTGTTATTGGGTATTTTTTCATGCTTGTATTTCAGCACTCAAATACATTAGTTTGAAATTTAAAATACGACTCCAATCTATTTAGGGTCTAAACTACTGTAAATACACATAGAAAAAATATGATTCGCATTCTTAAACTAAAAGGAAAAGGCGAATTAATGCGTTATACTGTATAAAAAAATACAAATTCCCCTGATTTTAAATTTTAAAAAACTAACAACAACCCACCGTTAAACCCTGTAAAATCATAAATTTTAACCTAAAAAAACACCAATAAATCATAAAAATTCTTAAAAAAACCACTTTAACAATGTAAGTTCATTCTATTTAATCGACTAATTAAGGTTTTATTATAAATAATTAAAAAGTGAATAAAACACAGACAAACAAAACAATTAACAATAATCTTAACATTTTTTCTAATATTTACATAAAATAAGTTGCTTTTAAATAAAAAAAAATTAGTTTTGCTCCCCGATAATTATTTTTATAGTTAAGTATACTAGTCGCTATAATTATAATTTTAATTATCAAACAATAAAGTAAGTGACTACGTATTCCCCAAATGCAATGGAACTACATTATGAATTCTATACTATTTATAGAACTTCATTTATGTTAATAATAATCTACATATAAATATTTCAATTAAAAGAAGTATCTATAATGGTTTTCTTCAATTGTAGCGCCATCAAAAATGGTAAAATGATATGACACCCCTTACTTTTTAATCTAAATTTAATTTTAAAAAAACGATGAAATATACAACTCGTATAGTATTAACATTGTGTTTACCTATGTTAATCGCATCTTGTTCAAATGAAGAACCGCTTCATGTAGAGAATAAGATAGCAAAAACCCCTTATACTCAATTATTAAATGACAATACCCCTGATGGCATTAGTAATTTTAGTATTACAGATATAGAAAATAATACCGCTTCTAAAGGTTTAGTGGAAGTCAATTGCGTTGATCAAGAGGTAAGTTTTGATAAAACGGACTCAGAATTCTTTTTGATAAACCCCAACGGAAGTTTACTTTGGCCTGGTAACATTGTTGGATTAAGAACAATACAAGAAGGCGCTCCTGCTTCAGTTCCGCTTTATGATGAAAACAGAAACGCTATTGAAATTGGTCTTGATGTTATTTCTGGAACTACAGCTTCTACTTCAACAGTAGTAACATCACCTAGCCCTGGTAAAGTTCGAGATGAATTAAATGGTATTTTAAATGATTATTATGCCTCAGAAGCTTCATTCCCTGCTGCTTTTGAAGTTTCTATTGAACGTATTTATAACGATACCGATTTACAATTTGCCTTAAATGCTGGATATTCAGGTTACGGAGCAACTGTAGCTGGTGAATTGGGTATTAATTTTAATGAGCAAAAAACACGTTATGTCGTGACTTTAAAGCAACGTTTTTTTACCGCTCACGTTACGCCTAAAGCAGGTTTAATAGGTAACAACGGATGGTTCAACTCTACTGTAACACCTAATGATTTAAGCAACTATGTAACCGACTATCAAAATGTACCAGATCATATAGCAAATCCATCTGGTTATATCGAATCGGTTACTTACGGTAGGTTATTTACACTTATTTACGAGTCTAACGACAGTGCAAGAGAAGTTTCTGCTGCTCTAAATTTCGCATATAAAGGTTCTATTGGCGATATTACTGTAGATGCTTCTACGCAATACAGTGAAACGCTAAATAACTCTACTGTTAAAGTGAAGCAAATTGGAGGAAATGCACAATCGGGTATTATCGCAGGTTTACAAGCTATGGCTGGTAACTTAGATGCTATTGGTACATTCCTAACAGATGGAGCAGATGTGTCTAGTACAAACCCAGGCTATCCTATTTCTTATAAAGCAAACTATATTAATAATAACAATCCGTTTAAAGTAACGAGTAACGTTTCTTATACACAAAGAAATTGCGATTTAGCATCCAGAAGAACAATACGTTTCAACCCTTTTGAAGTTCACACGAATTATTATGCTTACGATCATGGTACTTCTGGAATGGAGCTTTACGGCTTCTTTAAAGTACAAAAGTATGACAACCATACTAATAACTGGTATGATATTACATCACCTATTAGTTGGGGCTATAACTACGAGCATACTTCATTAGATTTATATGGTTTTGGTCACGCTTATAATATTCGTAACAGAAGTGCTTTTAGAGATTTCGAAGTTGATCAAGTTAACGGCTCACGCTTTAGAGTTCTTTCCATAGCTGGTGAATGTGATTCCAGCTGCGTTATCCAACAAAATGGAGGTACAACATCTACAGTATATGAGTATAATGCACAAAGTGAGCAATGGGTAGGCTATGGTGGTCGCCAGTCTTCACCTACTATTCCAAATACCAATAATACTAACAACGCACATGAGTTCTTAAACTCAGTTGATGGATATTATGGTGGCGAATATGATAGAATTGCGATTTACTACGGGATATACTTCTTAGATTAAGAACTTTTTATCTTCTATTTTAGTTAAACTCTGATTAATAACCAGATTAAAAATGAATACACTAAACCTGAACAATAGAGTTATTGTTCAGGTTTTTTTTATTAAAAACACATAGAACTCTAATTATCTAGGAGTCCAAAAATTATCGTTATCTCATTCGTTTCAAGTAAAGTCTAACGCTATTTCAAGACGAGACTCATTAAATAAAAAAGCCTTAACCAGAAATGGTTAAGGCTTTTCAATATAAAAGAATCTATTTTATTTTAATTTACTTCTGGTAAGAAACCATATTTTTTGCTGTAGTCTAGCATTTGACCATCAAATGTATTTGGCTGTGTTACGTTAATTTTAACAATTTCTCCTGCATCGTTAGTTTCTGGAACTAATACTGGATTCACAAAACCACTATAAGGCGGTGATGGGAATTGTTTGTTACGCTCTAAAACTTCTGCATGAATACCTTGATCTACTTTTACACCATAACCTTCAACTAGTGCTTCTACTGCAGCAAAATCACCTTCAGATTTTATACGCTGTGTTTCGCGTAGCAGTTGCCCAAACAATTCGTGCAACTTAGCATAATCATTAATATTAAAATACGTTTTCCCGTCTCTAGTTACTTTTTCAATAACATTATCTTCAAGTCCTTTTTCAAAAACCCAAGCACTCACCCATTGCCTGTTACGCATATGCGCTTCTTCTACTTCATCTCCTAAATTCAAGCGTATAAGTTGTGTCATTAATCCGTTACGGATGTACCCATCGTAAGCAGCCATTCCTACTTTTTTCCAGTCTTTTACTAATCCTAATTCTTGCAATTTTGGATTATATAAATAGTACAAACCAACCAAATCAGCACGGCCTTCTTCTAATGTAGACGCATAGTTTTTAAGCGTTTCCTTAGTTTCACCAACACCAGGATTTAATTGTCCTGAAGCGTGCCCAATTACTTCATGAAGTGCCGTATGCAGCTTATCTGCCAATTGTCCATATTCTTCTTCTAATTGCATTTCTTCTTCATCATGAACAAATTCTTTTAAACGTCCAGAACTTCCTGCATTATTGTAAGCATTAATAATATTTCCTAAAGAAACAGACTTACTCCCTACCGCTGCACGAATCCAGTTCGCATTTGGAAGGTTCACACCTATTGGTGTACTTGGTGAAGCATCACCTGCCTCTCCTGCAACATTAACCACTTTATAAGTAACACCTACTACACTGTCTTTTTTATGCGCATCCATTAAAGGCGAGTGATCCTCAAACCATTGTGCATTTTCAGATAATACAGCCATTTTTTCAGACATATCAAAATCTTTAACCTGAACAACTGTTTCGTAAGACCCTCTATAACCTAATGGATCATTGTATACTTCTATAAAACTGTTTATATAATCTATATTGCCTTCTGTAGCTGCTGTCCAAGCCACATTATAATCGTCCCATGTTTGTAAGTCACCCGTTTTATAATACTTTATCAATAACTCTAAAGCATCCCCTTGCGCTTTATTTTCGGCAACGCCTTTAGCTAACTCTAACCATTTAATAATTTCATCTATAGCCTGACCGTACAATCCGCCAGACTTATATACTCGCTCTTTTAAAACACCATCTTCTTTTACTAATTGTGAATTTAAACCGTATGATAATGGCTTTTCTGGGTTTGGAGATTTTATTTTAGCATAAAATGATTCAACATCTTTATTGGTTACATTAGGACCATAAAAGTTAATCGCAGACAAAGCGACATTATCTACACCTTTAGATAAATTAACTTTTTTATTATCCTTATCATTAAAAATAACATCGAATGCTTCCCCGTCTAAAACCGTATTTGTTGCTGCTAATAATTCTTTTAAGTAATCTGAAGAAAATTCAGGTTTTATTTTATCATTAGAATAATGATGGTGTATACCATTAGAAAACCAAACACGCTTTAAATAAGTTGTAAATGCGCTCCAGTTTTTTGAAGTCTTATCGCCATTGTAATTGGTATAAATCTGTTCTAAAGCTTTTCTTATTTTTAGGTTATATCTATAGTTTTGATCCCACATGATATCTCTACCTGCTAAACCTGCTTGCGTTAAGTAATATACCAATTTCTGTTCTTTCAAACTTAAATTTTCCCAACCAGGAATTTGGTAGCGTAACACTTTAATATCTGCAAATTGCTCTACATTGTAGTTAAAGTCCTTAGAAGCTTTGGCTTCTTTTTTTGTTTCGGATTGAACTTTCGTTTCTGTTTTTGAAGCATCATTACCACAAGAAAACAAAAATGTAGCAGTCAAAGCCATTCCAATTACGGATCTAATTTTCATTATTATATATTTTAATTAATTTCTAACAAAAATAAGATTATTTATCAAACTTTAAATTTTCATTATCTTTGATTATAATTTCTAAACTTTTGAAATTATAAAAGTTTTAATATGTAATGTGTAACATTAAAAACGTACTCTTCTCTAGAGGTTACATTATTAAGCTATTTGCTTTTATAAATTATCAAATTTTGGTTTTAGAAAACAGATATTCTCACAAAAAAATAGATGAAGCAATTTTTATTGGTGTTTATAGGCGGTGGTTTTGGAAGTGTCCTAAGATACATTATCGGAAAATACCTCAACAGTGCCGAAACAGGAATCCCTTATGGCACTTTTGCTGCCAATATTATAGGCAGTTTATTAATTGGATTTATTTTAGGCTTAGCAGCAAAGCACAACGCACTTTCACATAATCACACTTTATTATTAGCAACAGGTTTTTGCGGGGGCTTTACAACATTCTCTAGTTTTGCTTATGAAAATCATATTTTTTTAAAATCTGGAGACTTTACTAGTTTTGCAATTTATACTGTATCCAGTTTTATAATAGGATTTCTAGCTGTTTTTTTAGGCATTTATCTAGTAAAAATTAGTGTTTATTAAAAGCCTTTACACCTGCTTCAATATTTGCATCTAAGTAATTTTCTCGTGGCACTATAGGGCAAGAATATTTTTCGTTATAGGCACAAAAAGGATTATATGCTGTATTAAAATCTACGACCATTTTATCGCCTTTAGGAATTCGTAAATCGATATAGCGACCGCCACCATAACTTTCTTCGCCATTAGTATTATCTAAAAAAGGTAAAAACAAATAATCTTGATACCCGTCTTGCGTCATTAAATCTTTATCTTGATACACATTCAACACCATTGCTTCGCCATTCAATTGAAAAGATAAAACCCCATAAATTCTTTTCTGCGTCAACCTATTTGTTGTTGTTTTCATTGAAGAATATGTTGTTTCTGGAGTCCGTTTTAACGTTGCAGTAACAACATAAGAAGAATCAAACTTAAAAAAATTCAATCCAGAAAACACTTTTAAATCTTTAGCTTTTAATGGCGATTTACTAGCATCTTTATACTCGGCATTTATAGTACGCTGAAACGCTGTTTCTCCTAAGATTGGTTTTTTTTCTTGTGCACAGCTAAAAATAGATGTGAAAAAGAATAACATTATAATTTTTCTCATAGCTCTTACTTTTTATTCTATTCAAAAATACACTTAAAATATGTTGTTTCTTTCTCTTCGTTGAAAAAATATTAATTACTATTCATCTTTCTTTATTACAACGTAGAAGCTATCCTCTTATATTAAATCGTAATATTTATTGTAATGCTTCCCTCGCTAACACTAATACGCTTCTGCAACACCACACATACAACAAAAGACTTCTCAAACCTTTTATACCGTATTCGGTTTTAATATTTTAAAATATTTTCTGTTTAAAAAACCCACCCTAATATTTTTTTGTTTAGCTTTGAACTTTAAAATACACAAAAATGAATTCAGTCATTAGAAATTATAAACAATGTACATCTCGCGATATAGCGAGTTGGACTGCTTATATTCTATGATGATGTAAAATATCAATTATAATATAATACTAAAAGTCCAACTTCGCAGTTGGGCTTTTTTTTTGTCCATAATCGAATGTGCTTTTAATATGACTTAAAACAATCAAAAAAAACGACTATCAATGAAAACATTATTCAGAAATTACACAGATTCTTTTAAAGGGCTCTCCAAAGAGGTTTGGTGGCTATCTTTAATTACTCTTATAAATAGAGCGGGTACAATGGTTATTCCTTTTTTGTCTATTTATTTAACCGAAGATTTGCACTTTTCACTGCCTAACGTAGGATGGATAATGACTTGTTTTGGTATTGGCTCTGTTATAGGAACCTGGATTGGGGGCAAACTTACCGACAAAATAGGGTATTACAAAATTATGGTTTTTAGTTTACTATCTACAGGGTTTCTATTTATTGGAATGCAATACCTAACCACATTTAAACTACTATGCTTAGGTGTTTTTGTACTAACTGCAATTGCAGATATGTTTAGACCTGCTATGTTTGTAGCTTTAAGTGCCTACAGCAAACCAGAGAATAAAACACGTAGTGTGACTTTAATTCGTTTAGCTATTAATTTAGGGTTTTCAGCAGGGCCAGCTTTGGGCGGCATAATTATTGCTACCTTAAGTTATTCCGGACTATTTTGGGTAGATGGGCTAACGTGTATTTTTGCAAGTCTTTTATTAATAAGAGTATTAAATCCTAAAAAAGCCAAAATTCAAGACGATATTATTACAAAGAACCCTGTATCTGCATATAGTGACAAGCCTTTTTTAATTTTCACTTTTGCATTAATACTATTTGGGCTAATCTTTTTTCAATATTTCTCTACAATGCCAATATATTATAGAGATATACATAAATTAAGCGAACCCGAAGTTGGTCTGTTATTAGGCGCCAACGGTTTTATTATATTCTTATTGGAAATGCCTTTAATAAAATGGCTAGAAAACACTAAATACACAAAAATTGGCTTAATCTTTTTTGGTGCTATTTTAACCGGTTTGAGTTTCTTAGTTTTAATTCTTAGCCATTGGGTTGGTATTCTTATTATTGGCATGATACTAATGACTGTAGGAGAAATGATAGCATTTCCTTTTGCCAATGCTTTTGCTTTACAACGCGCTAAAAAAGGGAATCAAGGGGAGTATATGGCCTTATATGCGATGTCTTTTTCTATTGCTAGTATTTTTGCTCACAATGCAGGTTTACAGCTGGCAGCAGGCATTGGTTTTGACGATACTTGGATTATCATGACTGCTCTTGCGTCACTATGTGTTGTTTTATTATTAGGGCTAAAAATGTATATGAAAAGAAAAAAAGACATACAATACATTTAAAATCAAACAAAGACATGTTTTTTTTAATATTACTAAACGTATTCTATTTTTGAGGTGAATAATTAAACACCCTTCATTAGAAGGGTGTTTAATATTATAAATAGAAACCTCTTGAACTTATAGTAGACTTATTTATAATGGCTTAAATAAAAAAACACCATTAGTTTAATACTGAAAACTCAATGTTTGATTCATTAAATACGGTATGTGTTTGATTTTTAAAGTCATTTTCACGAGCTTTATAAATATTAGGCACAAAGGTTTGTGGATTTAAATCGATAAGCGGAAACCAAGTACTTTGTACTTGAACTTGTAATTTATGTCCCGCTTTAACAGTATGAAATACGTCCTGTAATTTAATAACCACGTCTGTTGCTTTATTAGGCACAAAAGGTTCTGGTTTTTCAAAACTATTTCTAAATCGACCACGCATCACTTCACTACGTACCATCATATGGTAGTTACTCAGTTTTAAATGATCTTGCATGCCGTCTTTTTGTTCTTCAATATTTGCTGGGTGAACATCTATAATTTTAACAATCCAATCGGCATCTGTTCCTGTTGTAGCAACTTTTAAGTTTGCTAAAATATCTCCTGCCAGTATTAAATCTTCTTCTAGCACATCGGTTTCAAAAACTAATACATCTGGGCGTCTTGCTGCAAAACGCTGATCGTCTGTCATATATTTTCTAGGTGTAAAAACGGTTTTTATATCTTCAGAATATGGCACAGGTCGTTTTAAATCGCTCACAAATTCCGCTTTTGTTTTTCCTTTTTTAGAAGAAGACAGCTCTTGATTTTTATTAAGGTACATTTTTTGCTTTGAAACATGCTTTGGCGGCCATGAATCGAAACTACTCCATGCTTTCTTTCCAGAATCGAATACATAGGCTTCCGGTAATCCGGAATTCTTACTCCCGTCGCCTTTTAAGAAATGATTAAAGAACTTTGTTTCAATATCTCTCTGGTAGTTTAATGAAATTGAATCGCCAAAATAATAATTACCAACATAATTTTTAGCATTTGTACTCGCCCAACGACCATGATCCCAAGGTCCAAAAACTATCGTATTATAATTATTGGGATTATGCGCTTCAATAGTTTTATAGGTTTGCAAGGGGCCATATAAGTCTTCAGCATCAAAAAAACCACCAACAATCATGGTTGCTACTGATGATTTTATGTTTTTTAAATTTTGAATTAATCCCTTAGGCTTCCATACACTATCGTAATTTGGATGTTCAACTATTTCTTTCCAAAACACATCGTCTATTTTATCAGACTTTGATGTAGAAACATCATCTGGTTTCTTGTACTGAAAGTAACTATTTAAATTGCTTAATGGTCCTGCATCTAAAAAGAATTGATATTGATCTTGCGTTTCTAATTCTGGTAATTTATACCAAGCAGAATCTGTAGGCATATTTTTTTCTGTTCCGAATAGAGATATTGCTCTAAAATAACTTAATAAGAAAGCCCCATTATGGTGAAAATCATCAAAAAAGAAATCCCCAATACAAGCTTGAGGAGAAGCCGCTTTCAATGCGGGATGAGCATCTATTGTTGAATATGTCGCATAAAATCCTGGATACGAAATCCCCCAAGTTCCTACTTTACCATTATTATTATCGACATTATTTACCATCCATTCAATGGTATCATAAGTATCTGAGGATTCATCTATATCGGTTTTATTTTTTTTATTAGGAATGTATGCTCTCATATTATCATAAACACCTTCACTCATCCAGCGACCACGGACATCTTGATATACAATAATATTACCTTCCTCCATTAAATGAACATTAGGCCCAATCCTTTTTTTAAACTTTCCTTCTCCATAAGGCGCGCTACTGTATGGCGTTCTGCTCATTAGTATAGGATAGCTTTTACTAGTATCTTTTGGTGAATAGATCGTAGTATGCAACTTAATTCCATCTCGCATTTCTATATCAACTTCCTGCTTATTATAATGGTCTTTCACATAAGTATTCACCACTTTTTCTTTGGCTACTTCCGAAGACGTATCTTTACTCTTCGTACATGCCATAAAAAACAACACGCATACTAGAGCACATTTAAAAAGGTATTTCATAAAATATATTTATATGTTTTGTTGGGTTAAATTTACAAAACAATTACCAATTTAGTTATAATGAAAATACCACTATTATTTTGTTGTTAAAAAACTAAAAAACAGCTTCCAAAAAGACGGTTTTAATAACAGTAAAAACACTTTTTTTTAACATCCCAATACGTCTTGAAATATTATGAATATGAGCTCGGCAGTAACAACGTCTTCTAACCGAGTATAAAACAGAAAAGCTTTATTTTCATCCTTATTAAAATTTAAGGAATAAACATATTATGCTGTGTTAAATAGGTATTAAACTAAAAGCATTTCTATAGACGCAATTTTAAAATTAAGCTTAATTACAAACCTTACAATTTTCACGGTCTTGAATCTCCCCTACTAAAAGCCCTTTATCATTTTTTTTAAAACCGCAACAATCCATAAACCCTTGAGCAACTAATCGTCTAGCGCGTTGTATTTGAGATTTTATCGTAGGAAGAGCCACCCCCAATTGCTTAGCAACCTCTGCTTGTTTCATCCCTTTTATATCAGACCAATACAATGGTTCTCTATATTTTTTGGGCAAGCTACTCAAAATGCCTCTCAAACATTCCTCTTCTGTATGTGTCTTGGAATCGGTTTCTGTTTCAGATTCAAAATTAATTAATGCTACAGTTTGCTTTGTTGTTTTAAAATAATCGATAATAGAATTTCTAGCAATAGAAAATAGCCAAGGTTTTATCTTGGTAACGTCTTTTAGTGTTTCTAATTTGGTATGAATTTTTATAAATACCTCCTGTAAAATATCATCGGCAATTGTAGTATTTTTCACTTTACTTATAATAAACCGATTTAAATCTTCAGAGTATTTCAACCAAACATCTTTAGTAGTCATTATGATATTCTTTTAAATTAAAATGGAGATTACCTTAAAATTCATTTATAAAATTAATAATGAATCTTAAAACAACCTCCATAAAAATAAGATTTAACAATTACAATTTTTGCACACACAATTCACGCAGGTACAATTGCTACAATCATTATTCTTACAATTCTCACAAGTACAAAGACAATCTTTATTTTTCATAATACAGTATTTAAGTTATACACTTATAAGACTCCATATTCTTAAAAAAGATGCATTAATGGTTGTTTTTTTTATAGCGCTTAATAATTACAAGTTATTATTAAACACCGTTTCGCTCTCTTAAGACTCTACAATAGAATTATTCTTTACAACATGAGACAATACAATCTGTGTTTTTGTTTCTCCATAAACAATGAGATCATCTATAAAAGATTCTAAATGTTTCTGATGTTTCAATACGACTTCCATCACAATATTCTCGTTACCAGTAATTCTATAGCAATTAACAACTTCTTCATACGTTTTTACTTTTTCTAAAAAAGGTTTTAGCATTCCCATAAATGCTCTTAAAGTGATTATTGCTTTTAACTGATACCCCGCTTCCAATGAAGAAATAAAAGTATTATACCCTTCTATAACTCCCAAATCCTCCATCTTTTTTATGCGCTCTGAAACTGCTGGAGAGCTAATCCCTACTTTTCTTCCTATTTCGGCATTAGATTGCCTTGCGTTGGACTGCAAACATTTTAAAATTTTCCAATTAAGCGTATCTATACTCATATTTAAAGTAAAATTTAAAAAAAAATTAATTATTAAACCAAATATAGCATTTTACTTTAAATTCAAAAGAATAAAACCATTTTTAGTCAGTATTTTTGTATAAACTTGAAAATTAAAATGTTAGCGAATACTCCTTCTCATCTTTCCGATTTGCCTATTTATAAAAAGGCTATGGATATTTTCATCTTATCAAGGCGTATTTCTTCATATATGAACAAAGATTTAGTATCATTAAATCCAGATGGTAGTGAAGATTCTAATATCTACTTTTCTGGTGATATTATACAGCAATCTGAATCTTTGGCTCCAGAGATTTTAAAAGCGGAGCTTGAACGGTATTCTGATAAGAAATATAGACATATTATGTCTGTAAAACGATTAACTAATAGACTATACCAGAACTGCAAACGTTTGGAACAATCTAATAGTGACGGGATTGATTTCCTTCCTATCCTTAGAAAAGAACTTAAAAAATTTAAAAAACTACAACGCAGTTGGGTTTTAAAATTTTAAATTCTACAAACTATCCCTTATTTTTTTATGTAAAGAACTATTTACACACGTTTATATAGAAAAAACCACAAAGAAAATAGGATCGCCAGATCTGGCATCCTGTTATTCCAACTTTTATGTAAACCTCATTTTTTTTTAATTAGTTCGCGTACATTATTTTGGGGACATCGTTATTTTAACGCCATTAAGACTAAGCAATAGCTTTAAGAAATATTACTCCACACTCACTGAACTATATTTGGCATTTATAACAATTGTTTTACTTGTATTACTATTGTTATTAGGGTAATTCTTAATTGTTTTTGTACTTATATTCTCTTTATTTAATTGTGACTTATTGCCTTTAAAGAATAAATTAAAATCTGTTTTTGGCAATTTCAATGTAGCGTCACTATTTTCTAAAATAATATTTAAGTTATTAAAATGTGGCATAATATGACGTATTACCAACTCTCCAAAACTCCCGTCTATTATTGTATTTTCTCCTAATTGCCCTATGTTAACACTTGAAGACACTGAACTTAAAACTAATGCGCTTACATTTTCGAGTATTGCATTTTCAACATAATTGAGCTTTAACTCTCCATCTTTCCAATTGTTTATCTTTAGGTTTGAAAATGAAGCATTGATGGAAGTTTCACTTCCATCAATGCTTTGCGCTAATAATTTAGCGTATGTTATATTACCTTTTAGATTACTCATTACAGAGGCTATTTTAAGTTCCCCATGCTTTACGTTAAGCTTTAACTTCGCTTTTTTAGGTATTTTTAACTTAATCGTTCGTTTTATGGTACTATTGGTAGCATTAAATAATGAATGTTTACCTGTCTTAAGTTTCTTTTCTATCTCTTTAATATACGCCTCGTCTTGTACTTTTAATTGTTTTACATTTTGCTCTAAGCTCGTAATATCGCCCTCTATTTCCGCTGTAAACTTTTTTTCAAAACGTTGCCCCCAAGCTTCCATCTTTTCTCCAAATTCCTTTCCGAATGCCTCTCCAAATTCCTCTCCCCATGCTTCCATTTTCTTTTCGAAATCCTTACCATATTTATCGCTAAAATCTTTTCCAAATTTCTTTCCCCATATTTCCATTTCTTTCTCGTAAGCTTTGAAATCAATTTTATCAAATTCTTTAGCCCAGACCTTCATTTTTTCCTTATACTCCTTTCCATATTTCGTTTCGTATTTTTTACTCCAAGTATCCAAATACTGCTCCCCTTCTTCTTTGTATTTTTCATAATCAAAACTAACATTAGAAATCCCTTCTGGTAATTCTGGTAATTCTGGCATTTCTGGCATTTCTGGCATTTCTGGCATTTCTGGCATTTCTGGATGGGCTAACAGCTCTGGTAAAACCATTACATCTTCTAATGCTTTTAAACTTTCCAAAGAAAGAATTAATTCTGGCATATCTGTCAAAACTGGCATATCAATCATTTGAGTTTCTAAGTTTTTTAATGCTGCTAGAGATTCGCTATTAAAATTAGGGTAATCCCAACCGTCTTCAGATCTGCTCGATTTTATAGAGACCTCTTCTGCTGTACCATTTATACTTACGTCCCATATTTTTAATGCTTTTTTTAACTCATCTTTTGTTAGTGTATTACTTTCTATATAGGCTTCGACTTCTATATAATCTTTATTCCAAGTGTCTACTTCTATGTTGGTCTGACTCGTATTTAAGTTTACAATTACATCCTTATTTGCTTTTATAGATTGTGCTGTCTTTTCCATTTTTTGTTGAGCAGACATGCCTAATGTTAACAAACAAATCGTTATTATTTTTATATCTTTTAGTTTCATTTTTTATTTTTTTATACAAATAGTCTTTGTGTTAACCGTTTTCTTTTAATTGTTACCCGTGTGTTTCTTCCACTGCGTTTATTCTTTTCAACTGTTCTTGAAGACGTTGCATTAAATTTAAACGCAATTTCAAATTATTAATTAAAGCATGTATTGTAAATTCGTCTGGGCCATTATTGGTTAATTCTAAAGACAAGCGTTTGTATTCATTATTTAATTCTTCTAGCTTAATTAAATAGCCATCGAAGAGCGCTTTGTTTTCTGATGTTATTTTCACTTTAGAAAGTGCTAAATTGATATTTGCCACATAATAATCTTCCACTTTTTTTAGCCCTGGCGAAACATCTCCTAGTGTTTTTGTTTTAGATTTTGTATTTGTATTCACAATAGTTTCATCCAATGGCATCATTTTAAAATACTGAATACCAGCGATGCTCAATCCCATAATCAGAGCAATACTTGCTGCAATTTTCAACCAATTATAATTTGGTTTAGAATGCTGTGGCAAAGCCTTCTCCAATTTTTCCAAGAAACGTTCTTGATGTCCTTTTGGCATTGTTTCATGGGGTTGATTTTGATTCGTTTCAAATAACTCTCTTATGTCCTTAGCCATATTTTTTATGCTTTAATAAATCTTGTAATTTTATTTTCCCTCGAGATAATTGTGTTCTTGAAGCAACTTCTGATATTTTTAAAATCTCTGAGATCTCTTGATGATCATACCCTTCTATTAAAAAAAGTAGTAATACGTATTTATATTTTTCTGGCAAATTCCCAATAGCTAACTTAATATCATCAAGAGTTATCTCGTCATTAACCAACCATTTGTCATCAACTGAAGTATCTATAACTTTGAGGTGCACCTCATCTAATTCCACTAAACGCTGCTTTTTTAGTTTCAATGAGTCTATACTTTTATTTATGACAATACGTTTTAACCAAGCCCCAAAAGTAACGTCTCCTTTAAACTGATCTAATTTAGAGAACGCCTTTATAAATGCTTCTTGTACAACATCTTCTGCTTCAGTTGTATTATTTAAAAATCGTTTAGCAACACTATACATCCCACTGCAATACTGGTTGTACAATTGCAATTGCGCTTTTCGATTATTCTGCTTACATAACTCAATAATATCTACTGAAACGATTCTCACTTTTGGTTTTTAGTTAATGTTCATATTAAAGACGACACAAAAATTATCGTGTTGCAAAAAATCACATTTTTTTCTTAAGTAATTCATAAATTAAAATAATTTTGGCTTTTTATTTTACGAACTATCCATTTTTAAAGTATCTTTAATCTTTAAAAAAAAATCATAAAAATGAGTACCTTATTAAAGCGACTTATAGTGCTACTATTAGTTGTAGCTGTTGGTGTATTTTGCTATTCTTATTTTAATGGCGGCATTTTAAATAAGCCATTAAGTCCCAAAAAGACCGTAAGTTTTTCAGTTGATGATTTAAAGCTTGAAGTTTTTTATAACAGACCCTCAAAAAGAGATCGCGCTATTTTTGGAGCCTTAGTCCCTTTTAATAAAGTTTGGCGCACTGGAGCAAATGAAGCCACCACTTTTGAAACCAATAAAACCTTAACTATAGAAGGCGCTTCTCTTCCTGCTGGTAAATATACGCTTTGGACTATTCCTAAGGACAATTCCTGGGAAGTTATATTTAATTCTAAACAGTACAACTGGGGAGTAGATGAAACAATGAAGGCTATGCGAGATGCTAGTTTTGACGTTATAAAAACGTCTGTCCCTATTGAGAAAATAAAAAATATCGTAGAACAGTTCACCATCGCTTTCGATAATTCTACAGATAACCTATCTTTAACAATGGCTTGGGATGATACTAAAATTGTAGTCCCTCTTAAATAATATTAGTTCCACGAAATATAACAGTGAGTGTTTTGAATTTAGAACCTAGAAAAACAGCTTTAAAAGAAAACGATGGGGTTTCTCCACCTGAAATCACTAACGCGGTCTCTATTTCTAAAATTCAATCTAAAAGAAAAAAACAACCCTCCAGTAATGCTTTGGTAAAGGCCATTATAAAAGGGGACATTACAGCTTTAAGTCGCTCCATTACTTTAATAGAAAGCCGAAATACTAAGCATTTACAAAAAGCAAACGATATTATTAAACAATGCTTGCCCTATGCTAATAAATCGATTAGAATTGGTATTACTGGAGTTCCAGGAGTTGGAAAAAGCACTTTTATTGAAGCCTTTGGATCTTATTTAACCCATATGGGTAAAAAAGTAGCTGTTCTAGCTGTAGATCCCAGTAGTTCTTTAACAAAAGGAAGTATTTTGGGAGACAAAACAAGAATGGAAGACTTGGTAAAGGACAATAATGCTTTTATTAGACCTTCTCCCTCTGGAGAATCCCTTGGTGGTGTGGCTCGAAAAACGCGAGAAACGATTATATTATGTGAAGCCGCTGGTTTTGATACTATTATAATCGAAACCGTTGGGGTGGGGCAAAGTGAAACAGCTGTACATAGTATGGTAGATTTCTTTTTACTATTAAAGCTTGCGGGGGCTGGAGATGAGCTACAAGGTATAAAACGTGGCATTATTGAAATGGCAGACGCCATTGCCATTAACAAAGCAGACTCTAATAATATAAAACAAGCTAAACTCGCTAAATTAGAGTTTAATAGGGCATTACATCTTTACCCTGAAAAAACATCCAAATGGCAGCCAAAAGTTACAACGTGTAGCGCTTTAAATAAAGAAGGGATTGATAACATTTGGAACATTATTGTTGATTATGTTTCTATAACTTCCAAAAATAATTATTTTGAAACTAAGCGCAACGAACAGAATAAATTCTGGCTCTTACAAACCATAGAAGAACAGCTTAAGTATGATTTCTTTAGTCAATTAGAAATAAAAACTGCGCTAGATAAGCAATTAGCTTTAATTGAAACCAACAAAACGACGCCCTTTGCTGCTGCGGATTATTTATTAAATTTAAAAAAATAACACTATTCTTATTAGTTATAACAACTCATAAATCACGCATTATTTAACGCCACTTTTTAGCATAAAAACTAAAAAAACGCCGATTTTACACCTCTGGCCCTTAGGGGAAAAACACCCAATATCATATCAGTAAACAAGCATAACTACCTAACATACAAGAGTTTACGTGTAAAATGATTGAGTCAAAAATTCTCATAATGTAGAATGAATTCTTTATTCCCTTAAATTTGTAGAAACAAAACTCTCTATTTAATCATGAAGAAACCATTTTCACCATCCGCTATTATTTTGTTATTTATATTCCTAATTACAGGAAGCTGTAAACCTTCTGGAGAATATACTTATGATGATACATTAAAAGAACATATTATTCCCGTAAATCGTGCATTAAAGATGCAACAAGAGTATAAAAACGAAAGAATAACTCCCTTAGCACCTGTTTTACAAGACACTTATAACGACAATACGTTTAAGGACACCGAATTTGTTATGTTTTCACTAAAGGATATGAAAGCTTATATCGCTTATTTAGACGCCATACAAAAAGCAAATCCAAAACAAAAATTATCAGGCATTCGCATATACTTTGCTGCATATGATAATAAAGACCTTCAAAAAGAAAAATACCCTGGCCAGCAAACAGTTTTTATGGTTCCTACAGTAAAAACAAATTACCAGCACAAAACAAACACAATGAATCATCTTCCTTTTGTTATTGTACCAGATCATAAAAAAAATCCCATTAAAGGACATTTTAAAATATTAAAAAAATTAATGTTAGAGCATGAAAAAGAAGAACGTTATGGGCATTATTACAAAAGTATTCAACACCAAACGCATACACCATTAAAAACGTCTACTCACAATAAAAAGAAAGACGAAAAATACGTAACCAGTACCATTATTAATGAAGGAGATTTAGCGCCACCACCAAAATAGAACTAACTTAAACCAATTAAACCAACCTTATGTTATTGGAAATATCATTTACAACTTTAGGAAAATCTTTAAAATATATAGAACTTGCAACAGCTATTGTCGGTTCTATATATTATTATAAGTATAAATTTTCCTTTTTAAAATACTTTTTAATACTCCTATGGTACGTTCCGCTTAACGGATTTCTAGGACGCTATTTACATGAAACCGAAATATTAAGAAACAACACCGTACTATACAACATTTACCATATTATTAATTTTTCTTTTTTATTAATTTTATTTAAATTTTCTATAAAAGAATTCAAATACAAAAAATGGATTAATACGTTTCTTATAGTATATATTCTAAGTTTTATAATAAATGCCTTTTTCAAAAATTATCTCATAGAAATACAAGTTTTACCATTTATTATAGGAGCCTCCTTTATTATTATTAGTATTCTTTTCTATTTTTTGGAGGTTTTAAATACAAATAAAGTACTTTACATATCAAAGAATTTACTATTTTGGATAAGTACGGGATTGTTACTCTATTTTGGAGGTAAAATTCCTACCAGAATCATTAGAAATTATTGGGAATCTATCCCTAATTATGAGACTATTTTTATTATTGAATTTGTTTTAAGTATTGTTATGAATATTTGTTTTATCATAGGGTTTATATGCAGTCAACAACACAAGAAATAGAAGCTCTAAAGAGTCTTGAAGTTGGGGGCACAACTGTAATAATAGCGGTTTGCACACTCGTTTTACTCTGCATTATTATTATTATTCTTTTTTTAATATTCCAAAAACGAAAAAATAGCTTGCTCCTCGATCAAAAAGAATCGGAAAAACGTTTTGAGCAAGAAATAAGCAAAACCCAAATAGAAATTAGAGAAGAAACCTTTAGAAATATTAGTTGGGAATTACATGACAATATTGGGCAATTAATAACCTTAGCTAAAATACAATTACAAAACGAATCTAAAACTAAAGACGTTATAGAAACATTAAATAAAGGCTTAAAAGAACTAAGAACACTTTCCAAGGCTATTAATCCAGAAGCCTTAAAAAACATTTCTCTTGTTACCGCTTTAGATCAAGAAATAAACAGATTTAATAGGATTCAATATATAAAAGCTAAATTAGAAGTAAACGGCATAGAACTAAAGTTAAACTCTGAGGTAGAAATCGTATTCTTCAGAATATTACAGGAGTTCTTTTCCAATACCATTAAATATGCTAAGGCTACTGAATTAAATGTTATAATAAATTATGGTACAGACTCTATAGATATAATTGCTGAAGACAATGGTAAAGGGTTTAATCAAAAAAATATGGTGAGTTCTGGTATTGGTTTAACCAATATTTCCAAAAGAGCACAATTAATCAATGCAGAAGCCACAATAAGCTCAGTTATAAATCAAGGTACAAAATTACATATTCATTACGTTTATTAATCCCATTACAAATGAAAATTCATAATATAGTCATTGTAGAAGACCACATATTACTATCTCAAGCCATAAGTAGCTTGGTAAACTCGTTTGAACATTTCAATGTTTTATATTTATGTAAAAACGGGAAGGAATTAATTACCAAACTAAAAACACCAAAAAACAGGCCTGATATTGTACTTATGGATGTGAATATGCCTATTATGAATGGGATAGAAACCACAGAGTATCTAAAAAACAATTATTCAGATATAAAAGTTATTGCGCTTTCTGTAGAAGAAGAGGAAGATACCATCATTAAAATGTTAAAAGCAGGAGCAAAAGGCTACCTTCTTAAAGATGTTGAAAAAAGTATTTTAGAAAAAGCTTTAAATGAAGTCGTAACCTATGGCTACTACCACACCAAAGACGTTTCTGATCTACTCATCAACACCTTAAATGAAGGTTACAAAAACTCTAAATTACAATTAAAAGAAAGAGAAATCGAATTCATAAAACACGTTTGCACAGAGTTAACATATAAAGAAATTGCAGACAAAATGTTCCTAAGTCCCAAAACAATAGACGGTTATAGAGACGCCTTATTCTTTAAACTTCAGGTTAAAAACAGAATCGGCTTAGTTATTTACGCCATTAAAAATAAAATTTTTAAGCTTTAGAAAAATTCTTTTGGTACCATTGTACCTGTTGTTTTACTCCTTCTAATAACGTCGTTTTTGGATTATAATTTAATAATCGTTTCGCTTTATCAATATTTGCTTTTGTTCTTAATTGGTCTCCTGCACGGGCTGCTACATTATTAATTTTTATAGTTTTACCAATAACCTGTTCTACAGCAGCGATTCCTTCTTGCGTCGTGTGTTCTACTTCTGTTCCAAGATTAATTATTTCGCCATTTACCTTATCATCATTTCCAATAACACTCACTATACCATCTACAATATCGCCTACGTAAGTAAAACTCCTTAAATGAGACGCACTTCCTTCATACAAAGGGAATTCGGTTTCATTATAAGCACATGCAATCAATTTTGTATACATTTTCTCTGGTCTTTCTCTTGGGCCTATTACCGAATACAAACGTAACGAACAGGCATCGAAATGCTGCTCTCTACTTTTTTGAAGCACTAATTGTTCTGCTGTTAATTTTGTAACGCCATAATGTGATGCTGGCTTTGGAGCAACACTTTCTGGGAAAGTAGCTTCCAAACCATAAATTGAAGAGGTTCCTATATTTACAAATAACTTTAAATCGTTAAGCTGTAATGCGTAATCAATTAAATGTTTCGTTGCTATAATATTATTAGTAAAATAATCTTCAAAAGTAGAAGATGAAGAAATTCCTGGCTGCGCTGCAAAATGAAAAATATAATTAATATTGTCTGGCAAAGCCGCAGCTAAATTAGCATCTCTTAGATCTTTATTTATAATAGAAATCCCTTTATCATTTAAGGCTTTTTCATTTAACTGCTTTAATTCCAAACTATAATAATTATTAAAATTATCTACCCCAATGACCTCATGGCCTAGATCTTTTAATCGTTCACAAGTATGAGAGCCTATAAAACCAGATGCTCCTGTTACTAATATCTTCATTTGTTAGCTTTTATTTTCTTTTTTATTATCTAAAAATACATATACTTTAGCACTTTCCTTTATTTCATAAAATTTCGTATGAAACGCGCTTGTAGTTAACCTTTTAAATTAAATTAAAACACTTGACAGTCTGTATAAAGGAAGGGCTTATACATTGCAAAGTAACATATTTTATTTGATACTCATTTTCTATTCTTAAAAAAACAATACATTTGTAAGATTAATAAGAACTTATGAGTTATCATTTTACTATAATTGTTCCTGTTTACAACGAAGAAGAGAATTTACTTCGAGTTGAAACAGAATTACTGGCTTACACTAAAATAGCAAGCAAACCAACCAAAATACTATTTGTAAATGATGGTTCCAAAGACGAGAGTCAAAATATCATTGAAGCGATCTGTAATCGCAACCCAGAATTCTCATATATCTCATTTAAAGAGAATAGAGGCTTAAGTGCTGCTATTAAAGCTGGATTTGATCATACAGAAACAGAATTGGTAGGCTATATTGATTCCGACTTACAAACGGCTCCATCTGATTTCAATTTATTGTTACAACATATAGATACTAATGCTTTAGTTACTGGTGTTCGTGCAAACAGAAAAGATAGCTTTATCAAAAATATGTCTTCATTAATTGCCAATGGTATTCGTAGAAGCTTTACTCACGATGGAATGGACGATACGGGTTGCCCCCTAAAAGTAATTAAAACAGATTATGCCAAACGCATACCAATGTTTAAAGGGTTACATCGCTTTTTGCCTGCAATGATTCTATTACAAGAAGGTCATATAAAACAGATTCCGGTGCAACATTTTCCTCGCATAGCAGGAGAAGCTAAATATGGCTTGTGGAACAGACTTCTAGGCCCTTTAATGGACTGTTTCGCATACTTATGGATGAAAAAAAAATATATTAACTATGACGTTGCTAAGAAAAGTCAATGAGCAACTGGATAATATATAGCGTCGGTTTTCTAGCCCAAATCTTATTTTCCTCTCGGTTAATAATACAATGGATTACCAGCGAAAAACAAAAACGAGTGATTACCCCTAGTTTATTTTGGACACTTAGCTTAATCGCTTCGTTTCTCCTCTTTATATATGGTTACTTACGTAATGACTTTGCGATAATGTTAGGACAAGGTCTTACCTATTATATTTATATTAGAAACTTACAATTACAAAACCAATGGCAGAAAGTTCCCAAGTTATTAAGATGGTTCCTTCTGTTAATGCCTGTATTTGTTGTTGTTTTTTATTATAACAATAATAAAATAGATATAACTTTACTATTCAAAAATGAAGACATTCCGTTTTGCTTATTAGCGTTAGGCATTATCTCTCAAATTGTGTTTACCTTACGTTTTGTATTTCAGTGGTTATATTCAGAAAAAAATAAAGAATCCTCCTTGCCAATGGGCTTTTGGGCTTTAAGTTTAATAGGCTCATTGTTGATATTAACCTATGCTATTTATAGAAAAGATCCCGTATTATTTTTGGGTCATATTCTAGGAGCAATCATATATGTTAGGAACCTTATTTTATTAAAAAAACAAAATGCTTAAGACTTTAAAAAAATACCCCGTTCTTTTTCTCAGTTTGTTCGTTGCCATCATGTTATTACCTAATTTAGACACCTTACAAGTGACTATTATGGAAGCTCGAAACTTTATTACAGCAAGAGAAATGCTAAATAACGACCATTGGATATTAACAACTATGAATGGGGAAGCTCGTTATCAAAAACCACCATTACCAACTTGGTTATCGGCTATATCGGCCATTATTTTTGGTGTAAAAAGTGTTTTTGGAATGCGGTTACCAGCTGTTCTAATGGTAATAGTAGTTGGTAATTATATGTTTTTTTTATCGCGAAATATTTTAAAAAGCAGTACCCAAAGTATCGTGAATGCATTAATAGTTGTTACCTCCTTTTATGTCATAGGTATTACTATTGAAGCGCCTTGGGATATTTTTGCACATGGATTTATGCTTATAGCCATTTATAATTTATATACCTTTTTTAAAAGAGAAAACAACGATTGGAAAGCAATCTTATATTCCGGTTTTTTTATTGGTTTATCTATTCTATGCAAAGGACCTGTTTCTATTTATGCTTTGCTTCTTCCTTTTCTCTTGGCTTATGGTTTTGCCTTTGGCTATAAAAAATTCAAACACAAATGGGGTGCTGTGTTTAGTATTTTAATATTAGCACTAGCTATTGGAGGCTGGTGGTATTTGTATGTTCGCCTTGAAGATCCAGCAACTTTTAAAGCGATAACAGATAAAGAAACGGGTAACTGGACCAGTTATAATGTAAGACCACTATATTATTATTGGAGCTTTTTTACTCAAAGCGGATTATGGACAATCCCTGCGTTTATTAGTTTATTGTATCCATATTTAAAAACACGAGTTAGTCATTACAAAGCCTATAAATTCAGTTTTTTATGGACCATATTAGCCGTTATTTTATTATCTATAATCCCTGAAAAAAAATCCCGTTATCTAATGCCTGTACTTATTCCTTTGGCTTTTAATATTGGATTTTATATAGACTATTTATTCAGAATGTTTAAAGATTTAAAAGACAGGCGCGAAACAATACCTGTCTATTTTAATTTTGGTTTAATAGCTTTAATCGCTATTACTTTTCCGCTAATTGCATTTTTCTTATTAAATGTAGAATGGTCAAATATATGGTTCATTTGCATTGCTTTTATATTTCCTATTACAGGCATGTTTATTTTAAAACAACTCAAGCAAAAAAATATTAAAAAAGTTTTTCTTTTAAGTGTTTTCTTTTTTGCTTCAATATTTATTTTTGGTTTACCACTATCCAAAGCTTTAAGAAGTAAAGAATACAAGCTTATTTCAAGTTTAAAAGCAGAAAACGATCAACGAAACATAACCTTATATGCGTTTAATTATGTCGCTCCAGAAACCATTTGGAACTATGGGGATATTATAACACAAATTCCTATGAAAGGGAATACTTATGTTTTTCCTCAAGAACGTAAATTTGGAATACTAGTTAATACTATGTCTGCTGAAAACGAAGCCGTATTACGAAAAAAATATATTCTAGACAAAATAACAACATACGATTTAAATCAAGCTAAAAAAGGAACTAGGCAATACAACAAACGCTTACATAGTACATTTTATATATTAACTAAGAAGGAATAGATCGACGTTTTAAAATAAATCTAGCTAATGCATAAAAACCAAATCCAGAAAAGGTTCCAAATAGCAATCCGCTAATAATATCTAATGGAAAATGTACCCCTACATAAATTCGACTATAAGATACTATTACACTCCAAATTAAAAGAATAAAAATTAAATTTTTAAAATAGGGTTTCAAAATTAAGCCTGCAAAAATAGCTGCAGATATTGAGTTGGATGCATGTCCTGAAAAGTAACCATATTTGCCACAATACGCAACTATAAAACGCATTTGATCCATTATACCTTCTGTTCTACAAGGTCTTAAACGCCCTACTCCTCTTTTAAACACATTAGTCATTTGATCTGTAAATGTTACCATTGCAGCAATAACTAATAGCATTAAAAGCATGTTTTTAAGTCCTAATTTTTTATACATTAAAAACAATAGAATAGCATAAAGTGGTGCAAATGTATATTTATTGGTAATAACCACCCAAAGGCTATCCCATGTTGGTGATCCCAATCCGTTTAAAAATAAAAATAGCGCTTTATCGTATTGTATGAGTTGTTCTAACATGCTTTATGTGTTTATATATTACTTAAAGGGGATGAACGGTTATATGTTCTTTAAATATTAGAAGGTCAATACTAACGAAGTATAGTATTGACCTATTTTTTTATTGTTAGGCATCAATTATTATAGCGGGTGACTTCTCTGTCATAAAAAGCTGTAGCTTCCGCTATCAAGTTTTCGGTTTCCATTTCTAATTCTTCTTGATCATTTTTATCGAAATCCTCTAACCACTCTACTTCATCATCTTCTAAATTAATGATAAACATTGGAAAATCGGTATGAATTACAAAGATAGCGTTTGGAAAATCAGTATTGTCTCCAAGTATAAATTTAGGCAGTGTCATTGGTTTATTTTTTTACAAATATAGAAATTTTGAATTCTAGCACTTATAGTAATAGTAATCTATTTCGATTCTATTGCAATTAATCGTTTCGTTAAATAATTGAATCTTATAAAAAGTAAAACGGAAGCCGATGTTAACCCAGCTAATAAGCCCAACCAAATCCCAAAACTAGCAAAAGCGTCTTCTTTTCCTAAAAAATAACTAATAGGAAAACCGATTAACCAATAAGACACAAACGTAATTATTGTTGGAATTTTAACATCTTGCAACCCTCTTAAAGCTCCCAAAACAACAACTTGAATACTATCACTAACCTGAAAAATTGCTGCCGCTAATAACAGTTTAGACGCTATTGTAACAACTTCCATATTGTCTTTATAATTTATTACATCATCAAAATCTACATAAATTCGAGGTAAATAATCATGAAATAACAAAAAGATAAGGCCAAAACCTACAGCAAAAATAATCCCTAATAAAAAAAGAGAAAATGCTATACGACGCAATTCAAAATAATGTTTTAATCCTTTTTGGTTTCCGACCCTAATCATTGATGCCACACTTATTCCCATAGCAACCATAAAAGTCATTGAGCTAAGGTTTAACGCAATTTGATTAGCTGCCTGTGGGTTTTTCCCTAATAACCCACTTAACCATATCGCTGCTGTAAAAATAGCGACCTCGAAAAACATTTGCATAGCACTTGGAGTTCCTAAGCTTATAATTTTACGAAGCATTAATTTATCTAGAACAAAAAGTTTTATATTAGTTACAAACCCTCTAGACTTTTCTTTTTTCTTTAATAAAAACCAGATATACCACAGCATTATAAAGCGCGATATTAATGTCCCATATGCAGCACCAACAATACCTAATTCTGGGAACCCTAACTTCCCAAAAATAAGAACATAATTTAGTGCTATATTTACTAAATTCCCTAAAATAGTAGCATACATAGGATATTTTGTCATAGATAAGCCATCACTAAACTGTTTAAATGCCTGAAATACAATTAATGGCAGTAAAGAAAGTGCGACAAGATCCAGATAAGGAATAGCCAATTCTACAACCTCTATGGGTTGTTTCATTAAATACATTACTGGTTTTGCAAAAAACACCATAAAGAACAACAGTATGCCCAAAACAATACAAAGAAACAAACCATGTTTAAATGCGGATTTTCCTTGTTTAAAATTATTCGAAGAATCTGCTTCTGCTATTAAAGGAGTTATTGCCGTAGAAAACCCAATACCTAAAGACATTGCGATAAACATAAAGCTATTCCCTAAAGATACGGCTGCCAATTCTGCCGTACCTAATTGCCCTACCATAATGTTGTCTACAAAGCTAACAAAGGTGTGTCCTAACATCCCTAACATTACTGGTGCTGCTAGCTTCCAGTTATATTTAAATTCTTTGGTGTAGTTGTTTAAAACCATTTGGTAAAAATAATACTTCGTTTTTTGTTATGCGAATTATTTTATGAATTCATTATAAAACAAAATAGGCCTTTAAAATAGACATTGAGTAGCTTCTGTTAAGCATAAAAAACAATTCTATTTAGTATTAATAACATTCTAAGTGCTTTGAGTCCTTAGAAGCCTAATTCAGAAATGCGTGCTTTTGTATCCTGAAATTCTTTTATTATATTCTCAACAATCTCTACAACAGGTTTTACATCATGAATCAAGCCTGCTACTTGTCCAATTTCCAATTCCCCATCTTCTAAATCTCCTTCAAACATGCCCTTCTTTGCTCTTGCTCTACCTAATAGCTCCTTTAACTGCTCTGCTGTGGGAGCTGTCTTATACAGTTCTTCTAACTGATTATAAAATTTATTCTTTACCAAACGTACTGGAGCCAATTCTTTTAAAGTCAATTGCGTATCGCCTTCTTTAGTATCTATCACAACTTGCTTAAAATTTTGATGTGCAGAAGATTCCTTACTTGCTACAAACCGACTTCCTATTTGCACAGCATCGCTTCCAAGCACCATACAAGCCAACATTGCTTTTCCTGTTGCTATTCCACCTGCTGCAATTAAAGGGATTTCTAAGTGTTCTTTTACCATTGGAATTAAGGTAAGTGTTGTCGTTTCATCTCTTCCATTATGTCCTCCAGCTTCAAAACCTTCAGCGACTACAGCATCGACTCCTGCTGCTTGTGCTTTTAATGCAAACTTTAGGCTACTTACTACATGTACAACAGTAATGCCTTTATCTTGTAACCATTTGGTCCATGTTTTAGGGTTTCCAGCCGATGTAAATACAATTTTCACCTCTTCTTCAACTATAATATCCATTATTTCCTTAATATTTGGATATAGCATCGGAACATTAACCCCAAAAGGTTTATGGGTTGCCTGTTTACATTTTTGAATATGCTCTCGTAATACTTCTGGATACATACTTCCTGCGCCTATTAAGCCTAGTATTCCTGAATTACTTGCTGCAGAAGCCAATCGCCATCCACTGTTCCAAATCATTCCTGCTTGAATTATGGGGTATTTTATATCGAAAAGTTGAGTTATTCTATTTTCCATTAACTATCTTAATTTCTGTTTTTACTTTATAACAAGCTTAATTGTTTTTATTGAATTGGTAGATTCAATTTTAAGCAAGTATAATCCTTTTGAATAATTTGAAAGCTCTAATTTAGAGTGATTTTGTGCTACTGAAGTCTCCAAAATTTTATTCCCTAAGACATCGAATAATTGTATTAAGGCTGGTTCTTGAATAGCTGGTAATATAATATTAACTTCTGTGTCTACTGGATTGGGGTAAACTCTTGTTTTTATAGTTGCATTTTCAACTTCCATAACAGACAATCCATGAGACAATGCCAATGACAAATTTGGAATACCATAGCCTAAAAAATAATCTGGCGTAGTGTATTGTGATGCCGATTCCCTGACTAACTGCATTATTTGGGCATTAGTTAAACTTGGTAAAGCTTGCCATAAACAGACGATACCTCCTGCCATAATTGGGGCACTAAAAGAAGTCCCATTAGCGGTTACTATAACATCATTTTGATGGATTACCGCACTTGCTTGTCCTTGCGCTACAACATCTGGTTTTTGTGTGGGTTGTATGGCGCTCCCTTGAGAACTAAAATTGGCATACGTTCCATCGGCCTGAACAGCTCCAATAGTAAAAACACCTGCACCATCTGCTGGAGCTCCTAAGCCGTTAGCACCAGAATTCCCTGCCGAATTTATGACCAATATTCCTTTTTCGAAAGCCATGTTTGCCCCTTTGGTTATAAATGTAGTCGTGCCTTTCAAATCGTTTGAACTATGATTATAATTTGTATTATCGAATACCTTGTAACCCAATGACGAATTAATAACATCTACTCCAAGGCTGTCTGCGCGTTCAGCAGCTTCCACCCAAAGACTTTCTTCTAAAGGAGTTTCATCTGGTGCGTTTTCTGTTCTAAACAAATAGTAACTAGCATCGGGAGCTGTTCCCACAAATTGATTTTCTATAAAACCAGCCATATCACTTAAAACTAATGTTCCATGATTACTTGTAGTATTGGCATAAACATCTTCAGTTCTATCAAAAAAATCATAACCACCCAGTAAGTTTCCGGCATCTCTTAAATGCTGAAAACCAAGCATGGTGTCTACATTAGGGAACCCTGCGTCTATAACAGCTACAGTGATTCCTTCTCCTGTAAACCCTTCTAAGTGAAGCACATCTCCATTAAACATTTCTATTTGATTTAATGCGCTTCCATAATTAAATAGGCTTTGCTGAGTTTCGATTCTAAACTTATCTGTTAGAACTTCTATTTTGGATGTTTTTGCATTTAAATTATTGTCTGCAAAAATTATTGAAGTCACAAAATCTAGATTATAAAGAGCACTAATATCGGCTTGCATTCCACGAATATGAACAGTATTAAACCATTTAGATTTAGAGAATACTGTTATCCCGGGTTGGTTTTTTAATTCTGTTATGTAACTTTCGGTAACGGGAACATCACGTTCGTCAATGACAACGCCTTTTGCCTCCTTTCTATCTATTGCTTTTTGACTTAAAATAGAAATTGGATTTGCTATGGCAGCAGCTACATTTTCTTTATCAGCCAAATATACCCAAGCGTCTTCTTGAGAAAATCCTATAAATGATATGCATAATAAAATAACGAGCAGGCTGTTTTTCATAACAATTGCAATTTACTTCTACAATTTATGAAATTACTCCAGAACCTACTAATTCATCTTCAAGATACCAAGCCACAAATTGCCCTTCGGTTATTGCAGATTGAAACGCTTCAAATTCGATATATAATCCCGCATCTACTTTGTGTAGTTTTGCTTTTTGTAATTCTTGACGGTAGCGTATTCTTGCTAAGACTTCTAAAGTCCCTCCTACTTTTAAGGCAAGGTCTTCTCTTATCCAATGCAATTCTGCATTACTTACAAACAATGCTTTTTTATATAAGCCTGGATGTAATTTCCCTTGTCCTGTATAGATTACATTCGCTTTAACATCTGTATCGATAACAAAGAGCGGTTCAACCTTTCCTCCAACAGCAAGCCCTTTACGCTGCCCTTTAGTAAAATAATGAGCGCCTTGATGTTCTCCAACTACTGCACCATCCTGTACTGTATACTCTATTTTTCTAGTTAAATATTCCAGTTCTTCTATTTTAGAATCAAAAACAGTTCGTTTTGTAGTATATGTAGGATGCGTTGCTGGCACTTCTATTATAGAACCTACTTTAGGCTTTAATTGTTGCTGAAGAAAGTCTGGCAATCTTACTTTCCCTATAAAACATAAGCCTTGAGAGTCTTTTTTATCTGCTGTAATTAAATCTGCTTTCGCTGCAATTTCCCTTACTTCTGGTTTTTGTAATTCTCCAATAGGAAACAGTGCTTTTGCCAATTGTTTTTGAGATAATTGGCATAAAAAATAGGATTGGTCTTTATTATTGTCTTTTCCTGCTAATAGTTGAAATGTTTCTTCTCCATCTTTAACAATAGTTCCTTTTCTACAATAGTGTCCAGTGGCTACATAATCGGCTCCTAAATCTAGAGCGATCTTCATAAAAACATCAAATTTTATTTCTCTATTACAAAGAACATCAGGGTTAGGAGTTCTTCCTTTTTCATATTCATTAAACATGTAATCGACAATACGGTCTTTATATTGTTCGCTTAAATCTACTGTTTGAAAAGGAATTCCTAATTTTTCTGCGACTAACATAGCATCATTACTATCGTCTAGCCAAGGGCATTCATCGGATATTGTCACAGAATCATCATGCCAATTCTTCATAAATAAGCCAATAACTTCATATCCTTGTTCTTTTAATAAATATGCTGCGACACTAGAGTCTACTCCTCCTGAAAGTCCTACTATTACTCTTTTTTTCATTTTTTATTTAAGTGTCTGCAAAGATACGAGATTTATAAAGATTTATTCCTTATTTTAAATTACAATAATCTCAAAATGAATTAGCTAAACAAACTTAAAAGCGCTCTTTTTTAGTCTAAATTATTTTTTCTTCCTGTAGGGGCTATACGGGCTATTACTGCGCCTGGTAAAATCTTCCTCTTTGAACAACTTACCATCCTTATAGAATTTCCAAATTCCGTGCCTCCTATTTTTCTGATACTCTCCTTCAGATTTCAACTCACCATTAAGATCGTATATTTTTGCAGGGCCATGTAATTCGCCATTCTCGTAAAAAAGAGTCTTGATAAGCTTCCCTTTTCCTGAATACCAAATGGCTTTACCTTCTAGTTTACCTGATTTATAAATTACTTCTTGGTTTAATATCCCGCTTAAATAATAGTTTTTTTGAATGCCTTCTAATTGCCCCTCATTATTATAAAACTCTTCCGTCATTACTTGAGGAGAATTTTTATGATAATACACCCATTTACCTATATGTATTTTCCCTCTCATCTTCCCTTCACTTATTACGTTTTTAGTAGATGAAAAAAACGTAACCTCCGCCACGTTATTCGTATCATTGAACGTACGTGTTGCTGTTAAGACTGCTTTCTTATTAATTTTTTTATAGAATTTAAAAACCCCTGTTTCTTTACCATGATTAAAAGCGCCTTCATAGCGTAATATTTTTGTATTATCAAAGTTCTTTTTCCAAATACCATGACGCTTTCCATTGGCATCAAATTGATTAACCCCTTGACCAAAAGAAATATAGGTTATAAAACTAAATAGAAATAAGATTGTATTCCTCATAAAATAATTAACGTATTTAAAAAAAATTAATTGTTTTTGGTTTTAAAGCAAATAAAAAAGCTGTCGAACTAATACAAGAACGACAGCTTTTACATGTTTTATTTTGTTATTTCTTTTTATTTTTTTGCTGTGCTTGCTTTTGTTTTTCAGCTTGCTCCATCATATCTTTCATTTTCTTTTGAAAACGACTTTCTTTTTTGGGTTTCTTTTTATTTTCTTGAATTTGAGCTAAGATCTTATTCTCATCAAGAACATAATTTTTAATAACTATTAAAATACCAATACTAATTAAATTAGATATGAAATAATATAAACTTAAACCTGAAGCATATTGATTAAAGAATATAAGCATCATTATTGGTGCAAAATAAATCATATACTTCATCATTTTTTGCATGTCTGGCATCCCTTCTTGTTGTGGTTGTGACACTGCTGCTTGCTGACCTGTTGTCATTTTCATATAAAAGAAAATGGCAATGGCTGCTAGTATAGGAAATAAACTTACGTGATCGCCATATAATGGAATGTTAAAAGGTAATTCTGCTACGACATCATAAGAAGATAAATCGTCTGCCCATAAAAAACTTTTTTGACGTAATGCAAATGCTGTTGGAAAAAACATAAACAATGCATAAAACACAGGCATTTGAATTAATGCTGGCAAACAACCACTTAGTGGACTAGCACCTGCTTTGTTTTGCAAAGCCATTGTTTCTTGTTGGGCTTTCATTTTGTTGTCTTTGTACTTTTCACGAATGGCATCTAATTCTGGTTTTAGAATTTTCATTTTCATTTGAGACAGATACTGTTTATACTGAACAAAAGACATTGCTAATTTAATAAGTATTGTCATTACAATAATTGCAATACCGTAAGGTAAAAACGAACTTAAGAACCCAAATAGAGGAATAAAAAGGTGCTTATTAATCCATCCAAAAATCCCCCAACCAAAAGGAATACTACCTTCCAAATTATGATCGTAATGCTTTAATATTTCGCTATCTGTTGGACCGTAGTACAATTTTAGATTTTCATTCAGTTCATTGCCACTCAATGCTAACGGCATCTTAGCAGAAAATTGTTTTGTAAAAACAGTATCTATTTCTTCTTCTTCAACTAGATTTTTAGACATTAGTGCTACCCTTTTAAAAGGTTTATCTGCAACTAAAATTGAGCTAAAAAAATGTTGCCTAAAAGAAAGCCACTGCACATCTTCTACAAGCTCATCATCTTCACTTGCTTGAGACAACTTATCTATTTTACCATCATCGTATTGATAAGTTAAACGGGTATATCTATTTTCGTAAGAAATACTTTGGTCATGGCGAAAAGCCTTTTCAGTCCAATCAAAATTTACTTCCTGAGCACTATTCAATACATTATCCAAACCTTGAGATTTTATAGTAAAATCCACCATATAATCATTTGGTTTTAACTCATATCTATATTCTAAGAATTTAGATTCAGAGACTTTAAGCTTCATAGAAACTATTGTATTTTCACCATGCTTTGTTATTGTTGGCTGAAAGTTTAAATCTTTAGTATTTAAAATACGGCTGTCTGTTGTTCCAAAATTAATATTAAACGCTGCATTTTTATTTTTAACTAAAAAAATAGGAATCGAATCAAAATCTACATATTGCGTTAACTTCACTTCAGATATTTGTCCGCCTTTTGGATTAAATTTCAAAGCTAAAACGCCATTGTCTACTGAAACTTCTTTAGAAACAGGCAATGCTGCAGAATAAGCAAAGGCTCCTAACTTGTTTTTAAGAGCAATTGTTTTTAATGAATCTGGCAGTGTTGCTATAGTCGGATCTGCTACTGTGTCTGTATTTTCAGTAAGCGTACTTTCTGCTTTAGCAGCTTCTATTTGTTCTTGTCTTTCTTTTTCTTGAGCCGCCAATTCTTCTTCGGTAGGCTTATTTTGCCAAAGCATAAACAATAATATTCCAAAAATAAGTACAAAGCCTATTATGGTATTTAAATCAAATTTCTTTTCTTCCATGTTCTGTTTCGATGTCTTATATTTTTAAGACATAAGTTAGTTTATTATAAATAAGTATTCCTTTTCTATTAAATCAAAAAGTAATCCTTTATTTGTTTTATGCCATACTGGCACCTTTCTCTTACTTCTTATAGACTAATGCTGCTTTTACAAAAGCGACGAATAGCGGATGAGGATTTGCCACAGTACTTTTATATTCTGGATGATATTGCACGCCTACAAACCATGGATGGCTCGTTATTTCTACAATTTCGACCAGTCCTGTTTCAGGGTTTACCCCTGTAGCAATCATTCCTGCAGCTTCTATTTTTTCTTTATAATCACTATTAAATTCATAACGGTGCCTGTGTCGCTCTTGAATTGTATTTGCATTATAAACGCTAGAAGCAATACTGTTTTCAGATAAATCGCAAGACCAAGCTCCTAACCGCATAGTCCCTCCTTTCTCTGTAACTGTTTTTTGATCTTCCATTAAATCAATTACAGGGCTTGTTGTAGCGGCATTCATTTCTGTTGAATTTGCATCTTTCAGTCCCAAAATATTACGAGAAAACTCAATAACGGCCATTTGCATGCCTAAACAGATCCCTAAAAATGGAATATTATGCTCTCTTACATATCTTACGGCATCAATTTTTCCTTCAATACCGCGCTCTCCAAAACCTGGAGCTACCAAAACACCATCTAAATGAGAGAGTTTTAATTTTATATTATCGCTATTTAAATATTCGGAATGTATCGATTCTATATTGACTTTAACTTCATTTTCTGCACCAGCATGAATGAAAGCCTCTAAAATAGATTTGTATGAATCTTGAAGTTCTACATACTTTCCTATTAATCCTATTGTAACTTCTGTTTTTGGATTTTTATGACGTTTTAAGAACGCATCCCAACGCTCTAAATTTGGTGTCTCGCTTTTTAAAGCTAACTTCTTTAGTACTATTTTATCTAAACCTTCACTAAGCATTAAGTTAGGCACATCATAAATAGTAGAAGCATCTATGGATTGGATAACAGATTCTTTTGTTACATTACAAAATCGGGCTAATTTATCGCGTAAATCTTGAGGTAATTCATGTTCTGTTCTACATACTAAAATATCGGCTTGCACACCGCTCTCCATTAATGTTTTAACACTATGTTGCGTTGGCTTTGTTTTAAGCTCTCCTGCTGCCGATAAAAAAGGAACTAACGTTAAATGAATTACTAGTGCATTATCTTGTCCTAGTTCCCATTTTAATTGCCTTACAGCTTCTACGTAAGGTAAAGACTCTATATCGCCAACGGTTCCACCTATTTCCGTTATTACAATATCGTAATCTCCAGATTTCCCTAGAATTTGAATTCTATGTTTTATTTCATCGGTTATGTGTGGAATAACTTGTACTGTTTTTCCTAAAAACTCACCACGGCGTTCCTTTTCTATAACACTTTGATATATCCGTCCTGTAGTGACATTATTGGCTTGACTGGTAGGAACGTTTAAAAACCGTTCATAGTGTCCTAAATCTAAATCGGTCTCTGCCCCATCATCTGTAACATAACATTCGCCATGCTCGTATGGGTTTAAAGTCCCTGGATCGACATTTATATAGGGATCTAATTTTTGAATTGTAGTTCTGTAACCTTGCGCTTGAAGTAATTTTGCTAATGAAGCTGCAATTATTCCTTTTCCTAATGAGGATGTTACTCCTCCTGTTACAAATATGTATTTTGTTGTAGTTGCCATTGTACGTTGTTAAACGCGAGCAAATTTACAATTTTAAGTTGATATGTTTTAAATTTGTTTCGTATTTATTTCCTCCTTTTTTAAGACCTATTTATTCCTTGAAAAACTACAACAACATATTTTTTTTTAAAAAAATTATAGGCAAGCTTATGTTATTTCAAGACTAAATCGATTTGTGATTTAACAACTTGAACATGCTGCTCATTTTTAATATCACAAACTTTCATTAGAGCTAATCGGGGTGTTTTTACTTTATACTTTTATTATTAATCCGTTATTTTATTGTATAAAAAAAACAGAAAAATAATTTTCTGTTTTTTTATAATTTCTATTTAAAAAGGTTATTTACGGTGTAAATTCCAATCGTAATCTAAATAAGTTAGTTTCGTATTCAAATTAATTTTTCCTGTTCCTGAATGTTTATTTATAAACGTCATGATAGCTTCCTTATCGCCAAAATCATCTTTATACCACTCAAAAATCTTAGAAAGCTTACTTTCTTTAGGATTGATTTGGTTTTTTGTTGGATCATTTATAAAGTTACTCGTTGCTAAGCCTAATTCATATTCTACTGTATTTGGCTTATATGGCGTTCTACTTAATTGAGGGGAAGATGTTCCCGTTGAATACAGTGCAAAATGAACTCTAGGGTCTCCTAATGTTCTTAATAACTCATGTTCTATAAAATCTAAAGATATTTTCCCTCCATCATAATCGACAACATCTATTTTAAAAGCATCTGTTACATAATTAATACTTTTAATAGGATAATTCTCAGCCAATAATTTTATAATATTAGCATTATAAAAGTTAATCCAAAACGTTTTATATTCTCTTTTGCTCCATCCTTTGTTTGGAGAAATTTTGGAAAAGTTTTTTGTAATACTGTTTAATTCGGCCATATTTTTTAAAACCTTATCAAAGTTTACAACGCCTTTTGATGAGACATGACTTTTTAGAAATTCTTCATATTTAACTAAATCTATAGTTTGTGCATACCCGCCTAGGCAGATGAATAATAGGAGTAAGGGTAAAATTCGTTTCATAGTAGTTTATTATAATTTATTATAGCTTATTAAGTCCATTTTTTTTTTCAACCTAACAAACATTGGTTATCATTTGTAATATTTATTAATTATTTGCGTTATTTCTTAGTATAAAGAAGGAATACTAAATTAAAGATGCTTATGCGAAAGTATTGTATAGATAAGGGTTAAATTATTTGCTTTTGTTTCTGGTTTTCCTTAGTATTGCTGATATAGCAAATAATAATTTTATTTTTCATAGTATAATGATTTATTTGGGCTTCTAGATTTTACAAATATAATCATAAATACTTAAAAGTATCATTCTTGTTTTTAATCCTCTTAACAGGGGCGCTTTTTCATTAATTAAGCAAAGTATTGAGCTTAGCTAAAACGTTATAAAATGTTGTTTTTAGGACAATTACAACTCGCAATATTTTAAATTATAGCTTAGAAAAATTTCTTTGAATATTTCTTACTAATTCCTCCAACCCATTTAACTTAAGCGTATAGACTGTTTCTAACATATCTCCTAAATTCCCTTTCGGAAATCCTTTATTATGATACCAAACGATATAATGCTCTGGAAGATCAATAAGATAGCGCTCTTTATACTTTCCATAAGGCATTTTTGTATGCGCTAATTTTATCAAAAATGTCTTGTCTGGCTGAAGCATTAGTTACGATTTATATTTATTTAAACGTTTTAATTCTATTTCTATATAATTTTGCCATTTAGATTGGCCTTTCGTATTAATAGAATAATTACTTTCTTTATCATATTTTTTTTGCATCTGTTCCAAATCCGCATTCGTTGTTTTATGATAATATTGTAGTTTTTCTTCTATTTCTTGTGACGCTTCTAATGCTGCCACTTTCTGCCTAAATCGCCTTGCCTGTAGTTCTGTAATATCAAAATGTAATTGCTCATGAGACAATACCTGTTTATTAACGTCTTCCTTCTTACACCAAGAATGTTCTGGGTAAAAGTGAGCTTCTATTTTAGTTGTAAAATCAATAACATTTACTCCGCTTTTCTTTATAGAATAACGAAATGTTATTCCTGATGCCGTTACTGCAACTGCTGTGGCATTAGCATCTGGCTTGCCCTGAAAATCATTCCAAGTCAATTTATTATTTTCATTCCAAGAAATTTCTGTAACATCGCCTTGAAATAAAAACAGGCTAAAACATATAAAAAAAAACCTAAACATGACCTAATTCTTTAGATTACGCTTGATATAAACAAACATTATTTACTCCTTAACCTCTACGATTCTTAAATCTTTGTATTTCACTAAATAAACAGCATCGTTATAATAACCTCCAAATTCTTTTTTTCTATACCCAAATTTATTTTCAACTTGAGTTGTTAGTGGAAAATCACTAACTGATTGAGGTAAATCTGCTGATGTTACCATTCGTAAAACGATATCCATTGTTAAATCAAAGCCTCTTACGGCGTAGGTGTTTGGTGTAACATCATAAACAGATTTATAATGTTTAACAAAACTATTGTCCGTCTCTACATCTGTTATTTTTGAAACAGAAGGATAAGTAAATTGAAGATTAGACAAATGATGGTTAGACACTTCTTCATCATCAAAAGCTCTATTTTTATTGGTTGTTGTTAATATTATTTCAATTTTACCACCAGACAAAGAATTAAGGATACTCGAAACGTTCGATACAAGCCCTTTATTTTGCGTTTCTAAAAAGACAACGTTCCGTGCTGGTTTTAATACGTCTTTCAAATCTTGGTCAAAAATATAATACGCATCCTTATCTGTTTTCTTATCTGTTCTTGAAGTTATCATAGCAGCTTCATTAAACTCAGACTTTAATTTTGTACTCGCCTTTTTATTCTTTAAATCTGAAACAATAATTATGTTTGCCAAAGTATCTGCTTTGAAATGCTTTACTATTTTTGCTTTTAAAACCGAATCTGATGGTCTTGATTGAAAAACATTTTCGCTTAACTTAACAGATTTAACAACTGGGGAAACAATACTAACATTTTGTTGTTCTAAGGCAGAAGCTACAGTATCAAAGTTTTTTGCCATTAACGGCCCTATAACGACATCTGTATTTGAAAAGTCATTCTCCTTCATTATGGAAACTAACCTACTTTGTTTGTTTTGTGTATCATAAACATTTACTTTTAAATTCACCCCTAATTTCTTTAATGAATCTAAAGCCATAGTTACTCCTGAATAAAAATCTAATGAAACGCCTAAAGTTCTATCGGTTTTTATAAAGTCTTTTGTCTCTGAAGTTAAACTAAGATCTATTTTATCTAACTTAAAAGGCAACATTATTGCTATGTTTTTAGTCTCCTTATCATAAAGCCCTGTTGCAAGACTTACAACATCTCTATTAATAAGAGTATCTTCAACACTATGAACAAACGCTATTAATTTAGCATTATAAGGGACTCTTAAAACCATTCCTTCTTTTAACCCTGATTCAACAAGCTCTGGGTTAAGTTTTTCTAACAGCTCCTTGTTTGCCCCTGTTTTTATATTCAACCTATAAAATCCTTCCTTTGGCAATACTTTATAATAGCTATATTTATCGTCTATCTCTTTTATTACTTTAGTTTCTACACTTGGGACTATGATTTTTTGACCTGGCTGAATTACAGCACCTAAATCAGGGTTAAGCGCCTCTAATTCCTGCACTGTTATCCCATATTTATATGCTATACGCCATTTTCCCTCTTTAGGCTTTACGATGTAGGTATTAATCGAATCGTTTACACTTTCTACAACTGTAATTATTTTAAATACAGGGATTTCTAACCGATCCCCTTTCCTTAGGTTATTAGAATATAAAAACGTATTATATTTTTTTATTTCGCTTTGTGTTATATTATATTTTTGAGACAAGCTATATAAGGTCTCTTTCCGTTTTACCTTATGTTTTTCAAACCTTAGCAGTTCCTTAGTCGTCGTTTTTTCTGAACTCTTATGATCTGTGGTACTCTTTAAGTCTGGAATAATTAAAACCCCATTTGCTTTAATCTCTTTTCTAGCATCTGGATTTAAAGTATAAATGGTATTTACAGGGATATTATAGTGTTTTGCTATAGATTCTATGGTTTCCCCTTTTTTTATCTTATGTGTTGTATAGTTTTGAGTCTGCGCTGATGCACAACCAAAACCAAGTATCAAAACCAAGATGTAAATTATTTTCTTCATATACTATTATACGTTCTAAATTGAATTTTAAGATTATTCCTTCATTTTTGTATACTTTTCTACTTTTATAGAACGTCTATTATAAAAGTCAAGTATATTTAATTCTTCGTTAATTAAAAATACATCAATTTTTATTAATACTATTTTTAATCCTTCAGAATTTTATTCCCATTCTATTGTTGCTGGTGGTTTAGAGCTAATATCGTATACAACTCTATTAACGCCTTTCACCTTATTAATTATATCATTTGAAGTTTTTTGCAAGAATTCATAAGGTAAATTCACCCAATCGGCAGTCATTCCATCTGTACTTTCTACAGCTCTTAAGGCTACACATTTTTCATAAGTTCTTTCATCTCCCATAACACCAACACTATTAACAGGTAATAAAATGGCTCCAGCTTGCCATACTTTATCATAAAGCCCTGCTTCTTTTAAACCATTAATAAAAACCGCATCTACTTCTTGTAAAATACGCACTTTTTCTGAGGTAATATCACCAAGAATTCTAATAGCCAGTCCTGGTCCTGGAAATGGGTGGCGCCCTAACAACTGCTTATCCATTCCCATAGATGCACCTACGCGGCGTACCTCATCCTTGAACAATGCTTTTAATGGCTCTACAATTTTTAGTTTCATAAAATCTGGCAATCCTCCAACATTATGATGACTCTTAATGGTTGCACTAGGCCCTCCTGTTGCGGAAACACTTTCTATAACATCGGGATAAATAGTACCTTGTGCCAGCCATTTCACATCTTCAATCTGATTTGCTTCATCATCAAAAACCTCAATAAATACGCGCCCTATTGCTTTTCGTTTCAATTCTGGGTCACTCAACCCTTTTAAAGCTTCCAAAAAACGTGCCGAAGCATCTACGCCTTTTACGTTTAGCCCCATACCATGATATTGCTCTAAAACTTGAGTAAACTCATCTTTACGCAATAAGCCATTATTAACAAAAATACAATATAGATTTTCTCCTATTGCCTTATGCAATAACATTGCAGCAACACTTGAATCTACGCCTCCAGATAAGCCTAATACAACTTTATCATGCCCTATTTGTGCCTTTAAACCATTCACCGTTTCTTCGACAAAGCTATCTGGGGTCCAATCTGGATTTACATTTGCAATATCTACTAAAAAGTTTTCTAAAAGTTGTTTTCCGTCTGTTGAATGGTAAACTTCTGGATGAAACTGAATAGCATATGTGGTCTCACCTTCAATTTTAAAAGCTGCATTTTTCACATCATGCGTGCTTGCTAAAAGTGTGCCATTAGTTGGCAGTGTTTTTATTGTATCACTATGGCTCATCCAGACTTGACTTCCTTCTGTGATTCCCTTAAAAAACGCTTCTTTTTTTACAAAACTTAAATTTGCTCTACCGTATTCCCGTGTATTAGACTCTGCGACTTCACCTCCAGAAAAGTGTGCTAAATACTGTGCGCCATAACACACCGCTAACATTGGCTTTTTACCTCGAATTTCCGATAGATCTGGATGAAAAGCATCATTCGACCTAACAGACATAGGACTACCCGATAAAATAACGGCCTTATAATCGGATAGTTTTGTTGGAATTTTATTAAATGGGTGTATTTCGGAATAGATGTTAAGTTCTCTAACTCTGCGCGCAATTAGTTGTGTGTATTGCGATCCGAAATCTAAAATTAAAATCTTGTCGTGTTGCATACGCAAAAGTAATAATTACGTTTTACGATTTGCAACTTTTTCTTTAAAATGTTAACACTAAAAATTCACTTTGTAATGGTTTTAAATTTTCCATTAATTTTGGAATTAATGTGACTCCATATTCCAAGTACAATTGAGAAAAATTGACATTGCGTTCTTGTAAACTTTGGTTTGGAAACAATTCATTTTGAAGCGCTATAATTCTTGTAATATGATCCTTCAACTTACGTTTTTGAGCGGTTAGTAATCGCTTCTCAAGATATGCTATACCTTTTATTTGCTTTTTCTCTTGCGCAGCTACTGCACCAACAAAGGATTTATCTGTTTTATCGGCTAGTTTATATAATTCTTTGAATTGATTTTTTAAATGCGCTATCTGTTTTGAAAAATTAATATCAACATCTGAAATTTCTCGAACTTTTTTATTTATATATGCATTGCGCTTTAAGAACAGGTCTTGCGTTGTAATATTTAATTTTTCCAGTTTTCGTGATTGCTGTTCTGTTTTTATTAACACCGAATTACGCAACAATAACATAGGAAAAACAACATGGTTTGCCTTAAAATTTTGCTGTAATTGAAACCAATACGCTAATTCTCCACCACCACCAATGTAACACAAATTAGGTAAAATTACCTCCTGGTATAACGGTCTTAATATAACATTGGGAGAAAAACGTTCTGGATGTTGGTTAACCTCCATTAATATTTCATCCTTATTCCACTCTATACTGGTATTTAACACCTTATATATATTATCTTCAAAAACAATCCGTTCTCTTAACTTTTTAGTAATATAGAATAAATTTATCTCTCTTGGATTTACTTGAATAGGATACTTTTTATCTGAGACTGCCTCAATTTTCTTATTTACTTTTGAGACCTCTTTAAAAGCTAGATTCTCTACTAATTCTCTTTGAAGAAATGGAATAAATCCTTGTTTAAGCGTCTTACAATTAGCATCGATTATTACCAGACCATAATCTGCAAATAATGCATTTGCTAAATAACGCGTCGCCGCTGCTAAATTACGGTGTTTTATATAAGCATTTTTAAATAGTTCACGTAATGCTTCCGCATTGCGACCAATTCCTAATTCTTTTGAAAAAAGCTTAAAAACATCATCCAATCCTTCAGTTTCGATCTCGCCTACAGCCCCACTGACATCTTTATTCCATCTTATTTTTTTTCCGTTAAAATTAAAATAATTAATTTCTTCGAAATCATGATCTTCTGTTGCCATCCAATAAACAGGAACAAAATTATATTCGGGATATTCTTTTTTTAATGTTTGGGTTAGGTTTATAGTTGAAACGATCTTATGCAAAAAATATAATGGTCCTGTAAACAAATTTAATTGATGCCCCGTGGTAATAGTGAAAGTATTTTCCTGCTTTAAGTGCGCTATATTTTGTTTTGTATCGTCAGATACATTTATATTTTCATACTGTGTTGTCAAGGCTTTTACTAAAGTAAGCCTTGATGCTGTACTCATGGTTCCTTTTTTCTCCTCTATTTGAGATTTAAAATGCTCTAATTTAGGAAACCTATTATAAAACGGACTCAAGGCCTCATTTTCGTTTAGGTAATCATTTATTAATTCGGAAAAGTATCCAGTATTTTTAAACGAAATACAGTCTGTTGGCATAGAATTAGGTCTTTATTCTTGTAAAGATACGGCCTTTTTAAAATCCTCTTTTTATTGCTGTTATTTTTAATATTCCTTTAACACAATAACGACAACACATTGCGTCTAAACATTTACATAAATCATAATAAAATAATTAACACAAATAGTTATAAAAACATATAGTTTTTACGTATTTTGAGAACATTAATAGCCAAGCACAACCAGATATGAATCAAATACTTAACCTAAATTCTCGTAAAAAAAAACACTCATACTTATCTATAATTTGTTTTTTAATGATGAGCTATATTGGTTTTGCTCAAGATATAACGCATTACAAAGGTGTTGTCGTTGATAGCAAAACCAATAGCCCTTTAGCATTAGCTGATATGGTTGTTAAAGACAGTAACATTAGCACAATAACTAATACTGATGGCGAATTCCTTCTTAAAATCCCTAATAATCTACAAGATAAAACGGTAACAATCTCTTATTTAGGCTATGAAAAACAAGACATCCCTATTGCCAATTTTAAAGAAAAAAATACTAAAATTAAATTAGAAGCAGCTGCTACTGTATTAGCCCAGATTGATTTAAACATCCCTAAAGATGCTGAAACCTTAGTTCGTGAATCTCTAAAAACTAAAGGTAATAACTACTTTAATGACCAAATTATTATGACTGGTTTTTATAGGGAAACTATAAAAAAAAGGCATAAAAACGCATCATTATCTGAAGCCGTTATAGAAATATACAAACAACCTTACTCCTCTAATAAAAAAGACATTATTAAACTTGTTAAATCAAGAAAAAAAACAAATCACTCTCGTTTAGATACAATTGCGTTAAAACTACAAGGTGGCCCTTTTAGTACGCTATACACAGATGTTGTAAAATACCCTAACTTTATTTTTAGTGCAGATAATTTATCAAAATATGAATTTTCATTTAATAGATCAACACAAATAAATAATAGACTGGTGTATGTTGTGGCCTTTAAGCAGCGTAAAGACATTGATGAAGCTCTATTTTATGGCACTTTATTTATTGACGCAGATTCTTATGCAATGACCAGTGCTGTCTATAATTTAAATGTTGAAAACAGGGAAAAAGCCGTTAAGCTTTTTATACGAAAAAAACCTAGAAAGGCTAAAGTATATCCTACTGAAGCTAGCTACAGGGTTAATTATAGAATAAAAGACGGAAAATGGTATTATGGTTATAGCAATATCTCGCTTACTTTTATTGTTAATTGGAAAAATCGTTTATTTAATAACCGCTACACATTAGAAAGTGAGATGGCCATTACAGACTGGAAACAAAATACTACTGGTAATTTACCAAAAGCTAAAGATCGATTACGGTCAAATGTCATTTTAATTGATAAAGCAACTGGTTTCTCCGATCCTGATTTCTGGGGAAAATATAATATTATAGAACCTGAAAAATCTATAGAATCTGCTATAAAAAAAATAAGCAAACAATTAAAGAAATCTCAATCTTAAAACGCTGTCATTACATCATGACAAGTCTTGTTTTATAATATTGGAATATGTAAATCTACAATAAATTTGCCTTCTGGGTGTATTCTAAAGTCATTATGATATATTTCAAATGGGTTACGATCTGCTTTTTTATATCCATTATCATTCATCCATAAAAATAATGCATTCCAAGATTTCTCGAAATCATCAGGTATTATTTCAAAACGGCCAATAATGCATTTGCCTCCAGTTATAGTAAGTTTATTTATCTCGCCTTCCGTTTCAAAAGCTGAATTCGTTAGTAAACAAATACTCATTCTTACTTTGTCGGCAGATGTTATTTTAAAACTATCATAAAATACTCTCGCCATTTTGGCTTCTGGCTCATCCAACACCCCATTAAGTTTAGCCCACTTTTCTAGTCTATAGAAAACATTTTCAAGTCCATTTGTGCCTATATGTGTAATACTTGCACAAGTTAATGCTTTAACTTTTTTTACTTCGATAATTGCATTCATGTCAACCCACTTTAAAAGATTAGTTATATTACAAAGGTATTTTTTAAAGTGTATACTAACTTGACCTTTCTTGCTTTCTACTTTACAAATTTCACTAAGTGTATTTGGACTTTGTGCTCTAAACTGAACGGGGCTTACGCCATAAAAACGCTTAAAAACTCTGGTAAATGATGAGTTTCCATTAAAACCATATTGTAAAGACAGATCGGTTATTGAAACGGTTTTTCTTGTTAATAATATTATTGCGGCTTTCTCTACACGTCTTCTAACAATATAATTATTAAGCGTTTCTCCTATAATAGCTTTAAAAAGGCGATGAAAATGATACGGAGAATAACAGGCTTTATTTGAGACCTTTTCTAAGGTTAATTTAGATTCAATATTATCATCAATAAACCGTAGTACTGAATTGATTCTCTTTATATAATCCTTATTTGTTTCTTCCTTAGAAATCATCATTAAATAGAGATACAATTAAGCTATAAAAATAATGGAATGACACTTAAGATTCATCATTTATAACAGCATCCTACCTATTTAGATCCTGTTTACTAAATGACTTCTGCATACAAATCAAAATCGGCTGCTTCTGTTATTTTAACTGTAATAAATTCGCCTGTTTTTAAATATGTTTTAGAAGCATCAATTAAGACTTCGTTATCTACATCTGGCGAATCGTATTCTGTACGCCCAACAAAATAATCACCTTCTTTCCGGTCTATAACAACTTTAAATTCCTGTCCTATTTTTTCTTGATTGAGTTCCCAAGATATTTGAGATTGAATTTCCATTATCTCATTAGCTCGTTCTTGTTTCACAGCTTCTGGCACATCATCTTCTAAATTAAATGCGTGTGTATTTTCTTCATGAGAATATGTAAAACAACCCAAACGTTCAAAACGCATTTCGCTAACCCACTCTTTTAACGTTTGGTAATCTGCTTCTGTTTCTCCAGGATAACCAACAATAAGTGTTGTACGTATCGTCATATTGGGTACTGCTTTTCTAAACGCTTGCAGTAACTTTGTTGTTTTCGCTTTTGTAGTTCCACGACGCATGCTTTTCAAGATAGAATCACTAATGTGCTGTAATGGTATATCTAAATAATTACACACCTTGGCTTCTCGATTCATAACCTCCAAAACATCCATTGGAAAACCTGTAGGGAAAGCATAGTGTAAACGAATCCACTCTATTCCCTCTACTTTCACTAATGCTTCAAGCAATTCTGCTAGATTTCTCTTTTTATATAAATCTAAACCATAATACGTTAAATCTTGAGCTATTAACACCAGTTCTTTTACGCCATTTGCCGCTAATTTTTCAGCTTCTGTAACTAAGTTTTCTATGGGTGTACTTTTATGCTTACCGCGCATTAAAGGAATAGCACAAAAACTACAGGGCCTATCACAACCTTCTGCAATTTTTAAATAGGCATAATTTTTAGGAGTGGTTGTTAAACGTTCTCCTATTAATTCGTGCTTGTAATCTGCTCCTAAAGCTTTTAACAATCCTGGTAATTCTGTAGTTCCAAAATATTGATCGACATTGGGTATTTCTTTTTCTAAATCTGGTTTGTAACGTTCACTTAAACAGCCTGTAACAAATACTTTATCGACATCGCCGTCCTCCTTTTTTTGCATATACTCAAGAATGGTATTTACACTCTCTTCTTTAGCATTGTTAATAAAACCACAGGTGTTAATAACAACAATATTCCCCTCTTCTTCATGTGCAACGTCTTTACCACTAGCTTTAAGCTGTCCCATTAACACTTCACTATCGTAAACATTTTTACTACATCCTAATGTTATTACGTTGATTTTATTCTTTTTAAGTGACTTCGTACGCATATCTAAATTTTGGACTGCAAAGATACAATGTAAAACACAATCTATCTGTAATTTACAGAAGGAATTCTGTTTTTAGATAGCGCTAGGTACTTTTAAAACCTATTATAAGCATATTTTAAAGAAATAGTGCACCATAAAATAACCTGTTTTATTAGCTATATTTTATAGAACAATAACTTTTATCGCAGTAGAAAAACGATTACATTGAATACTTTAAAAATTAACTACGCGCCTCAAAAGGAATAACAAGTCCTTTTTCTAGATAATCTTTCAATCCTTTTAATAACATTGCCCAGCAGAAAGAACTATGCTTATAATGTGCATTATTTTGCTTCCAGCCTGTATGCGAAAAATCTAATAATATTCCTTCAGCAACTTCATGCATATTAAACCCAAAAGTTGTAGACTCCCAATCGGAATCTGCTTTTACCATTTTAAAATAAATAAGTATATGTAGTTTTATTTGAGACACTTTACAATACCAATTGTAGGCATCTGTAAAATTTAAATTATATTCTGCATTTAAGGTTGGAAACCCTGATGATTTAAGAGTCCACCATTTATTTAAATGTTCGGGCTGTGTTATAGCATTAAAAACCTCTTCTTTTGATGCTTTTATAAGTAAACTATGATGTATAGCATATAACATATAGGAATATAATTAAAAAACAAAACCTCCCTTAAAGATATGAATAATTCTATTTTTAAACAGCTCCTTTATGTTAAACCGATATTCCTTATAATATTTATAAGCATCTATAAAGCTTTTATTTAAAAACTTTTACTAGTATTTTGACTTTAGTTTATTTTTTTATTACTTGAAAAAGGAATCTACAAATTCATATTTATTAAAAACTTGTAAGTCTTCAATACCTTCACCAACGCCAATATATTTTACTGGTATTTTAAATTGATCGCTAATACCTATTACCACACCTCCTTTTGCTGTGCCATCTAACTTAGTAACTGCTAAGGAAGTTACTTCTGTAGCCGCAGTAAATTGCTTGGCTTGTTCGAAAGCATTTTGACCTGTAGACCCGTCTAGTACCAATAAAACATCATGAGGTGCATCTCCTATAACCTTTTGCATTACGCGCTTAACTTTTGTTAACTCATTCATCAAGTTAATTTTATTATGCAATCGGCCGGCGGTATCAATTATAATAACATCAGCATCTTGCGACACTCCAGATTCCAATGCGTCGAAGGCAACACTTGCTGGATCGCTTCCCATTTCTTGGCGTATCATAGGCACATCTACTCTATCCGCCCATACTTGTAATTGATCTATGGCCGCTGCTCTAAAAGTATCAGCCGCCCCTAGAACAACTTTGAGTCCTTGTTTTTTAAACTGATAGGCTAATTTCCCAATTGTAGTTGTTTTTCCTACTCCATTTACACCTACAACCATTAGCACATAAGGCGTTTTTGCACCGTTTTGTTGTTTTGGCAAAGCAGGTATTTTATAATCTGTTTCTTCTCCAGAATTTGTTTCGGATAGCAATCCTGCAATTTCTTCTCGGAGTATTAAATTTAATTCTTCTGTACCTAAATATTTATCTTTTGCAACGCGTGCCTCGATTCTATCTATAATTTTTAAGGTTGTATTTACACCAACATCACTAGACACTAAAACTTCCTCAAGACTATCTAAAACATCGTCATCGACCTTGGACTTACCAGCTACAGCTTTACTTAGTTTCCCTAAAAAACTAGTACTGGTTTTTTCTAAGCCTTTGTCTAAGGTTTTCTTTTTTTCTGAAGAAAATATTTTTTTAAAAAAACTCATTTGTTTTTAATGTTTTTGCTAATATCTTTTATTCAGCAATGAAAAAGATACTATATTATTTTAAACGGGTATTGCGAGTTGAGCAGCGTGTTATATCTAATTTAAATTCTAAAAGAGTATAAAAGCTAGCCTTTTTTAGGATAATGCTCAAACTATAAACAACAATAGTCAAGCCTAATTGGAAGCGCTGAAAAATTGTCACAAAATAAAAGCATAAAGAAAAAGAATATTTTCCATATACACTTTACTGTTATATAAAAAGATTTAGACATAAGTCATAATGACAATTAAAGCGGATAAACTGACAGAATTAAATGTGTTCTGACATAAAACAAAAAGCCACTTTCTAAATGAAAGCAGCTTCTGTATACTGTATTAAAAAAGTAAAACTTATTTCTTTTTTAAGAAATCGTTTACTAAGTCTGGTGCCATGATTGATTCAACAAACATATAAGCTCCTGTTTTTGGAGATTTCACCATTTTTATCGCTTTAGATAAACGTTTTGATCCTGTTTGTAACGATGCTACTGATTTCTTTGCCATAATTCTATATATTTGACAGTCTCACAAAAGTGAAGCTATCTAATTATTTTATTTCTTTGTGAACAGTCATTTTCTTTAAGATTGGATTAAATTTCTTTATTTCCATTCTGTCCGGAGTGTTTTTCTTATTTTTTGTTGTAATATAACGAGACGTACCTGGTTTACCTGTCGCTTTATGCTCTGTGCATTCCAATATTACTTGTATTCTATTTCCTTTTTTTGCCATTTCTTTATTTCTTTAAGCTTTTTGGCTATTATTTTAAAAATCCTTTAGATTTAGCTTCTTTAATTGCTGCAGCGATTCCAATCTTATTAATTGTTTTCAACGCTGATGTAGATACTTTTAAAGTTATCCATTTGTCTTCTTCGGCAATGAAGAAACGCTTTTTTATTAAGTTCACGTTGAATTTACGCTTCGTTCTATTCTTTGCGTGAGATACGTTGTTTCCAACCATTGCTACTTTCCCTGTAAGTTCACAAACTCTTGACATTAGTTCTACTTTAAAATGTTATTAAAAATCGAGGTGCAAATATATAAAATCTTTAAGTTATGACAATCAATTTTTTATCAATTTTTAAAAATTTCTTTTTGAAGCACCTCTAAAACCTTGTTTACAGCCTTGTTAACAACCTTAACACGATGGTTTCCAAGATCAAACTTATAAGACACTACTTTAGCTTTTGTGGCCAAGGCAATAAAAACCGTCCCTATTTCGGCATCTGAATCTCCTTTTTCTGGCCCTGCATTTCCTGTTGTCGCAATTCCAAAGTCCGATTTATATAATTGTCTTACACTTATTGCCATAGCTTCAGCTACTTCTGCACTAACTACAGAATGTTCTTTTATTATCGTTTCTGGCACCCCTAGAATATCAATTTTAGATTGTGTTGCATAGGTTACTAAACCGCCTTTAAAGAAAGCCGAAGCGCCTGGTTTTGCTGTAAAAGTCTCCGCTACTTTTCCGCCAGTACAACTTTCGGCTATTGATAATGTTAGTTTTCGTTCTGTTAATTCTGCGCCTAGTATAGCTTCCAAGGATTCATCTGTATTTTCAAAACCTACAAAAACATCTTTTAGCATTGGTAATACCTTTTGTATTTGATATTCGACTGCTGTTTTTACAGTCATTTCATCAAATCCTTTTGCCGACAATCGTAATCTTACTTTTCCTAAATTTGGTAAGTACGCTAGTTTTATAAAATCTGGTAAATTATCTTCCCAATCGCTAATTCTTTCTGCTAGCACACTTTCCCCAAGCCCATAGGTTAAAAGGGTTCTATGCAATATAAATGGCCGTTTATACTTCTCTTTTATCTTAGGAAGCACCTCATCTTCCATTAGTTTTTTCATTTCGAAAGGCACTCCTGGCATAGATATAAATACTTTTTCATCTTTCTCTATCCACATTCCTGGCGCACTCCCAACGGTATTCATTAACGCCTTTGCTTTACTTGGTATTAATGCTTGATCTTTATTTACTTGCTGTAGCGGTTTTTTTACATACGTTGCCCACAAGTGTTCTATATTTTTTAAAACAGACGCATTGCGAACAAGTGTATCATTAAAATACTCTGTAATTGTATGTTTAGTGATATCGTCTTTAGTGGGGCCTAATCCTCCTGTTACAAGAATTATATCGGCATTGGTTTCTGCTTCAGATAACGCTTTTAAAATATGTGCTTTATCGTCTTGTATTGAGGTTATTTGATATACGGACACTCCTATAGCGTTAAGCGCTTTTCCTATATAAGCAGAATTAGTATCTACTATTTGGCCTATAAGAATTTCGTCTCCAATAGTAATTATTTCTGCTTGCATTATAAGTTGAAATCTGATTTTATTTCTTCGGAAGCTTTTTTTACTGCCAATAAAACTTTATTTAATTGCATTGTGACGTCTTCTTCATATTTCTCATATTTTCCCCAGTCTTGAACTTCAAGCAACAAATCTAAAACTCCTAACTCAAAAACATCGATGGTAGGTTTCATTTTATGAGCTGTTTGATAGGTTTGGCTAAAATCTTCATTTTCTACAGCTTTTTTTAAAATTTCTGCATCTGCTGGTACTTCTTCTAGAAATGTTTCTGCTAAAGCTTTAAGAAAGCTCTCATCATTACCTGCTAATTCTTTTAATCTGTGTAACTTATAGTATTGCTCCATTTATTTTACTGTTATTGAAAACACCTCCTTGTCTTCGATAAATCCTTTTAATTTATCATTGGCAACGATCTTACTAACTCCAGAAGGTGTTCCTGTAAAGATAATGTCTCCTATCTTTAAAGTAAAATATTTTGATACATATTCTATAATTTCGTCTATTTTCCATAGCATATGGCTTGTATTTCCATTTTGTACTAGAGCCTCATTTTTATGCATTGAAAAACGAATATCATCCACATTTTCAAAAGTGCTTTTTGGTAGCCATTCTCCTATCACAGCAGAGCCATCAAAAGCCTTTGCTTTTTCCCAAGGTAATCCTTTTGCTTTAAGTTTTGTTTGTAAATCTCTTGCTGTAAAATCGATTCCTAAACCAATTTCACCATAATATTTATGTGCAAACTTTCGGTCTATATATTTCCCAACTCTATTAATTTTAACTAATATTTCGACTTCATGCTGAACATCATTTGAGAATTCAGGAATAAAAAAGGGTTGTTTCTTTAGTAGTATTGCTGTATCTGGTTTTAAAAAAATAACGGGATCTGTAGGCTTTTCATTTTCCAATTCCTTTATATGCTCAGCATAATTTCTACCTATACAAATTAACTTCATAGTCTATTATTATTTGTTTTTAAATAAGCGCATCTTCTTACTCATATAATCTCTGATTATCTCGTGCCTTTCTAGTAATTCTTTTGTTTACGCAATTTATTTTCAAAGTTTTAATTTCTTGATGTGCTACAGAGATTTCATTTAAATTTTCAATCATTACCTTCAAATGTTCTGATTTCAAATCATAATTCCAAAGCACTTTATTTCCATATTCAACAATACCATTCAAATGGTTATTCTCTATTGCTTTTTTATACTTCCCCCAATGAGAATTATAAACTTCCTTATCTCTTTTCTTTAACTTAAAGACAAAATAATGGTATCCTATTCCAAAAGCTGCGCTTATTAAAAAGGTATAAACAATTATAGATATATTATCCATTGCGATAGTTCATCGCTTTTACAACTTATTATTAAAAGAACGTAATTTAATAGCTGTTAGCACTTTTTTTGTATATAACGGAAAATCTGCATTTAGTAGCCACCCAAAATAACCTGGCTCTTTTTCTAAAACAGCTACGACACGTTTTCCTTTATGTTTTCCAAAAGAGAAACACTCTTCATTGTCTTTATTGTAATTTATAAACCCTGCAAAGTCTGCAAATTTTTTGTGTGAGCTAAAATCAGCCAAGAATTTAGCATCATTTTCTATCTCGTCATAGCGTTCTATTTGTGCCTTTAACACTTCATAAGTAGCGTTAGTATCGGCTTCTGCAGAGTGAGCATTTTCTAAATCCTTGTTACAGTAAAACTTGTAGGCAGCGCCTAAGGTTCGTTTTTCCATTTTATGAAAAATCGTTTGCACATCGATAGCTACTCTGTTTTTCATATCAAAATCTACATCTGCCCTCAACATTTCTTCGGCTAACAATGGGATATCAAATCTATTAGAATTAAATCCTGCTAAATCAGAATCTTTTATCATTGTATATATATCTTTAGACAATTCTTTAAATGTTGGTTCATTGGCCACACGTTCGTCTGTTACACCATGAATTGCTGAGACTTCTGCTGGTATTGGCATTTCTGGGTTTACCAGCCACGTTTTGCTTTCCTTATTTCCATTTGGAAATACTTTTAAAATAGATATTTCTACGACTCTGTCTTTAGAGATATTAATTCCTGTTGTTTCTAAGTCAAAGAAACAAACGGGTTTTCTTAGGTTTAATTCCATTTAATTACGATATGAGTTACGCAAATATAATTCTATTATATTATTTTACTTTGAAAATAATGTATTTTAAACACAAGGCTAACGACCATTTATTTTTAAACTCATTATTAAGATAAAACAAAGAAAACCAACAACTATACAGCAATATTCTTAATCTAAAACAGAAACGAAAAAACATTTGCATTTAACCCTAATAATATTATACATTTGTATCTATAAAATATAAGCATCGCTATTCTTTACCACTGGAGAAGACATTGAAAGAATAGTTTTTAAATAATTTACACGCGTATACTCCAGCAATTATCATTAATGATAATTGCTGGAGTATTTTTTTTTATTAATATTTAAAACAACAATATGAAAACCCTTAATTTAATTTTCTCATTCTTAATCGTCGCTACAGTATTTTTATCTTGTAATAAAGACGATGCTTCATCCTCAAGTTCAAATAGACGACAATTTGGTATTTTCAAAGTACTTGAAGACAATACAACCGTAGAAATGGATGGCGTTATTAAAAGCACCTCGTTATCTAACTTCAATAAACTAGAAGCAGCATTTCCTAATATTAATAAAATAAATATAAAAAATTGTGATGGCTCTTCAGATGACGGCATTAACTTACAGCTTTCTGAAAAAGTACACCAAAAAGGAATCGATACACACTTAATGAATAACGGAAGTATTGCTTCTGGCGGTGTAGATTTTTTTATTGCAGGCATAAAAAGAACAAAAGGAACCAATACTGAAATTGGCGTTCACTCGTGGGCTGGAGAAAATGTTACTGCTACAGATTTCCCCATTGGTAATGAAAATCATTTACCGTATATTAATTACTATGTTTCTGTTGGATTTACGCAGCAACAAGCAGAAGATTTTTACTACTTCACTATTAATGCTGCTCCTGCTGAATCTATACACTGGATGACTGATGCTGAAATAGAACAGTATCACTTAATAACACCATAATTTAAGAGAAACGATACCGCGTATATCCCCGAGCTAAAAATGCTTAAAAAGCATTTTCGGCTCGGGCTTCTTATTAAAACTTAATTATTTTTAAAGATTACACATTTACAACACCTGGTTTCGCATTAAAATAATAACATAGTCTCTACTTTTCTTTTCACTCCTTAAAATTAGACAATTTGATTTTTCAGCATAAATAACCGAACTTCGCTTCATTAGTGATACTAGAAATAATATTCTGATTAACAGCTAAAAGCAATCATTATAATATGACTATAAAACAACACAATGAATGGAACAAAATTTATTTATTCAAAGCGCAACAAGAAATTAGTTGCGCCAAAAATAATACGCTATTAGAAGCTACTTTAGCGGCTAATATGAATCATACTCATGCTTGTGGCGGCCAAGGAAAATGTTCTACTTTGCAGAGTAAGCATTATTAAAAGGATTGAAAACTGTTCTCCAAGAAATGAAGCTGAAAAAAAATGGCTTCTAAATTAAACTTCCCTACTGAAATTCGCCTAGCATGCCAGACATACATAAAAGGTGATATTACCGAATAATGAATACAATTATACAAGAACATAATGGTATTATTAGCGATGTTGCTGGAGATGGGATATTAGCTATTTTTGGAATAGATAAAGACAGTAACAACTCGGTTTTAGATGCTATTAAAGCTTTAAAAGGGATGAATTTAAACTTACAGTTATTTAATAAATATCTTGAAGAAAATTTCAATACTCAATTTGAGATTAGAGCTGGTGTTCATTACGGAAATGTAATTGTAGGACAGTTTGACACGGGTACAATGAAAAAAATCGCCATAATCGGAGATAATGTAAACTATGCTAGTCGCATTGAATCTGCTAACAAAATATTTAACACCAAACTACTCGTCTCTGAAGAAGCTTATAATATGATTGAAAAGGAATACCCTAACTACAATGTCTTTAAAACCTCTTTAAAAGGGAAGACCGGAAAATATAACCTTTACGAGATTAAATAGATATTTAATCCTACTTTCAACAAAATCTAATACAAACAATAGTCATTTCAAGTTAACACTAAAAAACACCATTCGTTTAGTTTACAAAATCATTACGCATTATAAAGGTCTTTTTGTTATTATTTCGTGTTTACTAACCCAAAAGCACACTTAACTAACCGAAAAGCCCTATTAACTCATCCTGTGTTTCACTTATAGCATTAACCCTTTAAGTTTGAGATATGAACTCAAAATAAGAAAATCCTATGAACACTCCATTTAATTTAAAAATAGAAACACCTTGTTATGAGAATTTTAACACCTTTTCTTCAACCCAAAAAGGCGGGTATTGTAACTCTTGCAAAAAAGAAGTGATAGACTTTACTAAAATGAATTCTCAAGATATTGTACATTTTTTTCAAAATAATAAAACTCAAAACACTTGCGGAAAATTTAAAAATCAACAATTAAAAACGTATAAAGTCAATTCTAAAAAAAGACAAGGCATTAAATTTATAAGCAGTTTAAGTTTTGTTTTTATTGCTCTTTTTACGTTTTCAAAGAATTATGCACAAAACATAAAAAAACAAATCAAGCCTATAAATGACACCCCCATAAAGCATCAAGAAATAAATAATAAAAAAGAAATTATTGTAAAAGGCTTTGTAAACGACGAAACATTGCCATTACCAGGTGTTACTATCCATTTAGAAGGCACCACCATTGGTACAACCACTAATTTTGATGGTTATTTTGAATTCCCTGAAAAACTCAAGAAAGGTGACGTTTTAATATTTAGTAGTATTGGCATGAATTCAAAAAGCGTAACAATTCAAAATAAAACCTCTGATTTAAATATTACATTAAACGTAAACTTACAAATGGACTCCTGTGTTCTTATGGGAAAAGTAGCAGTAAAAAAAGTATATCATTCTAAAAAAGAGTAACTCTTATGAAAGGCTATTTTTATATTCTCTTAACTTTCGTTTTTAGCAGTTCCTTATACGCTCAAATTTCTGATTTTAAATCTATCGATTTTTCTAAAGCGGACAATATTGCTAAATTAAATGAAGGTGCCAGTTTAAACAATCTCCCTCTATTGGCTTACAAACTTACTCGTAAGCTACCAACTCAAGTAGAAAAATTTAGAGCCATATACCTTTGGGTTTGCCATAATATTAAGGGAGACATTTCGCAACACAATAAAGTATACAGAAACCGTAAAAAGTTTAAAAACGATAGTATTGCATTAATAAAATGGAATAATGAGTACAAAAAAATAGCCTTTAAAAAATTATTAAAACATAAAAAAACAATGTGCACAGGCTACGCTTATTTAATTAAAGAATTGTGCTTTTTAGCTAAAATCGAATCTGTAATAGTAAATGGTTATGGAAGATCTGCAGAAGCAAACATTAAGACGCTTGAAACGGCAAATCATTCTTGGAATGCAATACGATTAAATAACAAATGGTATTTATGTGATGCGACTTGGTCTAGTGGTTATATAGACGAACGTAGCCTGTTTATAAAAGACTATAACAACGGTTATTTTTTAACATCTCCAACTTTATTTGGAAAAAATCATTTTCCTTTAGAACCAAAGTGGTTATTAAATGAATCCCAAACAGCTTTTGATTTTGTAACAGGACCACTAGTTTACGGAAAAACTTTTGAGTACAAAATAACACCTATAACCCCAAAAAAACTAACTCTTACAACTCATAAGAGCGACACTTTAAAATTTAGTTTTGAAACAATTAAAGATATTTCAATCAAAAATATTTCGCTTGTTTATTATATTGGTTCAGACGAACGAATTCTAAACATTTATAATACTAAGCATAAAAAAGGCATAACATCATTCTCTTGTCAATTTAAAAACAAAGGGATTTACGATGCACATGTAAAAATCAACAATGATATTGTTTTAAGCTATACTATAAAGGTAAAAACATAACACAATTTAGGCGCTTTAAATTCTCTAATTTAACTATTTATCAAAATAACTAACACCCTTTTTAAATGCCCTAAAGCCTATTTCTTGTTTTGTTTAAAATAATAAATAAGGCAACAAAAAAGCACAATTTTAAAATTGTGCTTTTTATTTGTTATAAATTCTTATCTCTTAAGAATGCTTTAGATCTCTCTATTAGAATCCCAAGCTTCTAGATAATCTTTAACTGCTTTTACAAATTGTCCTCCAAGAGCCCCATTTACAACTCTATGATCGTAAGAATGTGACATAAACATTTTATATCGAATTCCAATAAAATCTCCTTCTGGCGTTTCTATAACCGCTGGCACTTTACGTATCGCTCCTAAAGCTAAGATTCCTACTTGCGGTTGGTTTATAATAGGCGTCCCCATAATACTTCCAAAGGTTCCCACATTCGTTACCGTATATGTTCCGCCTTGAATATCGTCTGGCTTCAATTTATTTTGGCGCGCTCTATTTGCCAAATCATTCACTTGCTTAGTCATTCCCACCAAGTTTAATTGATCTGCATTTTTTATTACAGGCACAATCAAATTACCGTCAGGTAAAGCAGCTGCCATACCAAGGTTTATATTCTTCTTCTTAATAATGGTATTCCCTTGTAATGAGATGTTCATCATTGGAAAATCTCTCAGTGCTTTTGCTATGGCTTCCATAAATATTGGAGTAAACGTTAAGTTTTCCCCTTCACGTTTTGCAAAATCATTCTTTTTCTTCTTTCTCCAATTCCATATTTTTGTAACATCGGCTTCTATAAAGCTTTGAACATGTGCGCTTGTTTGCACAGATTCTACCATATGATGGGCAATTAATTTCCCCATTCTTGACAGCTCTATAATTTCATCTTCACCACTAGCAATAACTGGAGTTGTTTCTACTTTAGGCGTTTTAGCTACTGCTGGAGCAGGTATAGCCGCAACTGGTGTAGATTGACTTCCTCTAGTTTTTAAATAAGCCAACATATCGGCCTTAGTTACTCGTCCATCTTTTCCTGTTCCTACAACGGTATTCAACTCCGCTTGAGCAATCCCTTCAGCTTTAGCCATATTTTTCACCAATGGTGAATAAAAACGGTCGTCTGTAGAACTAATAGAAGCAACGGTTTCTTGTGCCACGTCTACTATCTTTTCTACCTCTGCCACTGTAGCTGCTGCTGGTGTTACGCCTTCCGTTTTAGGTACTTCTACAGATGCAGAACCTTCGCCTTCAGTTTCTATAATAGCTATTGTTTGCCCTACTTGTACAACATCATCTACATTAAATAGCATTTCCACTAAAACACCATCAACTTCACTCGGTACTTCACTATCTACTTTATCTGTAGCAATCTCAAGGACTGCTTCATCTGCTTCAATAGTTTCTCCAACTTCTTTTAACCAAGAGGTAATCGTTGCTTCCGCAACGCTTTCTCCCATTTTCGGTAATTTAAGTTCAAATCTTGCCATATTAATAATCTAAAGCTATTTTTTATATTTCAGATTGCAAAATTACTAAAAAATAGCTTATTTCTTTAGCTATTCAACACAATTTTAAATCTGTTCGTTTTAATAAAATGATTTTTAAAAGGTTATCACTTCCCCTCTACTTTTGGAAGAATGGCTTCCAATGATAAAATTAGCACTTTTGGGAAGTATTTTAAATGTGATCCCTTTATTTTTTCCTAAATGAGACATTTGTCTTATAATGGTTTCAAATGTTAGATAGTTTGCATCGAATATAACTTCTGTATTTTTTTTTAATGAGGTGTTTAATTCTAAAACTTGTAGCATTGGTACTTTTAATACCGCTTGTAAGCCTGGATAAATTTTATCTGATACTAAAACATAGTTATCTACTTTTATTTTTGCTTCAACAGTTTTCGAGCTTAGTAATTGCACCCCATAAATACCAATAAGCATTAAGGCATCTAAAACAATATTTTGCTTGAAATGTTTTTTATAAAAAATCTGCATTGCGCCATAAAAGCGCTTTGCATAAGTCTTATCTTTTAAGGTACTTTCCCCTTTGTAATGGACTACCACATTGTTTCCAGAATAATAATTCTCAGCTCCTGTTTGTTCTATTTTATAAGATAAATCTATGTCTTCACCGTACATAAAATAATCCTCATCAAACCCACCAACCGTATTGTACACCTCTTTTTTTAAGAACATAAATGCGCCAACATATATTGATGCATACCCTAATGCTTCTGGCTCTAAATGATTCGCATAATATGATTTTGAAATCCCTAAAGCTTTTTGAATAGCAATACAAGGTTTAGGGACATTACGTTTACTTTCTGGCAAATAAACCCCTTTTCCATCTATTAATCGGCAACCAATAATACCGTGATTTACGATATCGCTAGCGACATCATGTAGGGCTTCAAAAATCGTTTCTGGCACAACAGTATCTGGATTTAAAATACAGAGGTAATTACCTGTAGCCGCTTTCACACCTATGTTATTCCCTTTTGAAAACCCAAAATTCTCTTTGTTTTCAATTAATTTAACCTTTGGAAACTGTGCTTTTACCATTTTACAACTCTCGTCTTTCGAATTGTTATCCACCACAATAATTTCCGCTTCTAATCCTTTTGTAGCTGCTTCTACACTTTGCAAGCACAACTCCAAGAAGTAGCGTACGTTATAGTTTAATATTATTATTGAAAGTTTCAAAATGTTAAGTCGTGCTAATTATGATTTCAGTGAGGATTCAAACGGAATACGATTTAAAATACTTCTCCCTAGCGTTATTTCATCTGCATATTCTAACTCATCACCAACAGAGATTCCCCTTGCTATTGTAGAGGTTTTTACCTCAAGTCCTTCTATTTGCTTATAGATATAAAAATTAGTTGTATCTCCTTCCATTGTTGGGCTTAAAGCAAAAATAAGCTCTTTTACCAATCCAGACTTTACTTTCTCTACAAGACTCACAATATTTAAATCGTATGGCCCTATACCGTCTATAGGTGAGATTTTACCTCCTAACACATGATATAACCCTTTATGTGATGCCGTGTTCTCTATTGCCATAACATCTCTTACATCTTCCACTACGCATATAACGTTATCTTGTCTTAATGGATTGGCGCAAATTTCACACAGCTCTACATCACTAAGATTATGGCAAGATTTACAGAATTTTAAATCGTTACGCATACTTTGTAATGCTTGAGACAATGTTTCTGTTTGCGTTTTTGGTTGACGTAATAGATGTAATACCAAGCGCAAAGCTGTACGTTTACCTATTCCTGGTAGTTGTGACACCTCATTCACCGCATTGGCAAGAAGTTTAGATGAAAATTCCATAACCACAAAATTACAATAATTACTTTTTAATAGCATAAAAAAAAGCCCAATAACTAAAACAGTATTGGGCTTAATTTTTTAAAAATGAAAGACTTTTTACTCTATCATTAATTTTTTAGTAATTAATCCATTTACGGTATTAATATTTACAAAATATAATCCCGCAGCATAGTTAGAGGTGTTTATTTTAAAAGTATTTCTCAAATCTTGATTTTTAGTAAAATAAATTAACTTGCCTAACGCATTGTATATTCTAATAGATACATTCTCGTTTTTATTCCAAGATAAACTTACACTATTTGAAGTTGGATTTGGAAACAACGCGATAGTATTTAATACATTATGCGCTTCAACACTTAAAGACGTGTTTTCATGAAGGCTAGATTTCCATAATCCACGTCCGTATGTTCCCGCATATATTTTATTATTCGCTGTATTTATCTCTAATTCACTTATTTGTACATTCGGTAAATTATTACTAAAAGGCAACCAACTTGCCAAAGTATCAGATGTATTAATATAGTACACACCATAATTCATTCCTACATATAAACCTTCTTGTAAATAGTCCGTCCAAACCAAAGTTAACGCATTAAAATTTGGGAGATTTTTCAAATAACTTGTCCAATTTGCGCCACCATCTGTACTGATATAAACTTTTTGAGCTCCTGTTGTAGCTATTGCTATTTTATTAGCATCTGTTGGATGAATAGCTATTGCATTAATATTCCCACTAAAACCTGTTAACTGAGTCCAATTTGTTGCACCTCCATTAGTTGTTTTGTATAAACTACCACTTCTTGCTGCAAACATAATATTATTATTAGTTGGAGCTATTTTTAAGTGGTTTAGGTTCCCTGGAAATGTTTGAGATATAGAAGTCCAGCTATTCCCTCCATTTACTGATTTATACACCTCATCATATCCTGAGTATATTGTGTTTTGTGCAATAGGGTCTTGTTCGAAAGGAGTGATCCAATTCCCTTGCTTACCTTCTGGTGATGGCAAATCAAAACGGCTCAACCCTTGATTTATTGATTTATATAATGACCCTGATTGAGACGTTCCGTATAGAATATCATTATTGTTTTTATCTACAAAAGATTCCATTCCATCTGCCCCTAACCAATCATTCCAATTTCCAGAATCATTATATACTGAAGTGCCATTATCTTGAGAGCCTCCTGTTACCACTTCTGGATCTGTTTGACTTACTCCTATTCTATAAAACTGTCTAATCCCTAGACCTGTAGTAATATCTCTATAATAATTACTATTTACCACTAAAGGGTTTTCAGCTACAAAAATACCGCCATCACTTCCTACATAAAGCTTTCCATCAACATATTCTAGAATATCAATATCGGCATGACAATATCCTATATTTTGGTTTGCAGCATTACCAGGTACCCATTGAGATGTTATATTAAAACTAACGCCGCCATTAGTAGATCTCCATGATAATATTCCTGCGATATGAACATCATTAACATCATTAGGGTTTACAGCAATATCCATATCTCGGGGTGCTTGTCCTCTATTATCATCAGCATTAGAGCTATATCCAAAATAATTCTTTGCCCCATGGTTTAGCTTCGTAAAACTATTTCCACTATCTGTAGATTTATAAAGAGCTCCAAAGATACTTCCTGATGCTTCCAAAACATATAGAGTATTAGGATTATCCGCAGAGACTCCCATCATTTTAGGGCCGCTACTTAAAGGAGAACTCGTATTGGATTCAAATCCATTTTCAAAAAGCATCCCTAAGGTAACATCTTCTATACTTATATCATCTAATGTAAGCCCGCGTCCGTAATTTGATTTCGCTTCAAAAGCAACATAATATTCCGCTGATGGATTTGGCAAATTAATCGTTATATCTTGCCAAACAGATGTTGTATTTGTATAATTAGCTAATTCTATCCACGCTCCTGATGCAGATGTTTTATACAGAATTTTTAATTCATCAATATCTGATTCCCAATTTACATTTGTATAAGAGAACTTAAGTTGTGGATTGGTTGCTCCAGTTAAATCCATAGCTGGAGGAATTAATCGTGTTACGGGACGACTATAATTACCAATATAAAAAACGCCAAGACCATTTCCCGTCTTTGGTGTTACAGATCCATTTTGATTAGAACCTGTTATTGTCCAATTTGTTGTTCCAGAAACGTACTCTTGAGTATAGATATTCAAAGGGTCGTCTGTTACAAATGTAAGTCCTCCATCTACAGATTTGAAAAATTTATTTCCACTAGCATAAATAACATCTGAATTTCCAGGTTTAAATTCTACATCGTAACCATTGGTTGCCGAAAAATGAATCAATGACCAGTTTACACCTGCATCTGTAGATTTATAGATTCCTCCACCTTCTACACTACAATACATTTTATTTGCATTATTAGGGTCTATCAAGATTTTATTAACATTACCAGAACCCGTATCTGATAATAAAGCCCATGTATTACCGGAATCGGTAGAACTAAAAATATTACCTTGAGACGAGCCCCAAAAATAATTAGTATTATCATGTGGGTTTATAGCCAGCGAAGAGACATTTAGGTTTGACAAATTATCTGTTAAAACAGTCCAATTCGCTCCCCCATTTGTTGTTTTCCACACGCCACCAGAAGCGCCGCCTACAATAATATGGTTTGTGTTAGCTGCCTCAAGACCAATAGAAGTTATTCTTCCTACACCTGGATTCCAGCCACTCGTTGCATTCCATGATGTTGGTCCCATTTGTTCCCAATTCCCTTCTGTAGTTCTAGCTAGAGTACCGCTATTACTATTATTGCGCTGGTTGTATTCTTGTAATTCATTGTAATAAAAATCGGCCGATTTAAGATAACCATTTTCATCCATATTTCTCAAGGCATTATACTCCCATCTTTTGTATGGTTTGTAACCGCGCCCTCTTTCTTTTCCAACAGTTTCGAAGTGTTCTTCTGCTTTTATTTGAATTTCCTGAACGGTGTAGGTTCCTTTCAGTATCATGTCCTTATATTCCTGTGACTGCGATGTCACAACAAAGGAGGTAATAAACAGTAGGCTAATAAAATGTTTCATTTAAAATAATTTAGGGGTTTAAGCCAACAAAAATACTATTTTAGCGGTGATAAATAAAAACATTCGAATGAAACCTACCTATATCTTATTTTTAATCGCTTCTTATTTTGGTGTCCTTATCTTGGTATCATACTTTACAGGAAGAAAATCTGGGAATGAGGCTTTTTTTAAAGGGAACAAGCAATCGCCATGGTATATTGTCGCTTTCGGTATGATTGGGGCATCGCTATCAGGTGTAACTTTTATTTCGGTTCCTGGTTGGGTAGAAGCCTCACAGTTTAGTTATATGCAGGTTGTTTTAGGCTACATTCTCGGTTATATTGTTATTGGAACAATACTGCTCCCGTTATATTACAAACTTAATCTAACGTCTATTTACACTTACTTAGAAGATCGTTTTGGAAACTATGCTTACAAAACTGGGGCTTCTTTTTTTCTAATATCTAGAGTTATCGGAGCGAGTTTTAGACTATACTTAGTCGCAAATGTACTACAACTCATTTTATTTGATGATCTAGGGATATCATTTTGGCAAACGGTTACAATTACGGTACTACTCATTTGGCTGTACACTTTTAAATCTGGTATAAAAACCATTGTTTGGACCGACACATTGCAAACCTTATTTATGCTTATTGCCGTTGGCGTAGCCATTTACTTTGTAAGTAACGAATTAAGCCTTTCTGGAAATAATCTCCTAGGTTATGTCTTAGATAGTAATCTCTCTAAGACCTTTTTTTTCGATGATTTTAAATCTGGTAATTATTTTTGGAAACAATTTATTTCTGGTGCTTTTATCGCCATAGTAATGACTGGTTTGGATCAAGATATGATGCAAAAGAATTTAACCTGTAAATCTTTAAAGGACGCACAGAAAAACATGTTTTGGTTTACTATTGCACTAACAGTCGTAAATTTCATCTTCTTAAGTCTTGGACTACTACTTACTGTTTATGCGCAACAAAATGGAATCGATGCACACAAAGATGATTTATTCCCTTTAATTGCTAAAAACCACTTAGGCATAGTTGTTTTCACCTTCTTTTTACTAGGGCTAATTGCTGCTGCTTATAGTAGTGCTGATAGCGCCTTAACTTCTTTAACAACTTCGTTTAGTATTGACATTTTAGATATTGAAAAAAAATACAATCACACAAAACAAATCAAGATTAGAAAGCAAATTCATATTTTAATTTCTATTCTTTTAATCCTTGTGATTATTGCTTTTAAATACATCATTCAAGATGAAAGTGTCATCAAAAAATTATTCATTTTTGCGGGATACACTTATGGCCCTTTATTAGGGTTATATGCATTTGGGTTATTCACAAAATGGAATGTAAAGGACAAGTTAGTTCCCGTAGTCGCAATCCTTTCCCCTATTTTATCTTACATTATAAGTGTAAACAGCTTAAAATGGTTTGGATTTGAATTTGGATTTTTCATCCTCATCCTAAACGGTTTTATAACATTTCTAGGTTTAATATTGATTCGTAGACAATAACACTAAAGTACAGGCAACTTCATACGCAATATCATTGTCTTCCAATATAGCGTACAATTCTGGATTTTCTGTACCTGGATTAAAAATAACTCGCCTAGGTTTTAAAGCCACAATATAGTTATAATAAGCTTCTTGCTGTTTTGGGTTTAGATATAATGTAACCGTATTAATGTTATCATACTGTTGCAGCTCTATGTCGATAGTAACTCCAGAGTCTTCTCCAGCAATCAAACCAAAGGCTACCGTTTCGTGATTATAATCGACCAATTTACGCAACGCTCTGTTAGAATAGCGATTAGATTTTAACGATGCTCCTAAAACTAAAGTTTTTTTGCTCATAAATGTTAAATTATGTTAAGTGATATTGAAATAAGTAACGGAACTCAAAAGTAAACGTCTTTATTGTATTAGCAAATTTTATATCAATCAAAATATTCAATCAATCAAAACAAAATGAAAAAACTAATCGCGTTCTGCATGTTTCTTTTAATTTTAACATCGCAGGCACAAACAGCAACAAAAGAAGTTCCTCTAAAATTAGGCTCCGTAACAGGTAGAGTTTTAGACGCCACTCTTAACGAACCCTTACCTTATGTTAGCATTGTAATAAAAAATACAAAAGGCGCCATTTTAACAGGTGGGATTACTGACGACAATGGCAGATTCCTAATAGAATCTGTTCCAGAGGGCAACAGTGAAGTTAGTATCCAGTATGTAGGATATAAAACCCTAACAAAAACTATTACAATAACCAAAAACAATACAAAAATAGATTTAGGAACTATAAAAATTGAGGAAGAAGCAACTGGATTAGACGAAGTAACGATAGTTGCAGAAACCTCAACCATACAACAAAAGGTAGATCGTAAAGTGATTACTATAGGGAAAGACCTATCGGCTAGCGGTACAGCCTCAGAACTTATGGTTAACATTCCCTCTGTAAGTATCGATTCTCAAACGGGTGATATTAGTCTTAGAGGCAATCAAAATGTTCGTGTTATGATAGACGGAAAGTTATCCAATATCCCAACCGCTCAGTTATTAAAACAAATCCCTTCAACAGCTATTAAGTCCATAGAATTAATTACAAACCCTTCTGCAAAATATAATCCTGAAGGAATGAGTGGTATTATTAATATTGTGTTACACAAAAACACATTAATAGGCTTTAATGGTAATACCAGTGTAGGCTTAAGCTATGAAGAAGAAGCTAAATTTAATAGTGCTTTAGGACTAAACTATCGTAACGGAAAATTCAACCTGTATGGAAACTACAGTAATAACATCTCGAAGAGTAAAAATAGAGGGCAGATTTTAAGGCCTAATAATAACTCTGAACAATTCTTCGAATTCTTAGACGACAGAAAATCTCATTTATATAAAATAGGGTTAGATTTTTATTTAAATGACAAAAACACCGTTTCTTTTTTCATTAATCAAAATAGCTCTGACAGCAGTACCGATGGAGATACTAAAGCTTTCTTTTACGATAACAGCGCCTCTAACCAAAGCCAAACATTTATTTCTAAAGACGATGATCTGTCGTCTCAATACAATTTCGATTATAAATTAGATTTCAATAAAGAAGGTCATAATATAGAGCTAGAAGCAGATTATAGCACCTATAACAGTGATAATGTTTTAGCTTACAAATTCCAGCTAGGAAACATTCCTGATTTTAATGACTTTAATCAAACCTATACAGAAAATATCACTCTAAATTTAGATTATATTAACCCACTATCTGAAACAACAAAACTAGAAACTGGTTTACAAGTACGCTTATTTAATTCTGATATCGCTTATGCCTCTACTGGAGAATCTTTAGATGCATTAGGTATATTGAGACCGACTCCAAGCACAGACTTTGATTATACAAGAGATATTTATTCTGCTTACGCTAGTTTTAGTAAGAAATTCGAAAAATGGACTTATCAAATCGGAGCCAGATTAGAGAATGTAAACGTTGATGCTAATGCATTACAAACAGAAACCGACACCAACACTACAAATCGAACACCTTTTAATAATGCTTATTTTGAAGTTTATCCTTCTGCTTTCTTTACTTACACAGCTTCAGAAAAAAACTCTTATCAATTAAGTTATAGTCGAAGGGTGGATCGTCCTGGAATTGATCAAGTAAACCCAATTAGAGAATGGAGCACGCCTTTAATTTCTTCATTTGGAAATATAAATCTCGAACCCCAATTCACAAATTCTCTAGAAATTAATTATACCCGAAAATTAAAAAAAGGAAGTGTTACAGCGGGCATATTTTATCGCGTAATTACAGATGAGATTAATAGAGCACTCTTTATAGATAGAACAGATATAAACTCCGGAAGAATTATTTTAACGCATGACAATTTTGACGATACGGCTGCGTATGGCGTTGAATTATCCAGTAACTACAAACCTACAAGCTGGTGGAATATAAACAGTAGTTTCGATTTGTATACACAAACACAAAAAGGTATTTCTGAAAGCTTAAACGCGCCTATTGAAACGGCTACCGAAAGTGACATTGTAACAAATATTAGAGAAGTTGATAATGTTGCATGGAATCTAAGAATGTTCAACAACTTTAAAGTCTCTAAAACACTAAGTTTTACTGCACTTGGATTTTACAGAGGACAAAACAAAACCTTACAATTTGACATAGAATCAATGTATTTTATAAACCTTGGAGCACGTGTTAATTTTGCACAAGGGAAAGGGACTTTTAGCTTAAACTATAATGACATATTAGACTCTATGAAGTTTGCTTTTGAGGGGACTCACCCTTTTCCTCAAGTGGGCGAATTTAATTGGGAAAGCAATACAATACAAGGCAGCTTATCCTATCGTTTTGGAGGCGGAAAATACAGCGCTAAATCACGTAAAAGTAGAGACAATAATGAAAAATCTGGAGGCGGTTTTCTTTAACCTAAAAACAGCTATAAGTTAGTAACCAACATGCTAGTTGATGGTTAATAGTAATGTTTGGTTATTAAATAAAAAACCCAAAGCAAATATACTTTGGGTTTTTGACTTTTATAATTGTTATTATTTTTCTAATAATAAAGTTTCTGATTAATCCTTTCGTGTTACAGCAATTTCATCTTTTCTCTGGTTTCTTTTTTTTCTGAACAGCCACTTCAATCCTAATTTAAACAAGAAATATATTATTCCAATAGGAATTAATGCTCCTAGAATAGAACCAAAAATATAACTCCATCCAGTTAAATCTCCTTTTTTCACCACTTCTATAACTCTAGGAATTTGCATTAATACCCCTAAAGCTAAAAACGTTCCTACCATTATAAACAGAACTCCAAAAACCGTTTTCAGAATAGTTCTCATAGTTTCATTTTATAAGCATTCTGCTTCTTAAAAATTTAGACTACCATTTTATAACCACACTCCCCCAAGTAAAACCACTACCAAAAGCCGCAAGAACCACTGTATCTCCCGCTTTAACCTTACCTTCTTCCCAGGCCTCTGTTAAGGCAATAGGAATAGAAGCTGCAGTTGTATTTCCATACTTCTGGATGTTATTAAACACTTGATCGTCTTTTAATTTAAATTTATGCTGTATAAACTGTGAAATTCTTAAATTGGCTTGATGTGGAATCAATAGGTCTATATCGGCTACTGATAACTTATTTTTTTCAAGCCCTTCCATAATAACTTCACTAAAACGGACTACTGCATTTTTAAACACAAATTGTCCATTCATATGCGGATAATAACTTTCATCATTAGCATCGCCATCATTAATAATATCGGTCACCCAACGTGTTCCCATTCCTGGAGCTTCCAGCACCAACTCTTTAGCATGCTCTCCTTGCGAATGCAAATGTGTCGATAAAATTCCTTTTGAAAGGTCTTCTTCTCTTGAGAGTACTGCTGCGCCAGCTCCATCGCCAAAAATAACAGAAACGCCTCGGCCTCTTGTAGTTTTATCTAACCCGTGTGAATGTAATTCCGAGCCTACAACTAATACATTTTTATACATTCCAGTTTTTATAAACTGGTCTGCCACAGAAATGGCATACACAAAACCAGAACATTGGTTACGCACATCTAAAGCACCAACTGTTTTTATATCTAAAGCCTCTTGTAACTGCACTCCAGGCCCCGGAAAATACATATCAGGACTCAAGGTTGCAAAAATTATAAAATCAATATCATCCTTGTTTAACCCTGAACGTTCTATGGCTATTTTGGCTGCTTTAATTCCCATTGTAGCCGTTGTATCTCCAGAATCCTTGACCCAACGCCTTTCTTTTATACCTGTGCGTTCTTGAATCCATTCATCACTAGTTTCCATCATTGTAGACAAATCCGCATTTGTGACTACGTGTTCTGGAACAAAACGCCCTAACCCTATTATCTTTGAATTATACATTGAAAGTCTTTTATTTCTACCTCTGCTTTTCTGCCTGTTTTTATACAAGTTCTAACAGCAATATTGTGTTTTCTTAATTTATTATTCTCTTTCAGCTCCTAATAATTGAAACGAAGCAAGTAGTGCAATTTAAGTATTTCAATCAAAAGCCTTCCATCATTACGCATTATTAATTATGCGCGCATAATACTTTATGCTCTTAACACAGTTTACACAAACTACTAATCATAGTACTCATTACTATATTTCAGTTTATTACTTAATAAAAATGTCAGTTTGTCATATTTTATCAATTGGCATTTTTGTTGTCTATTGGTATGAAACGAAATTTAAGTTTAACAACTATAATATTCCTGTCAGAATTACTCAAAACAGATAAGCAAAAGACAGGACAAACAAAATACAATTAATTATGGCTAAAGGAAGTATTAACGTATCCGTTGAAAACATCTTTCCACTAATCAAGAAATTCTTGTACAGTGATCATGAAATCTTTTTACGTGAATTAATAAGTAATGCTACAGATGCAACTTTAAAATTAAAACACTTAACAAACATTGGAGAATCTAACGTTGAGTATGGTACTCCAAGAATAGAAGTTAAAATTGATAAGGAAGGTAAAAAACTTCATATCATTGACCAAGGTTTAGGTATGACTTCAGAAGAGGTTGAAAAATACATTAATCAAGTTGCATTTTCTGGAGCAGAAGAGTTTCTAGACAAATACAAAGATTCGGCTAAAGACTCTGGAATTATAGGCCATTTTGGACTTGGTTTCTATTCCGCTTTTATGGTTGCAGACAAAGTGGAAATTATTACCAAATCACACAAAGATGAACCCGCTGCGCATTGGACTTGTGATGGGTCTCCAGAATTTACATTAGAACCGCATAACAAAACAGAAAGAGGTTCTGAAATCATTTTACATATCGCCGAGGATTCTACAGAATTTTTAGAAGATTCTAGAATTAGTGCTTTATTAAGTAAATACAACAAGTTTATGCCGATCCCGATTAAATTCGGAACAAAGGAAATAGACGATCCTGAGCATACTCCTGAAACAACTAAAGACGCAGAAGGTAAAGAAACTACAGAGCCACAACGTAAAATTACTGTAGATGCCATTATAAATAATCCTAACCCTGCTTGGACAAAACAACCTGCAGATTTAGAAGATCAAGATTACAAAGGGTTTTACCGAGAATTATACCCTGCACAATTCGAAGAACCTTTATTTCACATACATTTAAATGTTGATTATCCTTTCAACCTAACAGGAATCTTGTATTTCCCTAAAATGACTCAAGATATGAGTATGCAAAAGGATAAGATTCAACTGTATCAAAACCAAGTTTTTGTAACAGACAATGTTGAAGGTATTGTTCCAGAATTCCTAACCATGCTCCGCGGGGTTATTGATTCTCCAGACATCCCTTTAAATGTATCGCGTTCATACTTACAAGCCGATGGCGCTGTAAAAAAGATATCTTCTTATATTACACGTAAAGTAGCAGATAAATTAAAATCTTTATTTAACAATAATCGCGAGGATTTTGAAGCGAAATGGAATGACATCAAAATTGTTATTGAATACGGAATGCTTTCTGAAGAAAAATTCTTTGAAAAAGCAGATGCATTTGCCCTATATCCTACAGTAGATGGTACCTATCATACATACCAAGAACTGTATGATAAAATCAAAGCAAATCAAACCGATAAAGACGATAAACTGGTAATCCTTTATGCTTCAAATAAAGACGAACAACACAGTTACATAGAAAGTGCTAAAGCAAAAGGCTACGACGTTTTATTATTAGACTCGCCAATCGTATCGCATTTAATACAAAAGCTAGAAAGTACTAAAGAAAACATCACTTTTGTACGTGTAGATTCTGATCATGTAGACAACTTGATTAAAAAAGACGATACAACTATATCTAAATTAGATGAAGCTCAAACAAAAGCTTTAGATGAGTTATTAAAAGAAGTTATTCCTTCTGAAAAATTTACCGTTCAATTGGAAGCTATGGATAGTAATGCCGCTCCATTTATGATTACTCAACCAGAGTTTATGCGTCGTATGAAAGAGATGCAAGCTACAGGTGGTGGCGGAATGAATATGTTTGGTAATATGCCAGAAATGTACAACTTAGTTGTAAACACGAACTCAGAACTAGTTGGAGAAATTATAAGCACAGAAACAAAAGATAAACAAGAGCGTTTAATTACTCAAAGTTTAGATTTAGCGCGCTTATCTCAAGGCCTATTAAAAGGTGAAGAACTTACGAACTTCATTAAACGAAGCTATGAAATGATAAAATAACAATCTTATATAAAAGCGCTATTAAAAAGAGCGCTTTTAAGACTGTTTTAAACCTAAAACCACTTTACTTTTGTTTAGTGGTTTTTTTGTGTCTAAAAAACAGCAACTTCTTTATAGCAAATTAGACTCTTTTAATCGTAAACATTTACAATGACCTCTGACACACTACGACACCATCACTAATAACTTTGCATTAAGTTAAACATTAAAAAATCAATTAAAATGACAAATGCAATAAGCTGGTTCGAAATTCCTGTAACAAACTACGACAGAGCAAAACAATTCTATACAACTGTTTTGGATTCTAAGATTACAGATTACCCCATGGAAGAAAATATTAAATATGGCGTTTTTACATACAATGAAAATAAAAACGGTGTTGGAGGCGCCATTATGGAAGGAGAAGGCCAAACTCCCACAACAGACGGATGTACCCTTTATTTAAATGGTGGAGACGACTTAAGCATCCCTTTAAACAGAGTGGAAGCAGCCGGAGGTAAAATAATAATGCCTAAAACCGATATTGGCGAGAATGGTTTTATGGCTCAGTTTATAGATACAGAAGGTAACCGAATAGCGTTTCATTCCTTTGAATAACCTCTAACTAAAATAAGAGATAGTGAATTGCACAAACGGTTCACTATCTTTGCTGTTGTATGTCTCAACTCTCGCGACTCATATCCATATTAACCCTGCTAAAGTCCAAACGACTGTTAACAGCAACACTCCTTTCTGAAAAATTTAATGTAAGTGTAAGAACCATTTATAGAGACATTAGAAAATTAGAAGAGGCTGGCGTTCCTATTATCACTATAGAAGGAAAAGGATATTCTTTAATGGAAGGCTATACCATTCCTCCTGTTCAATTTACAGAAAAGGAAGCGAATGCATTAATCACAGCCCAAAAGATGGTTAATCAAGTAAATGACAGTTCTTTTTCTAAAGATTTTAATGATGCTTTTATCAAAATAAAGTCTGTATTTAAATCGTACATACAGGAAAAAAGCGAAAGATTGAATAGTAATATCTATGTTTTTAACACAAATTATAAAACCATACGTAGCAATACACTTTCAGAATTACAACTCGCGATTACCAACTTTTACTACACAGAAATTAACTATCAAAAAGAAAATGACACCAATATTACCTCAAGAAAAATTGAGCCATACGCCTTGTATTCCACTCAAAATAAATGGATTCTCATCGCTTGGTGTCATCTTAGAAATGACTTTAGAGCTTTTAGAATAGACCGAATAAAACATTGTCGGATTCTACAAGAAAAATTCGAAGATAGAAAATTTAATTTTCAAGCCTATTTTCAAGCTTGTTATGAAGACAACAAATAAACTTTTCCACGTTTTTCCTTTTCTGAAGTAAAATAAAATGCAGCGATATTTAATAGTATCATTAAGAGTCCAAAGAAAAATAAATTTAAAATCAATATAGAGCCTACATGCATAAAAATAGTAATCACCAACCAAAACCTTCTCGTTTTGGGAATCCAAATAAAAACTGGGTAAAGTATTTCTATAACTAAAACACTGTAACCATAAACCGTAAGAACGTTATTATTTTCAGACAACCATAAAAGGTCTAAATCCAATAACCGATTAACACTTACCATATTAATATATTTCCAAACCGCTTCGCCATGCCACCAGATATCTGCTATAAATTTAATTATTCCAGAGAAAAAGTATAACAAACATAAACTTATTTGTAACACTCTACGATATAATGCTAAATCTAATTTATATGTCGTTTTCGTATACAATAAATTATCTAAAGAATAATAAGCACTCGCAGGAAATAAGAATAAATAGAATACTCCCATAACAACGAGTACGTCTACGCCATATCGATACGCTCCAGAAGATATTATAATATATAAAACAAGTAAGATTAATGCAGAAAATCGTGTAAATAATCCCCAGATTAAACAAAGAGACAATAGGATAAATATGATAAAAAAACACGCTATTATTAAATCTCCTGAAAGATTATAAACTTCTAATGAAGTTGATAGTTTTGATACTGTTATAACATAATCTGAAGGGATATACCCTTGTTGCTCATAAGTAAATAGAGTCTCTCTACTTTGCGTCCTTTGAAAATCTTTCCAAATATTAAATAATTGCAATAACAAAAAAAGACCTATAGTAATTCTAAGGAACGCTATAGATTTTTTATTTGATCCATCTGGCTTTGAAAAAAAACCGAGAACACTTTTTATCAAGTTATTATTTTTCAACACATTCACACACCACTGTTAATTTATAACAAAACTCTTCTATTCTATTAAGTTATCTAGTAGCGTTCTTATTAAGAAACGGATTGTTTAAGGGTACAACTTCTACTCTAGAGATGGGAGACTGATTAAAAAATCTTTTTCATAGCAATTCCTAATAAATATATAAATAATTTTATACTAAAACCAATCTTACCACACTTTTAAACACTAAACGCCAAAGACTTAACATTAAAGAGCATTGGTTTAAAACAATTCCGCTACAAAAATCAAGACTATTAGGCATTTCAACATTCTTTTAACACCATAAACAGCTTTAAACCTGTTTTACAACCTTTTAACTGTTAACGCTTTCTTAAAGCTAAACCTATAACATTTTAGATAATAAAAAAACCACTAACTTACCAAACAAATATTTATAGAACACAGTAGCTTATGACAATATCTTTAAAGTCTGTTCTCAATCTTTTATTTTTAACAGCATTGACAACAGTAACTTCGGCACAAAATGCCGAGGTCGCCACACCTATTTTTGAAAACGGAGAAGCGCAAATAGTAGACGTTTTTAAACAACCTAACGATTGGATTAGACACGATCTTTGGGTCGAAACAGAATTCGATTCAGACGATGATGGTAAATTGGATCGTATGCACGTATCGGTAACCAGACCAGCTCAAACTGATACAGAAGGATTAAAACTACCTATAATCTATGTTTCCAGTCCTTATTTTGCTGGAGTTGCGCCAGACGTGCCTGGAACTATGTGGGATGTAAAACATGAACTTGGAGATATCGGAAAAGAACGAGTACATCCAGAAGTTACACGTACAGGAAAAAGACCTATTATATCTAACTCACATATAGAAAAATGGGTCCCCAGAGGTTATATTGTAGTCCACTCTTCATCTCCAGGCACAGGGTTATCAGATGGCGCCCCAACAATAGGAGGCGCAAACGAATCTCTAGCTCCAAAAGCAGTTATCGATTGGCTTTGTGGTAGAGCGAAAGGATTCTCTGAAAGACATGGAGAAGTTCCTGTTAAAGCATATTGGTCTACAGGTAAAGTGGGAATGACAGGAACCTCTTATAATGGAACAATACCATTAGCGGCAGCAACAACCGGAGTAGAAGGCTTGGAAGCTATTATCCCTATTGCTCCAAATACATCTTACTATCACTATTATAGATCTAATGGATTAGTCCGTTCTCCTGGTGGCTACTTAGGTGAAGATATTGATGTACTCTATGATTTTGTGCATAGTGGTGATGAGGCAAAACGAGAGCATAACAATAAAAAGATTCGTGATACCGAAATGAAAAACGGTATGGATAGGCAAACTGGAGATCTTAATGATTTCTGGAAAAAAAGAGATTATTTAACACAAATGAAGCCTATGAAAGCGGCTTTATTAATGTCTCATGGGTTTAACGATTGGAACGTAATGCCAGAACATAGTAACCGCATCTACCAACAAGCAAAGAAACAAGGCATTCCTGCTCAAATATATTACCATCAACACGGTCATGGCGGTCCACCTCCCATAACTTTAATGAATCGCTGGTTTACACGTTACCTACATGGTATCGAAAATAATGTAGAAGCTGATGCTAGAGCGTGGATTGTAAGAGAAAATGATAATTACAAAAACCCAACACCTTATAAAGATTACCCTAATCCTGAAGCTAGTGGAGTCACATTATTCTTAAATAAAGGCGGATTGAAATCTGGAAATTTATCTATAAAAAAGACTAAAAACCAAGGCAAAGAAACACTAGTAGACGATTACTCTTTTTCGGGGAAAGACTTAGCTAAATCTGAGACTTCAAACCATCGTTTATTATATACAACCCCAACCTTAACTAAGGATTTACATTTGTCTGGAACAACACGTGTAACAATCGCTTTATCAAGCAGTAAAGCTGCTGCAAATCTATCGGTTTGGATGGTTGCGTTACCTTGGGACGATGGAAAAATTAACGACGATATTATTACCCGTGGTTGGGCAGATCCACAAAATCATAAATCCTTAACAAAAGGAGTCCCCTTAAAATCAGGGACATTCTATACTGTTTCTTTCGACTTAATGCCTGATGATCAGGTGATCCCTAAAGGTCAGAAAATCGGTTTCATGATCTTTTCTAGTGATAAAGATTTCACATTACACCCTAAACCAGGTACCGAATTAACCATAAACTTAGATGCTACAAGTATTACAATTCCTGTAGTAGGCGGAGATAGTGCTTATCAGTCTGCTACAAAATAGTCGTCACTCACAATAAAAAAATAAAGCCACTCTTTATCTGAAGTGGCTTTTTTGTATTTTATTTCACATCTAAATAATGATAATAGAAAATGAAAGTTACTGCTAAACATAATGAGCGCATAGCTAAAATGACATTTACATCAATTTACCCACATTATATAACAAAAATTGAAAAAAAGGGGAGAACAAAAGCAGAATTACATCAAATAATAACATGGTTAACAGGTTATAACGAATTAGAATTGCAAGCGTTTATTAATGAAAAAGTAACATTTGAACAGTTCTTTAAAACAGCAAAATTAAACCCCAATGCAAATCTTATTAAAGGCGTTATATGCGGCTATCGTATAGAGGACATTGAATATCCTTTAACTCAAAAGGTAAGGTATTTAGACAAATTAGTAGATGAATTAGCTAAAGGTCGTAAAATGAATACTATTTTAAGAGACACTATCCTAAAAAGTGTGTAAGTTCAAAATTTCAGGGTTAGGTTATTTATATCCTAATCCTGTTTTCAAATATAGCTAAAAATTGGTTTAGTATAAGTCCCC
>NZ_JBXVVH010000014.1:0-111236 GCF_057219185.1 Lacinutrix sp. YIN62
TCTGTAAAAGCTTTTCTCTTTTTATTTCTACTCTTATTCTTATACCAATCTGTAACGCTACTAAGCTAAGCTTAGCAGTAGCGATACGTGGTAGCCTAGCGGGGGTGATATTACTGTAGTTGAACTTAATAAGATTGCACAGCTTTTTAATATGACTGTTGACCAGATTATCAACCTTGAAGATGATATACCACAAGCTGTAACTTTAGAAGATAAAACAGAAGATGAACGCTTAAAATTAATTGATAAGCTAGACGAGGAAGATAAATCCACCATCTTTAAAATTATTGATAAAATGCTTACTAACAAGAAATTTAAAGACTTCTTTGATAAAAATGTTGCTTCACTTTAAGACACAAAAAAAAAGCCTTTACATCTATGTAAAAGCTTTCTCTATTTTTATTCCAATAACTAATACAAACTAATTACCTGACTTTACAGTTTTAAAAGAAAAAGGCATAGCGTTACCCTGTTCATCATAATACTTCTGATTACCGTTAATTTTTCCATTTAAATAATTAATTTCTACTTGTAATTTACCATTAGAATAATACCTCTTTTCAATACCATTCTTAACACCTTTATCATATTCACATAACCATATTAAGACCCCATTTTCATTATACCTACTCTGCTTACCTTGGAAAAAATTATTCTCAAAATTATTCTTATTTTGTATTAAGCCAGATTTATAATAAGACACAAAAGAGCCATTTTTTTTTCCATGAAAAAAAGTGCCCTCATAAACTATTCTTTTTTCATTTAAATCATAAAATCTCCAAAAACCATGTTTATTTCCTTCTTCATCAAATATGTTCGTATTCTTAACCTGTCCAAATAAAAAACTACAGTAAACTATTGATATTAAAAATAATATTTTTCTTTTCATTTGAATATATATATAATATCAAGAACATCGCTAAAACTTAGTTTATTCTTTTTATTCTTTTGTTTTATATCTATTTTTTTATCTGATAATGCTTTCTTTAGCCTTGTTATTTCTTTACCTACATCAAAATAAAATTTATCTTTATTTTTTTTAATGTAAAAAAGCCCTTTATTAAAAAATTCAAAATGAACTTCTTCTATTAATTCATCCATTTTCTTTTCTCCTTCTTTATCAAATAAAAGTATTCTTTCATTATTTATTTCTATTCGTTCAATTTTTGTTTTAGTTTTAAAATAAGCCTTAACACATAACCAACAAAAAATTAAACTAAAAACAAATTGCAATAAAGAAGAATTTATTATCAGAATTAATACAAACAATACTATTAAAGCTATCTTAATTATTATAGATAAACCCACTTTATTATGAAAAATATTTGAACTCATAATGCTAATCTTTTACTTTATTAACTTCTGTTTTTATTTCTGCTTCCTGTTCCTTTTTAAACGACTCTAATTGCTCTTTTGAAACTGTCATTTTATGTTTTTCTTCTATAAATTCACCTTTATCATTTGATGCTTCAAAATGTATTAAAATCTCAACACCTACTTCGGTTTCTACAAATTCTATTGTTGATTTCAAATTAGTTATATCTGCTAATCTACTATTAGCATCCGCAACAAAAATATCGTAAGAGAGCATTGCAGAAGTAGTAACAGCGTTTCCGAGTCCTTTAGACACTTTCCCATAAGCCAAATATCTCGCCAGAGGACTCACTCCTTTTCCTAATAACTTCTTTATACCAGCCGTGACATTAGTACCTATATCAATACCTTCTCCAATGTAATAACCTATCTCACCAGCATTTTCATACCCTTTTTCTTCTAAATCATTACCAACTAATTGTCCAAAATTATTAGCTTTTGCTAATCTTGGATCGTTAGTCCCTCTATGCGCATCAACAACTTTAGCTAAACCAAAACCTGTTTGTGCAACTCCATATGTAATAGCTACAGCTGCAAAACCTTGAGCTCCTGGGACAGCTGCTAAAGCAATACCTCCTGCTGTGACTATAATTCCTCCAGTCATAGTTGCATATGCAGAAATATGAGCTTCATATTCAGTATATAAATCTAAAGCTGATCTCCCATAATCTTTAGCTTGATCTGTAATTACATTCCAAAATTCTAACCCTTCAAATTCAATACCATCAATAACTCTATTTTCAGAAAAAGCATAAGGACTATTCCATGGGTATCTTGCCTCTATAGGGTCAGGTGTAAAAAATCTACCAATTCTTGGATCATGCATTCTATGTGTATAGCTATAACTATTCCCTTCACCTTTAACTTCATCATCCTTCTCCTGCCCTTGGAAACCATACCTGTAATCATCCGTTGATCCATGTCTATTAGGCATGAGCATACCAAAGGGATAATAATCATTATATGAAAGAACGTCTGGTTTAAAAGGGTTTGCTAAATCCGTTTCGTCAAATAATTTACGATCTGTAATAACAGACAAAACATTGCCTAAATGGTTACTTAATTCATAGCGTTTGTCTCCTATTAATCGATTGGATTGTATTGGCACACCAACACTTGCTAGAAAAGCATTCCCTTGGTCATCGCCTTCGCAAGCATCTCCTATTCCATTATTATTAGTATCTTCTTGCCCAGGATTATTTACAAAGATACAATTATCGCAAACATCTCCAACATTATCATTATCTACATCGGACTGATTAACATTTTCCTTTGTTGGGCAATTGTCGCAAAGATCACCAACACCATCTGGAGTAGGGTAGCCGTTATTGTCTACATCGCTATCGGCTTGAATTGGATTACTTATTAGCGGGCAATTATCGCAAAGATCACCAACATTATCGGCAGGATTTCCTGCATTTATTTCCATTACATTTTCTTGAAATGGATTTTCTGAAAAGGGGCAATTATCTTCAGCATCTATCACTCCATCTCCATCTGTATCTACATTTTCTTCTCCACAATACGTGGTTGAAAACTGTGTCAGAATTGAAGAGAGTTGCAATTGACCATCGTCTGATGAATAAGTCATATCCATATTAAAGCGTCTATGGGTTTCATCTAGCTTATAACTAAACTCACACATTTGTGCAGGCAATCCGAATTTAGATCCTAAAGATTTAAAGCCTGATAGCCCTATTACATTTGGAAAAACATTATAAAAATCGTCTGTTCTGTGATTCCTCTTAAACTCCCCTTCACTAAATGCTACTTTATCTAATTTCACTAATCCATTACCTAATGTATAAATATTGCCATTTAAAAATAAGGTAGGCTCATAAATTGGTATGAATGAATACTTAAGGTTTAGTTCCCATTTCATATCCCATTCGCCTTCTGGAATACCTTCTTCTAACTCAAATGTTTCTACAGAATAATAATCATTCCAATTCCATTTTCTGCTATGGAATCTATGGTCTGATCTAAATCTAATTAATTCTATTACTGCCTTAAATTTATTATCTGCTGTTCTTTTTACATAGGCAGCAACCATACTTCTATATAAGTAGCTCCAATTTTTTCTTCCTTTATCTACAAATTCTTGTCCACTAAGTCTAGCAACTTGTCTTATATCATTTAGCGGAAAAAGGGTTAAGTCTTCAATTATTTTGAATTTACTTGCCAATTCTATCTGTGATGTTAGCCCTAATTCCAAAAATAAGTTTAAATTTTCTGAAGGTTCTAACCAGGTAGATAAGTTAAATCCACTATAATTTAATCCTGCCAAATTTGAAGGGGGTTGAATTTGGCTTTCTAAGGCTCTTGCAAGGGGTTTGGCATGCGTTACTTCTAATTTTGGAGATGCAACCGAGACTTCTCCTAATATTAAGTTTTCTTGTTGGATCCCTAATCTTGTACTACCGTATATATGCTGCTCTTTTAAACGATAACTGGCATTGTCCATTGCGCCTGTTCCTGAGTCCTGCGTTTCTATTTTAGCTAATAGTGTACTCCCTTGAACAGCATTAAATCCTGGAAGTAGGACTATTTCCTGACCTGCTTTTATGGTTAAGTTTCCATTTGGAGGCAACACATTATAACTACCTGTTCCTGCAACATAAACTCCGTTAGTTGCTAATTCTGTCGAGGTCGTATCTACATTTCCTGTTGGTAAAAATAAATTTTCCTGTATGCCTGTTGTTGTGTCATCATTATCTCCATTGAGGCTATACAAGGCCATTACATTACCTTGGGCATCTCGTTGATAAAAGGTTTTATCTACAATACCGTTATGATCTGTTACTGTTTTGGAGAGTCTGTTTCCTAGGCCATCGTAGTCAAAATCTATTACGGTTCCTGATGTTTTTGTTATTCGACTTACTTTTCCATCTACACGCCAATCAATATCTAATCCTTCTGAAACATCTTTTGTTAACTGCCCAATTTCATCATAATTATAATTATTATAAGAGGTGTTATCTATTATATAATTTTCTTCTTGATCATCTATATCTATATTCACAAAATCATTATCGTCCACTGTATCATCTACATGTGTTAATTGATTCGTATTGGGCTTATAATTATAGCTTAATGCATCCATTAATTTTGGAGCGCTTCCGCCTTGTAACACCCAACGGTTAAGACTATCTAGATTCCCATTATTGTCATAACTATAATTTGATTTGAACGAAGCATTACTATTACCTGTAACGTTATTTATAGCTAATGAGTTCATCGCTTTTAAGCGATTTAGCTGGTCGTATGTATAAGTATTATACTGAGTTGCGAGATAATTTTGATTAACATCTACCAAACTTGTAATCATCTCCTTTATATTGCCATTATAAAGATCTTGATTACCTTCTAGATTATCGGCCTTACTATAATATAAAAACTGATTATCTACATTATTTTCTGGTGTTTGAAATCTCGATTTATAATCCCCTTTATAATAATTAAGGGCAAAACTCATGGCGTCTTGAGCAACCGATAACCCATCTGAACCTACATCGTATGAACTACCAATGCGTTCTCCGTTTACTGTTTTAAGCCATCCTTGTAGTGTGTATACATAATCTAGCCCTTGTACTTGTTTATCTCCTATTACTGTACGTGCTAAAGGACCATGTTCATAATATAGATAATTCGCTTCTTTTTCCCATATAATCGCATCTTTACTAGTATATACTTCTGTAATTCTATTATCTGCATCATAGTTGTATTTATGAATGAATTGATCTGGTTTACCTTTTTGGTAATAAACCTTATTCACATTTCCACTAATCAAATCGAAATCATAACTTACTCGCTTAACATCCTGTTGAATTGCGACTAGATTAGGGTCATTATTAATCTGAATTAATTCCTTTACGTTGCCATGAACATCATAATCATAAAAGAGTCCATTTTGATAATTTATATCTTGAGTTGTATTTAATACGCTATTATAATACAAAACCGCTGTTACTCTGTTTCGTGTATTATTTTCTGAATAGGTTTCGAACAGAGATGAGGTACTACCAAAAGGGTCGTCATAAATTGTTTTTGTAACTTCTCTCTGCTCGGCAGATATACTCCTAGGGAACAACTCATTAGACACTTCTACATAGGCCCCTGAGTTATTTTTAAGTCGCCCATTAGAGTCTATTATATACCCTGTACCAAGATCCATTTCACCTGCTTCTATAATACGACCTAAGCTGTCATATTTAGTATAACTAAATTTACCGCTTAAAATTTGTACTGCATTTTGGGAAGCAACAATCCTTCCTAGCGCATCGTATGCAAAACGAGTTACACCGCCATCTGGTGTACTTTGCCATACCAATTGATTTAATGAATTGTAACGGTATTGCGTTTCGAGAGTATGATTTGGAACTAGATTAGAATTGGTTGTTTCGCTATCTGGTGAATTATCTCTTAAATTATTTATTGATAAATTAGATTCTGGGGCTAATCTAGTAACTCCACTTGGCGGCACTGTTTGCACTAAATTCCCTGCCTGATCGTAATAATATAATGTATATTGATATTCCTTGTCCGGCGATTTTTTAACAAATGTTTCTTCTAGATTCTCTATTGCGTCTTCAATATAACGTAATTTAAAAGCCTCTTTTTCCGCATTAAGGTAAGCTTCAAAACCTTCTGAAGAATAGGTATCATTAACCCCATTAAGCAGTGTTACACAAGGATCCTCTACATCATCTACAACAACACTAACAGCGCTTAAAAAAGGTACTGGAGGACAAGGAATATCGTTCTCTATTAAATATACTTGAGAGACATAATGTACCCATTCCTTATCTCCTCCTTCTTGAAGGTATAATATATAGCCATCAATAGCATCTGTAAGACCTTCATATCCCATATTTAACTCTGAAGCACTAAACTCTTCTATGTTTACGTAAAAATCTGGAAAATCTCTTATTAGCTCTAAAAAATACAAATAATCATTTACAACATAGGCCAAATTTGCTTGGCAAAAATATTCTTGAGTTAAATACTGGGGTGCTTGATAGTCTTCAGCTGTTTTGCTAGCAATAAAAATAGCTTCATTATAAACCTCCCATGCACTAGAGCATGATACTGGTGCTACTGTTTGAGGAATACAGGGTGTACATGGCACAGGAACTTCAACTAAACATCCTGCAAAAGTGAGACAACTTAATGTTCCACTGGCATGTATCTTTTTTCCTGATTCATGAATTATTTCAACAATAAAAGAATCGTACTGGTCTCCACTAAAAAAGAAGTTTGTAACTTCTGTAATGCCCGAAAATGCATTAGTTACAACTCGTCCAATTACATTTACTACAATGCCACACTCTGAATCCTCATTAAAATTGAACATCACTTGATCGCCCGTTTGTGTTTCTATTACAGAGAAATTGTACACTCCGATAGTTTCACTGGAACTTCCATTACCCGAAGGAAATACAATATTATCTGTTAAAGCCTCTAAAGCGGCTGTGGTATATCCATCTGGTATTTCTCCATTCTCATTATATTCATTTATTAATTCTAAAAGGAGATCTTCTATATAGCTAACAGGTTCTATGATTTCTGGACAAATAACATCTTCAAATATATTCTTATGTTTACCGCCAACAGTTCTTGTGCCTGCAGGAATTATTTGCTCTTGGCCTGAATCATAAAACACAGTATACTCTCCATGTGTGATATCAATTTCAAAAATAACTCCCTCATTCCCATTAGTATTAGTATTAAATTGCGTGATATTAAAATTCGAAAATTCTATACTTTGATCTAAAAAATTAGATGTTGCTGTATTGTATGGAAAGGAATCTATTCCATCACTAATCATTATTTTAAAGGTAAAAAAAGCATTATTATTAAACTGCAGAATTAAGCTGTTAACCCCCTCAACACCTGTTTCATACCCAAAATAAGTGATTAGTAAATTTGGTTGCATAAAAAAAGGTGCTAAAGCTTGTAATTCTGGAGGATTATAGGGGTAGACAATACCTTGCGGTGTTTGCTGTTGAATTACCAAATGATTAAGCAGTTGTACTATAGATTGATTCACTCCACTATTGTAACTAAGCTCTTCCGTACAGTCGCAATCAAAATCGAGTGTTATTTGATTTCTTTCTTTTTCTCCCAAAATGACACCTTGTACGTGAACCAATTCTAATGTTGAGAGGCTTAAATAACTAAGAGTAATACTCGTATTATCATTTTCGTCGATTTTAAGGCTTGTAAAACGTTCTATATTTACAGGGTTAATTACTCCATTCAATGCAATACGAACAGATTCAAAATCTGTAGTTCCTATATTATTTATTACAAAACTGCTAGTACTCCCAGATGCGGCTCCGCTCCACCTAGCTTCAAAATTTGGATCTTCTAAGTATTCTGGTAAAAAGCTATTCTTATAGCCATAAGGATCATTAGAAAGGTCTTCACTTGGTGTTGGCCCTAAAACAACAGAAGAAGTTAATAAAAGATTATCTTCTTTTAACTTATTCATTGTACGTACCATACTTTTTTCAAAACGAGTACGTTCATAGCATAAACCATTTATTCCTACGGCAGACTCACTACTCAATGTTTGCCCAATTCCATCGTCTACAAAACCACATTCGCCTATAGCTGCAATGGTTGTGCCTTCTATTATTATCTCTTGCGGGCTACTACAAGTAGTATTTCCTGTAGTGATAACCGTTGCTATTATTTGAAACTTATAAGTAAGTGTTTCTGTATTATAAGAATTTGGAACATAATATATGTTTTTAAAATCTATGATTTTAAAAACCTGGTTTTCATAATTACTCCATGTTGGCTCAATATTTCCGCAAGGAAGTCGATTGGCTTCTGGGTTTAAAATTTCAAGAACTATAGCTTGTGTTGCCCCTAGTTTGATACTTAATTGTTCGCCACTAGCTTGACCTATTATATCTGTACTTACTCCTGTTGTTACGGGAACAGTTCCGCCTACTGCTTCATATAAATCTTGGGTTAAATATGGTAAATCACTTAATTGCAAAGACTCTGGACCAGATTCTACTAATAGCCCGTTGGTTTGATACTCAGGATTAACAAGGCCATTTAGTAAATATTCCATATCAAAAGCCAAAGGACATTTACCTGTTTCCAAATATAATGCTGTGTCTGTTTCATTAATTACATCTGTCGCCGCATCTTGATTATCTGCTCCAGAGTTAAACCCATAATCGGCAGGAGAAAATCGCTTTTCTTTATTTGCGTAATATTGTATAGTCTCGGACTCACAAGGGCTTGTATAATTAGCGTTTACGGTTGAAGCTAAAGCTGTAGTAATATCAAATAATACTACGCCATAATTTGCATAAGGAACAAATAAAGTGATATAGGTATCTAAATGTTCCTGATTGCCTATGCAACCATGGTAACGGTTTTGGCTTGTAGCATAAACATTAGAATAGACATAACGTATTTTTTCTTTAAGAGAAGTATAATAGTTTCTAAAGGTTTGCCATATCCTATCCTTTTTACTTGTAGAAAGGCTTGTAAAGGCGTAAGAGGTTAAGAGGTTAGGTGTTTCTATTACTGTTGCAAATTCGTCTTGAGGTACTAAGCCATTACTATAAACAACACTATAAAAAGCTGCTTGTAACATGTTTAAACTATGCGTTGTACCTGCTGACTCATAATTAACCCCATCATAATTGGTTTGAAGCGCTTCCTGCATTATCGCTCTTCTATGTGTCGCAATAAGAGTAGATTCTACAGTATATTGTATATTAAAAAATGGGTCTTCATTAAAATCTAATAAAGATTCAAAGATATTATCATTGGAACTAGCCTCTGCATATGTTTTTATTTCTTGTAAGTAAGCATCAAATGTATTAGAACTCATGGGGGTTCCATTTACATTATACTCGACTTCACACAACGCTTTATTATATAAATAGTAATAATATTCAGGGTGATATATTAATAAAGATTTAGCCCAATCTGGCTCCCATGCAGCAATAAAATCTTCTATATTCTCTAAGTTTTGAGGTAGCGTTAAAAAAGTATTTGACGGCCCAGAAGAAACTGGCATTAAACTATTTGCATCTAAAACTGCTGGTATAAATTGGCCTTCTCCAAGTTCTGTAACTGTTATGTATGACGTTTCTCCTTCTTCATTAGCATATGGAAATGAAGGGTTTCTCCAACTCGCATTAGATAGTGTTACAGTTACTGTTTCACCTTCTTCTATTACAGTACCCGTCGAAGTTCCTGAATATCGTAAAAAGTTATTTTCATTAAAAATACTTAATGGAGGGAAATCATCATTCTCCGTTTCTGGAAGCTTGCCATACTGGTTATTAGGTGTTAAATCGGTTAATAATAATTGTACATCGGTTTCGCAAGTTGTTAATAAAGTAGGACATAAATCTCGGCACCCTAATAATAGGCTTTCAAATTCTAATTTAAAGCGTTGTTCATACAGGGCTATTTCTTCTTGGTATACCAATTGGTTTACGCCTTCAGGAAAAGTAAAATCTAAAGTGTCTCCATTGTATAAAAAACTATCATTACCTGTAATAGCAATGATTCCTTCCAATATATATTCTTTTTGTGCTGCTGTTATAAAAGCTAGTCTTTGTACATTATTTTCTGAAACATCAATGGTGCCATCACCATCTGGATCTAAAATTGAATTAAAAATTTCACATTCTACTGTCGAGAGGTATTCGCAAACTAAAGACTCTTCACAGCTTAGGCAAGTTATGTTACAGTTTACTTCTATACTTGCGTTGGGTATAAAATTGTCAACACTCAAATAACAATCTTCGTTATCTTCATCTCCTTCTGTACTTTGTATCGTTTCTATAAAATCATTTGCATAAATTTCTAATGCTTCTTGATTTACACGAATGTCTTTGCTTAATGTGTAAGTACCTACTTTTAAATCTGCACCTGCTTCGAATTCCAAATGCTCTAAGATTTCTGGTACTTCAGAATTCGTTGTTAAACTTGCTGTTCCTATAGTATAAGAAATTATATCGCCTGCAAGTCGGTTATTTCCACAATCATCTAATAAACTTATTCTTAAGTCATAAACAAAAGGGTATTGTTTTTCACCTAAACACTCTTCTTTATAAGTGTTATTATTATGCCTTGCATCATAAGTGAAAAAGATTTCTGGGTTGTCGTCTTCTACTCCTATCTGTTTTCCCAGGCTAATACCATCTATGGTCACTCCATTTCTGCCTGTTGCATATTTTATATTATTGGACAGTAAATCTGAAGTAAATACCTCACTATCAAATGATTCACTAGGCAAACCAATTAAATTATAAGGATTTTTACCGACTAAAGCAGTAGCAATTGTTCTTCCTTGTGGGTCTATATAACTAACGCTAACTTGTTCATTAGGATCTACAACTATATTTTTTTTATAGAGGCTATTGTAGCCTACCTTGTATCCAAAAATACGATTTAGTTTCTCTTGCTCTGGTTGCAAATAGAAATATTTCATTTCACGACCTGTTCCTAATTTGTATGATGCTCCTACACCACTTTTTCTACGAATTCTTCCAGTATTATCTGGCGTATATTCTATTTGGCTAAAAGGAAAGGCTTCTGTTATATTATCTGGGTCTATTGCCGATGGGACATAATCTTGAAAATTGTTTTTAACGGTATTATTATTTGAATAATACTTACTGGCTCCAGAACTTGTAGACATTCCAGTCTGTCTTATTTCACAATCATTTGAATTTTCTTTATCCCAATCAAAATCTTTATGAGAAAACGGGAGTCCAAGTGGATTTCTATTTAAATCATCATAAAACCGAATGGCAGATTCTTCTACAGGAACTGGAAGTACCTCTATTGCTGGCCTCCCTTGCGCATCATAAATAACCTCACCCGCTATAGCTTGCGCATTGGAATTTATTTTTGTTACGGTTTGACGATTTCGTAATGTTCCATCAAAGTAACTAACAACTTCTTTCTTTTTTCCATTTTCAGCATAAGATGACTGAAATTGCCAATTCTTAAGTCCTTGCTCATGCGAAAGTCTTATTTCTAATACATGAGGGGCCCAACTTGCCATAGTGGTTTTAAAATTTGAGCCACTAGTCCAATCTCCATAATAATTTTTTGTAATGTCATCTAGAAAACGCCCTACTGGCCTTACTCTATATACCAAGTATCCTCTGGAAAAAATTAAAGGAATACGATAAGACAATGCTTTAGTTTCAATACGTGTGCTATTTCTTTTAAAATCTTGCTCACTTAGCTTAATTTCCGTTGTTTGTAATGGCAATGGTGTTGTGTTTTGTAACACCTCTCCATAATTATCATACCATGCCCATTCTAATTCGTACTCTATAGCTGCTGGATTTGCAGTCCATATAACTTCTAATTCATCTTCCCCGTTTGAAAAATCGGGATTAGGAGCACTTATTATTTCATTAAATCCATCATATGTTACTAATTGTCTAGACAATTCAACCGTTGTATTATTTGTAAATTTATAATAACGATTCGTTTTGAACTTTAATTCTAAATAAGCTGAAGAATCGTTTATATTGATCACATCACCTTCTTCATCTATATATATAATGTTAGTAACGGTTATTGATGCTTTGTGTACTCCTGGGAGTTGATGCACAGCCAAATCTACAACATTACCTATATTGCCTCTTACATTATCGTGCATTATAGACAATTCTATTGAAGATCCCGCTAGAGCTATGCCATTACTATTATACGGAGTTACTATTATACTAAGCTCCGCACCATAAACAACTTTATGTTTTATAGGGTTATCCGAATCGTCTTCGAACCCAAAATAGATTGATGTACTTGCGCCTTGAGATGCAAAGCTCCCGTTGTTAAGATCATTATATAAAGGATCTTGAATAGCTATTGTAGCTCCTGCTATTGCGTTACCAACAAGACGTGTACTAGACGCTTCTTCTTCTTGTCCATACCCCAATGTTGTTAACAGTGTTACTATAATGACTAAATAATGCTTAATTTTTGACATAAATAGTTTTGTTTATATATTTTTTGATATTTAAAGCTTTATCGCTTATCTAATAATTCATACCCTTTCAAATTTGAAGACAGTACGACCGTGCCACCTTTTTTAATTTCTAGAAGTCGGGTTGTTTTAAATTTACTTTCTTCCATTTGAATTCTACCATAACTAGAATAACAAATTTCTAATCGAGGTCTTTGTAAATCTACTTTTTTATAGTCTTTAGAGAAATTGACCCCTTCATTATAAAAGAAAATTTGCTTTTGTAAAAAGAATGTTTTAGTGATTTCTAATACTATTTTACTATAGGGTAACCTGGTTTCTTTTGCAAGAAGCGCAATCTCCCAATAGTTTCCTTTATCTTTAAAAGTACTTTCTTCATATATTTTAAAAAGCGCACTCAAATCGTATTCTTCTTGAATATATAACTCTGGAGCTGTCAGTAGTAAGGCTTTCTCGTTGTGACTAACTTTTATGTTTACATCCTTGTTATTAAGAAACTCTGTATCTTTAATCTTTATATAGATCGCATTGGATGCATTTTTATAAAACCTTCCTGTATAGCTTTGGTATATTTTTTCTGTATCAAAAGTTTTATACAAATTATAGGTCATTTTAAACTGTAATGGCTTATTTGAACTGTATTGTAGGTAGATCTCTGACAGTATTTTTTCTACAGTTTGTGATCTCACATTATGCGAACAAAACAGCAATATCAATATTATAAATTTACTTTTTCTCATTGCTTAATTTTCGTTATGCATACTATTTCCTGAACGTGTTTCTTGTATAGTTTTTACTCCTTTTGACGTTTCTTTTTTAACACGTACTAAACCACCTTCATTATCATACTCGTAATACGTACTGTAATTATTCTCGTCTAATTCTGCCATAAGCCTATAAGTAACAGGGTCATAAACGAAGGACTTCATACTCCCGTTAATGGGGTGTACTCTTATATCATCAAAATACACAGGAATGTTATTACTAGCGTTCGATAGTTCTAATTCTAGAGTTACTGTTTCTTCGGGAACAAGAAACTTCCCAGCAATACGTTGCCATCCATCTATAATATTTCCAGAAGGGTATAAAACTTTAGAGGATATCTCAATGTCTACAGCATTAATGAAATTTATTCGCAATGAAGCGTGTATATAAGACTTTACTTGAATATTTAAATCCTCTTTTACCCAACCGCTAATCCAATAAAATTTATCTCGCTCTGGTTGAAAAGTATAACAATCATAGCATTCGTCTACGGCATTAGAACACTCAATTTCTGAATGTGCTAATAAATTAGAGAGGATCCCTAATCCAGATTCTATTCCCGAAAAATCATCATAACCATAATAATCTGCAGTAGCCAAATTCATTTGTCCAGAGATTGGTTCTCCATTTCCAAATAAATAATCTAATGATGTTCGTATACTTGACACCACATCTCTAGATACTGTAGTGTTTAAAGCTCGCATTTCATTTTTATTTAACGTGGTATAATTAGGGTCTTGATCTTGAGGTAGCCTTCCTGATAGATTATTTCCATTTACATAATATTCATTATCGATAGCATAAACAAAAAGATTCGAGTTTTGTCTTATCAAATCGATTTGAGTTTTTAAATAATCTATGTTTGCTGTTTGTGAGCCATCGGTAAAAACAACAACCAAATCCGGGGTATAGTTTGAATTATTTACTACATTCAATGCGCTTGCCCAGTAGTCTGAACTACCATCAACACCCTGATTACCATCCCTATTACCATAATTAGCGATCCAATTATCAAACATAGGTTTTGTAGCTGTAGTAACTTTTTGTCTTATAATATGATCTGCTCTAATATTCGCTAATGGGTCTATACCAACTCTCCCATCTGAGTTTGACATTCCTATAATAGAGATATTCAATCCACTATCTAATTGGTCTTCTACAAACTTATAAAGACCTGTTCTTAGTTGTTTTGCTTCTTCTGGACTTATAGACCCCGATTCGTCTACTATTATAGCGACTTCATCACAGGGGTCTATATCATCATCGCAATCTTGTATTACTACAGTTTGAGTATACTCTGCGGTACAACCATTATCATAGATAAGCTCTAAAGTAACATTATATATACCTGGACTTGTAAAAGTATATGCTGGATAGGCATAATTCGCTGTATGTAATACCGTTACCCCGTCTACATCATAAAACGTCCAAAGATAAGATGTAACATTATTAATAAGTCCTGAGTTATCAGTATATTGATAACAATATTCTTCGCCTATACAATAGTTTTGATTTATTCGCTTTTTTGTTTCGGTGGTTTTATAAACACATCGATCTGTACTAATATTTGTAATTTGAAAATCGCATGAGTCTACAGTGCAATCTTCTATCACTACAGCTTGAGTATACTCTGCGGTACAACCATTATCATAGGTTAACTCTAAAGTAACATTATGTATACCTGGATTTGTAAAAGTATATGCTGGATATGCATGATTCGCTGTATGTAATACCGTTACCCCGTCTACATCATAAAATGTCCAAAGATAAGATGTAACATTATTAATAAGTCCTGAGTTATCAGTATATTGATAACAATATTCTTCGCCTATACAATAGTTTTGATTTATTCGCTTTTTTGTTTCGGTGGTTTTATAAACACATCGATCTGTACTAATATTTGTAATTTGAAAATCGCATGGGTCTACAGTGCAATCTTCTATCACTACAGCTTGAGTATACTTTTCTATACATCCGTTTTCAAAAGTAATCCACACTCTTATACTGTAAGTCCCAGGGTTAATAAAGTTATAGTAAGGAAATTGACTATTAGAAGTATACAAAATACTTACGCCATCTGTATCATAAAATGTCCAATCAAAATGAGTTTGATAACCATATTCACCTACACCTTCATAATTATATGAAAAACAACGAAGGACATCAGAGCAATTAGAGCTCAACATATTACTTGTTTTAGAAGGGCAAAAGCCAACAAGAATTTCCGTGATACTTCCATCGCAAGAAACCTCTTCTTTTTCGTCTGTTTCCTTTATAATATTAGTTACCTCAGTCTCTATCACTTTTTCGTGATATTTTTCATTGTCAAAAGCTGATGAACTAACAAAAAAAAGAGCACTAAGAATAGTGTATAAAAAAATTTCTTTCATCTTTAGTTTTGTTTTAAGGTTTTAGATGTAGCTGCCCTTTCGTTATTTACTGGAATATCGTCACAGTGTATTATTTGCTGCGTCATAATTGCTGAGCTATTGGGCCCTATTTTTAGACTATTACGCCCTGTATGAGATTCTTGTTTAGAAATTGAAATGGCAATATCGTCTGTGTTTTTTTGAAAACTGAAGTGCGCTTTAGTATTACATTGATTAAAACTATAATCTTCAAAACCATCATATCCTAATTCCTTGTACTTTGTATTTGAGCCAACTGCTACTGGCAATTTGTAATTGTAGCCATATTGAGCAGACGAATACCTACTCAATGCATCCTTATTCTCCAATTCCATACCGTATGGGCTATATTGGTTTACTTCCGAAGCGAAAGTCCATTTTGTTGTATTGTCTTGAGAGCCGTTTTCTGCAATTAAATTAAAGTCTAATTCCCATTTTAAATTAGTATTATTGTATTTATATAAGGGCCTAAAATTATTAAAGAAACCTGTTTTACGAGGCGTAGGATCCTCACTAGTAAAATTTCTTCCTGTTAAATAAGCGAATGATCGTTTTGCTCTCCAATCTCCTTTAACATTATATAAATATGGATTATAACTTTTGGATTCTGTATCGTAATTAAAAATTAAATTCCCTAGTGTGTCATACTCCATAGTTGGTAAATCACACTCACATTGCGCTTCCCAAACATTATCATATTGTACAGCAGATGCATTTATAATTCTAAAAGTATTCCAAGAATCTTGAAAAAAAGTCTCGTTATTAATATCTATAGTTTCCCCTGTTATACTATGTACTATCGGATTGATCATTGACGTTACAGAAGCCATGTTTGCGCCCTGTAAATTTCTGTGTCCAGACCTAATCACTGTAAAAGATCCTTTACCTATATCTTCAGATGTATATCGTAATCCTCTTTCATCTATTAATATGAAATTTGTTCCATTAACCTCGGCAACCCAAGCTTTAAATTCATTTGAACCTGATTTCACCCATAATTCATCTCCTGCTAATAAATAGTTTTCTGCGCTAAAATTCCCAGACAATCTATAGGCATTTGCTCCTGCATTTTGAAAATCCCATTTTAAATTTAAATTCTTAGCGGCTTGTCCCATACCGTCATAAGCCCAATAAGCAGGGTACATAAAATTATAATACTTGTCTTTATATTCATTAGTTGTTTCTGTTAATAAAACAGCTCCTGTTGCTGCGTCCCATGCTAAATTTTTTGTAGAAACCCTTGCACCCACATCGTAAGCAACCTTCTCCCTTAAAATCCCTGAAGAATGAATGACTTTTGTAGTTACAGCCATTTTTATTTGTGTTTCATGTCTGGAATATCGAGGAAGCGGTGTCGGTACAATAACAAAAACTAAAAATATAGGCAATCCTGCACTATTATACTTTACGCCATAAATTTCGCTAACCGTTTTACTATCTCTATAATCATTAATAACATCGTAATCGACACCTATTAATTTTTTCTCAACTTTACCTTCCGCATCTATGGTTAGTACCGTATTGTCTAGTTTTCCAATATTCGGGTTGTATATATTACTATTTCCTTGATTAGGTAATTGATCATAATTATAATCTACACCAGAAATAAACTCTTCTTGTTCTTCTGCATAAACACGTTGCCTTTTCATCTTTCCATTCATATCATTTGTATGAATACTGTAACCTTGAGATAAGGTTAAATGTTCTCTAACTCTTAACCTCAATAAACTTGATAAAACGTCTGACTTGTCATAATACGTTGTTAAATCTGTATAGTCTGCTATTGTTGGGTAATCAAAAGAGGTATAAAACTCATTAACAACAGCGCCAGTAGCATGTTTTCTAACAACTAAATTTTCTGGCGTATTATCTATATTTTCTGTTCTTTCTCTTTCGATATTTTTAACCGTTACCTTACTATAAGTAACCGCAGGTGAAGGAAAAAAGGACTCTCCCAATGGTTTTTCTACATAATTAGATTCATCTGGGCCTAACAAAAGCCCTGGGTTTTCTTTATCATAAAAAGGTTTAACAAAAGGGTTCTCTTTAGACCCTATAGGCTCATAAGTTGCTACACCAGATGATTCCCCTTTATCTAACTCATAGTTATACTCTTGACCATAAAATTGTTTATAATTAACATCTCCTTCATTATCTGTCATGGCATCCCATTCATCATGCATTTTTATTGTTTTAACTCTATGGCCGCCACCTAATTTTTTACCGTTTGGATTCATCAATCTTATCCATGATTTATCTCTAATAAATCGACGTGCAATTCTACGCTCTTGAAGCTTTCCATTTGGGCTACTAAAAATATTTAATATTGCTGGAATTGAGCCTACAATTTCCATAACCACCCCTTTTAAATCATTAACATCTTCCTCATTAGAAATACTATAAACTTTTCTATTTAAGTATTTCCTACCATAATGCCAACCAGACTTAACAACAGGATTCACTTTACCTCCTAAAACACCTTTACCTCCATTAACCATTTTTACAGGGATTGAGGCATATTGTATTCCATTCGTATCTTTGAATAATCCAAATTCTGATGATTCCATTAATTCTAAATACCCTGTAACAAAATCAAAGTCATTATCGCCCACTTTTTTTCCTGAGGTTTTTCCTCCAGGCTTTGTCATATTTAATAAAAATCTAAAATAAATTACTTCATTCATTAAATTTTTTATGTACTTCTTTTTAAAGTAATCCAGTTCATTTTCAATTTCAGTATTTCCAGAGATAGGTTCATTTAATCTTATGTACAAATGATCTATAGCTCCTCCTGGCTTATATAGCAAATCGTTAAAAAGCTCGGAATTATTTCCTGAAGACAACGCATATTTACCAGCACCAACAACCTTAAACATTTGCATAGCGTCCTTATTCTGAACGTGTTTATAATCATCAGACTCATACTCCAACTCTATTGTCCCCCCCGATGGTAAGTCTATAGACTGTAATGACCAAGCACTTGCATATTCATCTTGTTGGGTATTTTGATTCTGGTTAACATAGGGATATTCAGCATTGGTTAAAGCTGCATCTACACCACAACCAGATTCAAAGTCACTAGGTTTGTAATTCCCCCAGATATCATATCCCTTTAAGTCGTAGTCTGGATTGAAGTCACTATAGTTAAAAACATAAGGCGTATAGGCTCCCATATTCGAATTCCTATAAGTAAAATATACTTTTTTTAACGATAATTTCCCTCCTTCATTAGATAATTCTTCATTTACATTTCCTCCCAAATTATTTTTCACATTTTTACATAATGAATAATCATATATAAAGTGAGCTTCCTTTATAGGCTCTGCATCTTCTCCTTCTGCTTCATATTCTGGCTTTGCGTATAGTGATATTTTATTAAGTTTCCACATTTTAGAACTTGTACTCGCACTGCCTCCACCATTCTCGTCAACCACCCCCAAGGCATCCTTTCGTTCTGTTAAATGAAACTTCGCAATATGTGTTTTAGTCTCAATCTCTTTTATATAGACCAATTCCTTTTCTCCATAAATATAATTTCCTTTATCGTCCTTCGAACTAGACTTAATCCCTTGATTATAATTTGCCTTATTTTTATCGTAAGGCACACGCCATTTGTATAGATTTTGATTTTTGTTTTCATATGTAAATTTTGTGTACGCTCCTAAATCATCATCTGAAGGTCCGTCACCTGTTAAGTCCTCGTAGTCTGAAGATACTACAGATGTTAATAAGTAGCTGTGTGCATACGATGGTGTAGTTATCCTATTAAAATATTGATCTCCATTTCTATTGTTTCCACTAGTATTATCTGCACCTGGAGTATAACTAACTAATCCATTTTTACAATCTCCTTGTCTTCCACTAATATCGAAAGTTACTTCTTTCTTAACGACATTATATGCCGTTAACCCATAAATATAACTTGAACCATCATCTTTTAGAATTCTAACTTCGGAGGTGTGATGATTATGTTTACCCGCCAAAGAATATGGACTAAACTTAGTATTAAACCCATATTTCGCAGCATCTTCTCTGGTTAATTTTTGAATACTCTGGTTTCTTTTTAATCGCTTTGTTCTTTTAATTGGGCTATTAATTGGTATTCTATTATAATTTCCAGGAATATATACGCCATTAGTATTATATTTTTTTTGGTTATAAGCAGGAGAAGCGATTCTAGAAAACTTTTCACCATTAATAACTGTTTTTATAGGGTCATACCCTCCTAATCTAGTATTTAACAAATCTAATTCTTCGTCTACATGAAATCCGCCTATGTTCTTAAAAAAAACATTTTCGTATTCTGGCCTATCGCTTATGTTATTCTCAATAAACTTTGGCAGTGCATTATTCTGTTTTTTCCACCTTCTTGTTTTTCCATTAGATGGCACCACCTCTCCATCAAATCCCCAATGTACACCTACTCCACCTCCTACTTCTACGCTTAATCGTCCGCCATGACTTATATCTTTTGTATAATTATCGTAAACGTGACCTACTTGGCTTTTATAAGCTCTAAACATCCCCGAAACCCCTTGACCTTGTATACTATATAAATCGTAGGTATTATTAGTTATAGGTAATGTCCTTGTAAATTGATTAAATGTTCTATCCTTCTCTCTATTAAAATCTAAGACATCCTCGTCTGAAGCGACAAATGTATTTTCAAAACCAAAAGCTTTCTGCTCCTTATATTTTTCAGATTTCCTAATCCCTTGACTAGTTCTATATCCTGTAAATTTCACCCCTGGTTCTATCCCCATTATTTCACCTTCTAAATTAAGTGTAAAAACATAATTTGAAGACACCATACCTACAGATTTTGTTGGTGTATACGATGCATCTGCGAAAGAAATCGTTCCTCCTAAAGCCCAACTTGCTTCACCGCTCCTAACGGTCTTTTCATTTCTAACTTTTTCGACTTGTTTATTACGAGTCAAACTTATTGCCAACTGTGTAACTCCTTGCCTACTATTATAGGTTGTTCCCAAACTACCAGTTAAAACATTATCTTGATTTGTCACTCCTTTTTTCTTATTATCTAAAGAAACACTTGGAGACACAGAAGTTCCCTCAGACGCAGAAGCACTCATATCCATACCTACAGATAAATTCTGCGCTATTTGGTAACTAAGCCCTCCCGTTAAAGAAAATCCAAGTCCGTTATAATTGTTATATTTTAGGTCCAAACCAACTTGAGCACTACCTGTACCCACATCTCCAGCAGATTCCCCTTCTCCTATTCCAAACCCCGCTGCAAACACATTAAACCTACCTCCAATTGTAACATTATCTTTCATATTGTTCTCATAGAGCATTTTATCACCTTTAAAATCATCTGGAATACCACGTACTTGCCTATTTATTTGCCCGACATTAAGATTCCAACCGAGTCCTACCCAAGAAGCTTCTTGATCCATAGTAACCCCTGAATTATAAGCTAAATTTAAAGGGTAACCTCCCACATCCATAATCGGGATGTTATAGTTAAAATCTCCAGAAGACAAATTTACCATATCACTTGTTCCTATAGGAGTAAACGAATTAAATTCAGGTTGTGATGGGCCACTTGTTAGTGCAAACAAATTTGTTGGCTGAATGATTGTGATCAATAATTGTATAGCCAAATAAGTAGCTAATATCTTTGAAAATTTACTATTCCTAATGTTTTTCATTTAAGTTAATTTTAGAACAGGAGCTATTTAAAATTGAGTTTTAATTTCTTGGAGAACGTAAAAATTTTTCTATTTCCCCTAACCTAGACTCTAGATTTTCAATTTTATTTTTTTGTTTTTTAATTTCTTTTTGCTGTGTTACTTTGGATTCTCTGAGTTTTTCTAACGCTTTTTCTTGGGCTATTGTATACAGTGTCAATTCTTCTATTTTTTGAAGTAATTTAGCATTCATCTCTCCTAACAATAAACCACTATCTTTCACTTCATTAGCACTAGGAATATTATGTAAATGCCCTTCTTTTTTTATATATTTCTCTACGTTATATAGAGTCGGTAGTTTATAGTTTTCTTTAAAAACATAATCTGGCCAAGTTCCTTGTATTTTCACTTTCAATTCTTCACCAATAATTTTACCTGCTACAGCTAACTTATAATCCGTAGGTATTTCATTAGAAAGGACACCTATTCCTATCTTATCTTCTGCTATTATATTTCCATCAACGTAAGTATCTCCTTGTCTAACAACTAATTTATACCCTGCTAAACTTTCACCACCTATTGATAAGTAACTATTAGGGGTAGTCAAGCGTAAATATGTAGAAGTACCATAAGCATGAAAATCAAGCGCTTTCACTTGATCTTTATCATAAATCCTAAAATTTGTGGCACCATCTTCTTGCGCCCACAATCTAAATCTCGCTTTATCTTTTTTATCTTCAATAGTAAATCTCACAGCCGCAACTCCATCACTAGCTTGTTCTGAGGTTAATGATTGAAACCCAAAAAGAGGAGTGTTCACATTGTCTAACCCTATAGCTAAAAGGTGCCCGTCGTTTAAAAATTCTGTCGGAGGGATTGTTAAATCATCATTAAAGTAACCTAATTTACCAGACATAACGCCATTTACCTCCAGCTCATTTACAGGTGGTGCAGATGTCCCAATTCCCATTTTCCCATTAATTGTTACTATATCTGTCTCAAAATCGCCTCCTATTAAAGGCAAACTACTAGCTGTGTTTTCTATATATAATTTATTGCTTCCTTGCTCTTCTTGTCCTGCTCCACTTCCAAGGAATACATTTCCAGAACCTATAAGGTTATTCAAACCAGCAGCATTACCGACCAAAGTATTGTCGGAACCCGATGTGTTTTTTAGTCCTGCTCCTCTACCTATGCTTACATTTCTGGACCCAAAAGCATTAAACACAGCTGATTCTGAACCTATTGACACATTATCGTTTCCTGTTTCATTACTTTGACCTGCAGAAAAACCTAATGCTGTATTACGAATACCACTTACATTAACGAGACCTGAATTAGCTCCTACAAATGTATTTTTTAAACCAATAGTTGTTTTATAACCGGAACGATGACCTAAAAAAGTATTATCACCACCTGTGGTATTAAACGCTCCAGAATTGGCTCCAAAAAAAGCGTTAGTTTTCCCTGAAGTATTTGAAGCGCCTGACAAATATCCAACAAAAGTATTTTCGTTTCCAGTGTTTACCTTACCTGCTTCTACCCCTATAAAAGTACCATACCGAGCAGTGTTTTCTTTCCCTGAATATTTCCCATAAAAACTATTATTGACTCCATTTGTATTATCCCCTGTTTCAACACCATAATAGGTGTTTTGCGACCAAACCCCTAAAGGCAATATTACTAAATGAAAGATTAAGACTGCTTTTCTCATAAATTATTATAATAAGATTGGTGTTTCGTTAAAATTGAATTTTATGTTTCCATTTCCAAACAAGTTATCTTGGTAAATTAATTCAATATTATCGTTTGGTTTTATATTATTAAAGTATAAAAGTGCTCTTTTAAAAGGTGCGACTTTAAAATTTCGCTCAAAATTCACTCCAGAGCATTTTATAGTATCGTTGGAAGAAGTTATTACTGTAAAATCTTTAGCTATAGTAAATGCCATATATTTTACAGCTTCCTCATAACTTTTTTTAGTGTATTCTTCTAAAAGTAAATCTTTTTGATCTTCATGTTGAAATTCTATTTCTATAATACGTTCTCTGTTATTTAGATTATAGATAGAATCCACCACCTCGGGGGTATTTATATTATTCTTTAAAATATAATATTGAAGTGGCACCTCGGTTGCCGTGTAGTTTATAGTTCCTACAAAGGTATTAACTCGTTTAGATTTCCAGCCTTGTTGTTGTAGTTTAAAAAATTTATAATCTTCAAAAGAAGATTTATTTTTCGTATTACAGGAGGCAATAATACATAAAAGAGCAACATACAATGTTAGGGAGCATTTTCTGCGCATATCTTGTTTATTTTTAACAGATAACAACCAACACATTAGGAAGCAAATAAGTTTTCACAGTGCGTTATCTATTGCACAAATATAGAATATTATATTAGTTTACAAAATACGTAGGTCTACGTATTTTAACATAAAATTTCATTTGTATTTCACGGAGCTAGAAATTAAAGCTACCTTTATATAAACACTCCAAATATAAGGCTACAGTAAAATGATTGCAGTTACGCACATGCTCTTATTTAAGAGGTGAACATACGCTTTAATTAACATAAAATATAACCCGTACGCAATATAATTACTAGATCTAAAAACCTACGCTCACTTTAATTCTAGCTTATTTATGAAGTAACCGTTTTAATTTAATATACTACACTATAAATGCTACTAAATCTTCAACCTTAGTTATACATTGAATCTTAATACTGGTTTCTTTTAATGTAATTGTATTGTATTTAGAAATAAAAATAGTAGAAAACCCTAACTTTTCAGCTTCTAAAATACGTTGCTCTACACGTTGTACGGGTCTAATTTCCCCAGATAGGCCAACTTCTGCTGCAAAACAAAAATCACGCTGCAGGGCCACATCTTCATTAGAAGATAAAATAGCAGCAACAACGGCTAGATCTATAGCTGGATCGTCAACAGAAATCCCACCGGTAATATTAAGAAACACATCCTTGGCCCCCAACCTAAAACCAGCTCGTTTTTCTAAAACAGCTAAGAGCATGTTTAATCGCTTAGCATTAAAACCTGTTGCACTACGCTGAGGCGTACCATATACCGCTGTGCTAACTAGCGCTTGCACTTCTACCATTAACGATCGAATCCCTTCTAAAGTCGCCGCAATTGCATTTCCCGACAATTCTTCTTCTTTTTTAGAGATTAAAATCTCACTAGGGTTACTAACTTCTCGTAGGCCAGAACCTTGCATTTCGTAAATCCCTAATTCACTTGTAGATCCAAAACGATTTTTTTGAGCTCTTAATATTCTAAACACATGATTACGATCCCCTTCAAATTGCAATACAGTATCCACCATATGCTCTAAAATTTTTGGCCCTGCGATATGTCCATCTTTAGTAATATGACCAATTAAAATAACAGGTACTCCTGTTTCTTTCGCATATTTTATAAGCTCTGTGGTACACTCTTTTATTTGAGAAATACTTCCGCTAGACGACTCAATATAGTCACTGTGTAAAGTTTGAATAGAATCAATAATAACAATATCTGGCTCTAAAGCCTCGATTTGCTTAAAAATATTTTGTGTTTTTGTTTCTGTAAGAATATAACAACCATCATTATTGGGGTTAATCCGTTCTGCACGCATTTTTATTTGCTTCTGGCTTTCTTCTCCCGAAACATATAACGTTTTATAAGGCAACTTCAAAGAGACTTGAAGCAACAGTGTACTTTTTCCAATCCCTGGTTCCCCTCCCAATAGCGTTAAAGATCCAGGCACAATTCCACCTCCAAGCACTCGATTAAACTCCTTATCTAAGGTATCTAATCGCGCTTCTTGCGTTGAATCGATATCTTTTATTTTCAGAGGTTTAGACGCTCTTTTTAAACCCACAGAAGTCGTTTTCCATTCGTTCTTTTCTGGTTTTTGCAAAAGCTCTTCAACTATAGTATTCCATTCTTTACAAGCGGTACACTGCCCTTGCCATTTAGAATATTGAGTTCCGCAGCCTTGACAAAAAAAAGTCGTTTTTACTTTTGCCATATCCCCCTTTTAAAGTAGTGTTTATTTAAATATTAGTATCCAAAATCCGATTTAATCTGCTCAGAAAGTTCCAAAACCCTATCTTTAGTAATCCCACCAATCTCTTCTAGGATATAAGCAGACTGATAGGTTTTCATAGCTTTTTTCGATTTCCCTGTTTTCTCATAAAAAAGCCCTAAGTAGTAATGGCCTAATAGCGTGTCAGGATACTCTTTTCTTGCTAATTTCCCTAGAGATTCATAATACTCAAAACTTTCATTCTTTTTTATTGCAGCCGCAATAGCTTTAAAATCGTTGATTGAGATTGGTTTATCTATGCCAAACAAATCTTCTATCATATCATATTTTTGAATCAAATAATCTACTGGCGAGCTATCTAAATTAAGAATCGTCTCCTTATATTCCTTCTTAGAAATAGGTTGGAACACGAAAAAAATACTTTCTAAAGCATTAGGAATAGCATGTGCAGGCAACGAATAATGGGATGGCCCATCAAAGTTATCAAAGCTTTTCAATAGATTAATATTGTCTATGGATGAAAGCGCTGTATTTAAACCTTCGGTTTTCTCTTTTATTGGCTTCACATCTTTACTAGATGTCGCCAAATAATAAAAGGTTCTTTCTGTTATAGAGGATAAACGTTTTGATATGAATTCTGTCATATCCGGAGCCAAATCTGGGCTCAAAACGATATAAGACTGAAATAATGGCACTTCTTTTAATAAGAAATAGTTAATAAAATTTGCAGTATGCCCATGACCAACAGCAACTTTAAATTTCTCTGTACGGTATACACTTTCGATATAAGGCATTACCTCCATCCCTATAAACTCAAAAAATTTTGCCCCTTCTTCAATTGGCAGCGAATTTTGTTCGGAATAATACGTATCGAGATCTCGAGTTTCTACTTGATTAACTCCAACAACAATGGCTTCGGGAATATCCTCCCAATAAGAATAATAATCTACATTTCCTGCAACAACTTCAAACAAGTAATCGGCATCAAAAACAAAAATGATAGGATAACTTTTCTCGGTATTATCGTAACCTCTTGGCACTTGTATTTTAAGCTGCCTGGTTTCTCCAAATATAGCGGATTCAAATTCTTTATAAGTAACTTGAGCATCTATTTGTTGTAGTGAAATAATAAAAATAAAAAGGTATAATAATCTTTGCATCGTAGTAGGTTAACTTTAATTTAAGATGCAATGTACAAATTATTTCTTTCTGTTATAAATTGGCAGGTATAAGAGTGACAATCCTCCCAACACAATAACCATTAATGTTTGAGAAGACCACATAATCCAACCAAAAGCAAGGCTTGGCTCTTCTGCTATTCCAAAAATAGAAAAAGCACCAAAAACAGCAACTGGATATGACCCTAAACCACCATTAGTAGCTGCAATACTAAAACTAGCGGCAATAAAACCTATTAAAATAGCACCAAAAGGTATAGGCTGTAAACCAGTTATAGCAAAACTTGTAACATAAAACATAAGAACATACATTACCCAAATAAATAAAGTATGAAAAATGAATGCCCACTTTTTTTTCATTTTAAAAATACTCAAAGCTCCTTCAATTAATCCATTAACAAAGGCTTTAATTTTTAAAGCAATTCGAACTGTACTCTTTTTTATGAAAAACAAAAAAAACACTCCTACAACTATAATTAAAAAAACAGCTAACGCTAGTTTTATAGGGTTCAGTTTTTTAGAAAAAAACTCATAAATAAAATCAAACTGAAGGCACAATGTTATACTTACAATAACTAGCATTACCAATAAATCTGCAATACGTTCTGCCACTATTGTTCCAATGCCTTTTTCAAAAGGAACCCCTTCATAATTTGTTAAAATAGAAGCTCTAGCGACCTCTCCTGCCCTAGGGATAGTATAATTAATCAAATAGGTTGCAAAAACAGCCATAATACTGTTCCCTAATTTAATTTTATACCCCAAAGGCTCCAACATAAACAGCCAACGATAAGCCCTAGACAAATGACTTAAAAGACCAAGCAAAACGCCCAAACCGATATAAAAATAATTAGCAGATTTAAAGTGTCCAATTAAATCCGTTATAGAGATTTTTGATAGCGAAAACCATATCAAAAAAACTCCCAAGAGTATTGGGAGCACAATTTTTAATATTTTCACTAAAGGTTTTAATGCCATTTATTGCAATAAATTTGTATCTTCATTAGGAAATACTAATGAAGGCTTAAACACTTTTGCCTCTTCAATATCCATAAAAGCATATGTAATTAATATAAGCACATCGCCTGGAGAAACTAACCGTGCAGCTGCACCATTAAGTGTTATTTCGCCAGAATTTCTAGGCCCTGGAATAGCATACGTTTCTAAACGTGCACCATTATTATTATTTACAATTTGCACCTTCTCTCCTTGTATAATATTTGCAGCCTCCATTAAATCTTCATCAATAGTAATACTACCAATGTAATTAAGGTCTGCTCCTGTAACTTTTACTCTATGAATCTTAGATTTTACTACTTGTATTTGCATGGGTAAAGATAATTAATTTAGTGCTAAATTGTCTATTAATCTTATCTCATCTGCATAGACAGCGACAAAAGCACGATATTTTTTTGATTTTGTTTTTCGTTTTATTGGTTTTAAGGTCTCAACATCGGCTATTATAAAATACTCTAACTCTAACAACTTATGCTTAGCAAACTGTTTCTCAACCCATTCCGTAACCTCTTTAGCACTTTTTATGCCAAACTTGAATTTGGCAGCTAATAATATCTCATAAATAAAAGGAGCAACCTCCTTATACTCTAACTTTAAGCGTTCATTACGAGAACTCATAGCTAAACCATTAGCTTCTCTATGTATTTTACCCCCTATAACTTTTACAGGAATTTTATAATTCTTAACTAATTTTTTTATAATAGCTAATTGTTGAAAATCTTTTTCACCAAAATAAGCTGTATTAGGACTAATTATTTCGAATAAGCGTTTAACAATAGTCCCTACACCATCAAAATGACCTTTTCGAAACCGACCTTCCATTTCATATTCTAGTCCGTCAAAATTAAAATGCTCTGCTTCAATCTGCTTTCCATAAATAGTTTCAACACTAGGCGCATAGACTATAATATTTTCTGAAACCGTTTTTAATAATGAAACATCTCTATCTAAAGTTCTTGGATATTTATCAAGATCATTAGAATTATCGAATTGAGTCGGGTTCACAAATATACTAACTACAGCTATGTCATTATCTGCCAACGCTAATTCCACCAAAGACAAGTGTCCCTTATGCAACGCCCCCATTGTAGGCACAAAACCAAAGGCTAAACCATTCGCTTTTTGGCCCTTTATATAATTTCTGATTTCTGCATTATCTAAAAAAACTTTCATTTTTAATATAAAATTAACCCTGCAAACTTAATATATTAGCCTCAATCTGCATAAAATTTTGTACTTTTGCGTGTTTTTTATTTAGAATTCTATAACACTTAACTAAACCTAATGGTCGTAATTAAAATTTCTTTTCGAAAAAAAAGGAATGATTTTTGCGTACTTCATTAATAATTAAAATTTCGTATGAAAGATAAAAAGATATTATATGTATCGTCTGAAGTGGTTCCCTATTTACCCGAAACTGAGATTTCCTCAATGTCATTTGAGACTCCTAGAATGGTAAACCAACAAGGTGGACAAATAAGAATTTTTATGCCAAGATATGGCAATATTAATGAAAGAAGACACCAATTACACGAAGTTATTCGCCTATCGGGAATAAATTTAGTTATTAACGATCTTGATATGCCGCTAATTATTAAAGTAGCTTCAATCCCGAAAGAACGTATTCAAGTGTACTTTATTGATAATGACGAATACTTCAAAAGAAAGGCGACTTTAACAGATGAAGAAGGAAAACTATTCCCAGATAACGATGAACGCGCTATATTCTTTGCTAAAGGCGTTATTGAAACTGTAAAAAAATTGAACTGGTCTCCAGATATTATTCATATTCACGGTTGGTTAGCCTCTTTATTGCCATTGTATTTAAAACAATTTTATAAGAACGAGCCTTTATTCAACGAAAGTAAAATAGTAACTTCTATATATGGCCAAAGTTTTGACAACACCTTAAATAAGGATATGATTAACAAAATAGCGTTTGACAATATAGACGCTGAAGCGATAAAAGCACTAGAAAAACCTACATACAGCAATCTAATGAAAGTTGCCGTAGATCATTCAGATGCATTAATTGTTGGATCACGAGAAATCCCTACAGAATTAGAGACTTACTTAAAAGACTCTAAAAAACCTGTTTTAGACTTTAAAGAAAAAGATGAATTTGCAGAAGCATATACCGAATTCTACAATACCAGCGTTCTATAGGAAAACAGCAGCATAAATACATTATGAAAAAGATAACAAATACCATAAAATCACTCACTCTATTAATAGCTATTCTCTTTGTAACTATAGCGTGTGATAAAGATTTCACAAATATAGATAGTGATGTTGAAGGAATTAAAAACTTCGAAACAAATAGCAAAAAATTCCCTGTTATATCTTATTCTCAAAAAATCAGTAGTAATACCGTTGGGGTTCAAACCAATAATTTCCCAAACAATCTTCTTGGGGTTTATCCAGACCCTAATCCTATTTTCGGAACCACGACAACAGGTGTCGTAGCACAAGTTGTTCCGAGTAGCTTTAATCCTGATTTTGGTTTTTCACCAGTTTTAAAATCTGTATACCTAACCATTCCATATTTTACCACATTAAAGGAAACGGATGAAAACGGGAACAGCACATATACGTTTGACTCCATTTTTGGTAACAGAACTAAACCCTTTAAGCTCTCCATCTACCAGAACAATTATCTCTTAAGAGATTCAGACCCTTCAACGAATTTTGAGACATCTCAAGCTTATTATTCAAATCAAGGCGATTTATTTGACTCCCAATTAGGTCAACTCCTATATCAAAATAACCAATACATACCTAGTATTAATGAAATTAGACTGGATAAAAACGGAAACACCCATAATAGTAACAACGAACTCATAGCAAACGAAGATATAACTCAACGCATAGTTCCTTCTCTTAGAATTGACTTAAATGCTGCCGAAGGTCTTCCTGATAATTTTTGGGAAAATTTGATATTTGCTAATCAAAACACTCCTATTTTAAGTAATAAAAATAATTTTACTGATTTTTTTAGAGGACTAACATTCAAAATTGAACCATTAGATAACGATGGGAGTATGCAAATACTAGATTTCTCGAGTTCTATTGCAGGTATTACCTTAAACTATACAAATGACTCAGAAATAGAAGTGGAAGATAGTGAAGATAGTGAAGATAATGATGATGACAGTGACAACACTGAAGACGAAGCCCCTAGTGTCTATGAATTAACTTTTGGAGGCATAAAAATAAACACCATACAAGATGAGTTTGTATTCCCAACTCCTCCAAACAACATAAATGGTGATGATAAATTATACCTAAAAGGAATCAACGGGGTAATGTCGGTAATTGATCTTTTTAACGGTGACAGTGATGGTAATGGCATCCCAGATGAAGAAGATTTTAGACTTAAAAAAGGCAAATGGCTAATTAATGAGGTTAACTTAATCTTTTATGTAGACCAAACCGATAGCGATTCTCAAAAAAATGAACCAGACAGACTGCTTTTATACGACTTAAAAAACAACGTTCCTATTATAGATTACTTTTTAGATGGTAGTACCGACACCTCTGAACCTGTAAATTCTAAAATAAACTATTCTGAAATATTAGAACGCGATAGTAATGGAAAAGGTGTCAAATATAAATTTAGATTAACAGAACACGTAAACAACATACTCATTAGAGATTCTACCAATGTAAAACTAGGTCTTTATATCGCTAATGATGTAAATTTAATAACAAATTCTAAAATAGAAGGAGTCAATAATGACGACGACGATTCTACAATAAACACCTTTCCTGTAACGAGTATTATGTCCCCAAAAAGCACTGTTTTACACGGAAGTAAACCCAACATTCCCGAAGGTCAACGTGTAGAATTTGAAGTCTTTTATACAGAACCTAAAAATTAAATTTTATGTGTGGAATTGTAGGATATATAGGCGAAAGAAATGCTTACCCTGTAATATTAGAAGGATTAAAACGATTAGAATACCGAGGCTATGATAGTGCTGGAGTGGCACTCTATGACGGGCAAGATATTAAACTATCTAAAACAAAAGGCAAGGTAATAGACCTAGAAAAACGAGTCGCTCAAGAAATAGAAACTAGTGGTACCGTAGGTATTGGCCATACAAGATGGGCTACACACGGCATACCTAACGATGTTAATTCCCATCCACACTACTCTAATTCTGGTGATTTAGTTATTATTCATAATGGAATCATTGAAAATTACGAATCTTTAAAACAAGAATTAATAAAGAGAGGGTACATTTTTAAATCTGATACAGATACAGAGGTTTTAATAAATCTAATTGAAGACGTTAAGAAAAATGAAAATGTAAAGTTAGGAAAAGCTGTTCAAATAGCACTAAATCAAGTCATAGGCGCATATGCTATTGCTGTTTTTGACAAAAACAAACCTAATGAAATTGTTGTAGCAAAGTTAGGAAGCCCGCTAGCGATTGGAGTTGGAGAAAATGAGTTTTTTATTGCCAGTGACGCAACCCCCTTTTTAGAATATACAAAAAAAGCCATTTACTTAGAAGACGAAGAAATGGCAATCGTTAGACGTAAAAAGGGCGTAAAAATCAGAAAAATAAAGAGTGACTCCCTTGTAGCTCCTTACGTTCAAGAACTTCAAATGAATCTAGAGCAAATTGTAAAAGGCGGGTATGAGCATTTTATGCTAAAAGAAATACACGAACAACCTAACGCAATAAAAGATACGTACAGAGGACGACTTATAGCTAAGCAAGGCCTTATTAAAATGGCTGGAATTGATGATAATATCGAAAAATTCTTAAATGCTAATAGAATAATAATCATCGCCTGTGGTACGTCTTGGCACGCTGGATTGGTTGCAGAGTATTTATTCGAGGATTTAGCAAGAATACCTGTTGAAGTAGAATACGCTTCAGAATTTAGATATAGAAACCCTGTAATAACAGAAAAGGATGTCGTTATTGCTATTTCTCAATCTGGCGAAACAGCAGACACGCTTGCTGCAATAAAATTAGCAAAATCTAAAGGAGCTTTTGTTTTTGGAGTTTGTAATGTTGTAGGATCCTCTATCGCAAGAGAAACGCATGCTGGGGCATACACACATGCTGGTCCAGAGATTGGAGTTGCTTCAACTAAAGCTTTTACTACACAAATAACAGTATTAACTTTAATCGCATTACAGCTAGCCAAAGAAAAAGGACATATTTCTAAATCTAAATTCCATTTACATTTACAAGAATTAGAATTAATACCAAGTAAAGTCGAACAAGCCTTAAAATCTGATGCGCACATTAAAGCAGTAGCAGAAATATATAAAAATGCAAAAAACTGTCTTTACCTTGGAAGAGGCTTTAATTTCCCAGTGGCTTTAGAAGGCGCTTTAAAACTAAAAGAAATCTCATATATACATGCTGAAGGCTATCCTGCAGCAGAAATGAAACACGGCCCAATAGCCTTAATCGATGAGCAAATGCCCGTTTTTGTTATCGCTACTAAAAAAGGGCATTACGAAAAGGTTGTTAGCAATATACAAGAAATAAAATCTCGAAAAGGGAAAATAATTGGAATTGTAACCGAAGGTGATGAAGATGTGAAAAATTTGGCAGATCACATTATAGAAGTTCCTGAAACACTGGAGGTATTAACACCACTTCTTACAACTATACCCTTACAATTACTTTCTTACCACATTGCTGTACTGCTAAACAAAAACGTTGATCAGCCTAGAAATTTAGCTAAATCAGTAACCGTAGAATAAATAAGCATTGCTTTTTGTAATTACAAAAACAATCATTTCATAAAACTCTATAAAAATCCGCTAGATAACTCTAAATATTTAGCGGATTCTTCTCTATTTTACGTTTTTTTATTATGCATGCATAATTTTGTTAACTTTTTTTTAAGATCTCACTAAAAAACGTATATTGGTCTCTCCAATTTAATTAAAGAAACAAATGAGAAGAGTCTTATCAATTTTATTGTTGCTATTTTGTGCTGTAACTTATGCCCAAACAACAATTACTGGAACTGTTGTCGATGACAACAGTCAACCTATTCCAGGAGCGAATGTTATAGCTGTTGGCACATCCTCAGGAACTATAAGTGATTTTGATGGTCAGTTTACCCTAACTGTAAGTCAAGCCCCTCCTTTTAAACTACAAGCGAGTAGTATTGGTTTTTCTACAGAATCTATAGAGGTTACAGAAAACAATCAAAACTTAAATTTTATTTTAAAAGAAGGAAGCATCCTTGATGAAGTCGTTATATCCGCCTCAAGAACTCCTGAGCGTATTTTTGAATCTCCCGTAACCGTTGAACGTTTTGGTCTTAAAGAAATTAAAAATACCGCTTCTGCAGACTTTTATGATGGTTTAGAAAATCTTAAAGGTGTCGATGTTAACACGAATAGTTTAACCTTTAAATCGATCAATACGCGTGGTTTTGCAACCTTTGCAAACACACGTTTTATGCAATTGGTAGATGGCATGGATAACTCTACTCCAGCACTTAATTTCCCAATAGGAAATCTGGTAGGTATGATAGAAACCGACGTTCAAAGTGTAGAGCTTTTACCAGGAGCATCTTCTGCTTTATATGGTGCCAATGCCTTTAACGGAATTCTATTTATGAGAAGTAAAAACCCTTTTGAACACGAAGGTGTTAGTGGTTACATAAAAAGAGGCATCACTTCACAAGAAGAGTCAGGAGATAACGCTTATACTGATTTAGGAATTAGGATGGCTCATAAATTCTCAGACCATTTTGCTGCTAAAGTAAACTTCGGCTATTTAAAAGGAACAGATTGGGCTGCTACCAGCGAAGTTGATAAAAATAGAGTTGGAGGCACAAGAGCAAATAATACCAATTATGATGGTATTAATGTTTATGGAGATGAAGTATCTACAAATATTAGATCTGCTTCTGGTTTAGGTATAATACCAGATGTTGTGGTAAGCAGAACAGGTTACAATGAACGAGATCTAACCGAATATAACGCAGAAAGTATTAAAGCAGATTGGGGGCTTTACTTGCGTCCAATAAAAGACAATAGTCTAGAAATATCTTATGTTGGTAAAGTAGGAACAGGAACAACTATCTACCAAGGAACTAACAGATACAATATTGACAACTTCTTCCAACAACAGCATAAAATAGAAGTTAAAAATGACAATTTTTTCATTAGAGCTTATGAAGTTGCAGACAAAGCAGGAGACTCTTATGACATGGTTTTTTCTGGAATTAATATAAATAGAGCGTGGAAAAGTGATACTGAATGGTTTGGCGATTACATCGCTAAGTTTGCTGAAATCAATTTAAGTGGTAACCCTTTAGGTTTAACAGAGGAGCAAAAACATGCTGAAGCTAGATCTGCTGCAGATACTGGAAGGTACTTACCAGGCTCTCCAGAATTTAAAGCAGCTTTTAACAAAAGCATCAACGATCCTGACTTGTCTAAGGGCTCAAAATTTCAAGATGCTTCCAAGTATTTCCATAGTGATGGTAATTACAACTTTAGTCATTTAATTGAATTTGCAGAAATCCAAGTTGGAGGGTCTTACAGACAATACAATTTAAATTCTGGCGGAACTATTTATACCGATGGTGATGCTCCAATTAGATACTCTGAAGCTGGTGGTTATGCACAAATCCAAAAGAATCTAGAATTATCTGGCGATAAGGAACTAAAAATTACGTTATCGGGACGATATGACAAATCAGAATTATTCGATGGTTTTGTATCTCCTAGACTTTCTGCTGGTTTGACACTAAATAGAGATCATAATATTAGAGCTTCAGTTCAAACTGGTTTTAGAAATCCAACCACACAAGATTTATTTATTGGCTTAGATGCAGGTAGTGCTATCTTAGTAGGTTCTGCGCCAAGTAACTTGGACAGATACACCAGAACCTTCCCTATTAGTGTAGAGGCTCAAAACACCTTAGGACAAGAAAGCACTGTAACACAGACAGGAGCAGACGCATATAATAACTCTTATTCTATTGCAGCCCTACAGTCTTTTGCTGAAACAGGAAACCCTGCTGTTCTTGCTGAACCTTCAGCTATAGCCAATCCTGATATAGTAAAACCTGAAAAAGTAACATCTGTAGAAATAGGCTATAGAGGAAAATTCAATAAAATTATTATAGACTTTAGTACATATTACAACAAATACGAAGATTTTATTGCTCAAGAAGTAGTCGCATCACCATACTATGGAACTGTTGGAGATAACACACTATCGGTTGCTGCTATTGCTAATGGTGATTTCCAAGCGTATAGTGCTTATACTAATTCTGATGCTGATGTAAACTCTTACGGCGCTTCTTTAGGCCTGTCTACCAAGGTATTTAATAATTTTGATCTTGGAGGGAGTTACACCTTTACTAAACAAGATTTTGATCAAGCAGCTAATCCTGGATTTCAAACGAGCTTTAACACCCCTGAGCATAAATTTAAAGCGACATTTGGTAAGACAGATTTATTTAAAAATTTCGGGTTTAACATCGCCTATAGGTTTAGTGACGATTACTTTTGGGAAGCAACATTTGGTAGTGGCGTTGTCCCAGAATTCCATACTGTAGATGCACAAATAAATTACAGAGTGCCAGCAATGAAAACAACGATAAAAGCTGGCGCTACTAACCTTACTGGGAAAGAATATTTTACAGCTTTTGGAACTGGTTTTATAGGGTCTCAATATTACATTTCATTAACAATTAACAATCTTTAATAATGAAAAATATAAAATACATATACTTACTAGCTATTGCTTTGGGGCTTACAGCATGTAACGACGAGGAAGATTTTATAGAATCTGAGCCCGTTATAACATTCCCAACATTAACAACAGGTGATGCTGATTTTTCAAAATTTGTTTCTTTAGGAAACTCCTTAACAGCTGGTTTTTCAGATGGTGCTTTATATAAAGTCTCGCAAGAAAACTCTATGCCAGCAATACTTGCACAACAGTTTGCTTTAGTTGGTGGCGGTAGTTTTATACAACCGCTAATGAATGATAATATTGGAGGACTTCTAGCTGGTGGTACGGAAATCCCAGATTTTGGTCCAAGGTTAGTATTTGATGGTTCTGGTCCAGCACCGCTTTCAAGTGTAATAGGCCCAGTATCCCCAACAACCGATATCGTTTTAAATAATCCTACAGGTCCTTTTAATAATATGGGAGTTCCTGGTGCAAAGAGTTTTCATTTATTAGCACCAGGTTATGGCAATATAGCTGGTATTTCTACAAGTCCAGCTACAGCAAACCCTTACTTTGTAAGAATGGCTAGTTCATCTGCCACTTCTGTTTTAGCAGATGCAGCAGCACAATCACCAACATTTTTCTCATTATGGATAGGGAACAATGATGTATTAGGTTACGCATTATCTGGAGGAGAAAGTAATACAGCTGCAACTAATTATGATCCTATTACACCACAAGAAACATTCGATTTATCATACAGTACATTAGTATCTACATTGGCAAATGGAGAAACTAAAGGTATTGTTGCTAATATCCCTTATGTTACTTCCATACCGCATTTTACAACAGTTCCTCATAATCCTTTAGAGCCTTCAGATCCAAATTTTGGTCCACAAATTGCAACATTAAACAATGTATTTAGCCAAATTAATCAAATATACGCTGCCTTAGGAGAACATGAACGTGCTATCGTTTTTTCAGAAACAGAAGCTAGTCCTGTAATAATTAGAGATGAATCTTTAATAGACATTTCTGCTCAAATTACAGGGGCTCTTAATGCCAACCCTGGTTTTATTGCCTTTATTGAGCAGTTTGGTTTACCGCCACAAGCCGCTCCGTTAGTTGCCAACTTTCTAGGAATGTCTTATGGCCAATCCAGACAAGCAACAGCTAATGACCTACTGGTATTACCAAGTTCAAACATCATAGGAACAACCAATAATGCTTCTGTAGAGGCATTAGTTGCACAAGGATTCCCTGAAACATTGGCTGCACAATTTTCTGTTGAAGGCGTTTCTTTTCCGTTGCAAGATAAATGGGTATTAATTCCTAATGAGCAAGATGAGATCAGAATTGCTACAGATGCATTTAATCAAACAATTGATAATACAAGAACAGATGCAGGTTTAGCGCTTTTAGATGCAAATGCTTTAATGCTAAGATTGGCTAGTGGCGGATTTCCTTCTGATAATTACATCTTAACTTCAGACTTAGTAACAGGTGGTGCATTTTCTTTAGATGGGGTTCACCCAACATCAAAAGGATATGCTTTAATAGCTAATGAAATGCTAAAAGCAATAGATGCGACATACAATTCTAACTTCGAAGCTTCTGGTAATTTAGTAGATATAGCTAATTATAACACAAACTATTCTCCTCTATTACAATAAGAAGACACGATAATATTTACAAAAAGAGGCCTTCAAAACGAAGGCCTTTTTTTATGTATAAAAAATGCTTCGAAACAACTTTATTTTTAAATTAAAACGACTATCTTTGCACGCGAAAACAAATGACGTTTTCAATCAATTAAACAGCATAATATTAAATAGATAAGTAATGTCAAAAGTTACAGGTAAAGTTGCACAAATAGTAGGTCCAGTTATCGATGTTGAATTCGGAGCAGGCGCTGAACTTCCAAAAATTTACGATTCATTAGAAATTAAAAGACCTGATGGTTCTACCTTAGTACTAGAAGTACAGTCTCACATTGGTGAAGATACCGTGCGTACTATTGCAATGGACTCATCTGATGGTTTAAGTAGAGGAACAGAAGTTAACGCTACTGGTGCTCCAATACAAATGCCTATAGGTGGAGATGTTTATGGACGTCTATTTAATGTAATTGGTGATGCCATTGATGGTTTAGGTGATTTACCTAAATCTGGTAATGCTGGTCTTCCTATTCATAGAAATGCGCCTAAATTTGAAGAATTATCAACCTCTACAGAAGTTTTATTTACAGGTATTAAAGTAATCGATTTAATTGAGCCTTATGCAAAAGGAGGTAAGATTGGATTATTTGGAGGTGCTGGAGTAGGTAAAACAGTATTAATCCAGGAGTTAATTAATAATATTGCAAAAGGACATGGTGGTCTTTCTGTATTTGCAGGTGTAGGAGAAAGAACACGTGAAGGAAATGATTTACTTCGTGAAATGTTAGAGTCTGGAATTATCAAATATGGTGATGACTTTATGCACTCTATGGAAGAAGGCGGTTGGGATCTTCAAAAAGTAGATAAAAGCATAATGAAAGAATCTAAAGCTACTTTCGTATTTGGTCAAATGAATGAACCACCTGGAGCACGTGCTCGTGTTGCCTTATCTGGATTAACAATTGCTGAGTATTTCCGTGATGGTGCTGGAGATGGCCAAGGAAAAGATGTCTTATTTTTCGTAGATAACATTTTCCGTTTTACACAAGCTGGTTCTGAGGTATCTGCATTACTTGGACGTATGCCTTCTGCCGTAGGTTACCAACCTACATTAGCAACAGAAATGGGAGCTATGCAAGAGCGTATTACATCAACTAAAAAAGGATCTATTACCTCTGTACAAGCAGTATATGTACCTGCAGATGATTTAACAGATCCTGCACCAGCAACAACCTTTGCACACTTAGATGCTACAACAGTATTATCGCGTAAAATTGCTGAGCTAGGGATATATCCTGCAGTAGATCCATTGGATTCTACATCTCGAATTCTTACAGCAGATATTTTAGGAGACGAACACTATAACTGTGCACAGAGAGTAAAAGAGTTATTACAACGTTATAAGGAATTACAAGATATTATTGCCATTTTAGGTATGGAAGAATTATCTGAAGAAGATAAAATGGCTGTAGGTAGAGCTAGACGTGTACAACGTTTCCTATCTCAACCGTTCCACGTGGCAGAACAATTTACTGGTATTCCTGGAGTATTGGTAGACATAAAAGAAACAATTAAAGGATTTAATATGATTATGGATGGTGAACTAGATCACTTACCAGAAGCAGCTTTTAACCTTAAAGGTTCTATTGAAGAGGCTATTGAGTCTGGAGAGAAAATGTTAGCTGAAGCTTAAAATTAGAAAACTATGTATTTAGAAATTGTATCACCAGAAGCTACTCTATTTAGTAGCGAAGTAGATTCGGTTGTTGTTCCTGGAATAAATGGAGAATTTCAAATGTTAAAAAACCATGCACCTATAGTGTCTCTTTTAAGCTCTGGAAATATCCAAATTCACACACATACACAATCTCATTTAGTTTTTGATGAATTGCACGCTGCCATTGTTCCTCATAACGATGATGATAAAGTACTAACGGTGAAAATCAATTCTGGAACACTAGAAATGAATGATAATAAAGTTATTATTCTAGCTGATTAAATCAATCACCTTATTATAAAGTATAAAAAAACGCAAGGCTAAGCTTTGCGTTTTTTTTATTCCTCATAATTTCAAAAAATTAAACTTTTTTAATCACATTAGTTACAATACCCCAAATTAAAAAATTATTTTCTTCGGTTATCTTTATAATCGGGTAATCTGGATTTTCTGGTTGCAACCAGACCTCGTCATTATCCACTCTAAGTCGTTTTACAGTAAATTCGCCATCTAAAAAGCAAACCGCAATTTTGTTGTTTTTGGGTTCTAAACTCCTGTCTATAACGAGTAAATCATTGTCATCTAACCCTGCGCCAATCATAGATTGCCCACTAACTTTAGCGAAAAAAGTAGCTTCTTTATTTTTAATCAATTCCTTATCTAAAGACAGTCTTTGTTCTTTAAAATCTTCTGCAGGAGAAGGGAAACCTGCTGAAATCCCTGCATCAAAAAAATGAGCCCCTGAATTTTTGAAAGCTTGTGGAGTAAAAAATATTAAATTTCCTGATTTATGTTTTATCATTTTACAACTATAATATCGTTAATATTGGTAGTATACCGTGGAGACAAACGTTCTTGTCGCATTTTCCAGGTCCGTTCTAGGTCTTGACTGCCTAGCTTAATTTTATAAGCGCCATATTTAGTGTTTAGTCCATCTATAGATGCCATTAATGGTTTATGCTTAGGGTTTTCACTGTGAAACATATTTAATTGATGCCTATCGGTAGGTACTAATCCAGTAACAATAACACCTGCGCGCTTGTACTTTATTCCCTTCTTAAAAATAGACATAACAGCTCGAATAGCTTCTCTGCTTATTATTAAAGATGAATTCGTTGGATATGATAAATTTACACTAATACTAGCACGATGCTGCTCACCAACTTTTTGATGCCTGTCACTACTTAATGTTACCATAACAACATAACAGCTAGACTGTTGCTTTCTCAATTTTTCTGCACAACTAGAAGCAAAAGTAGCAATACGTTCCTTTATATTCGCAAGGTCTGAATAAGTCTTTTCAAAGCTACGTGTAGTAGCTATCATTTTTTTATCTTTATGCTCATCCAATTCCAAAGTAGCAATTCCCTCTAAATCTCTTTTTAAGCGAGATTCAACAACAGAAAAATGTTGTTTCACGAAATCATCGGACAACTGAATAAAATCATACGCGGTTTTACACCCCATAAGTTTTAAGCGTTTACTTAAACGCCTTCCAATCCCCCATACATCTTCGATTTTAATCCATTTCAAGGCTTTGATTCGTTTTAAATCTGAATCTATAACATAAACACCTTTCGTTTTCTCAGGAAACTTTCTAGCAATCTTATTAGCGACCTTAGACAATGCTTTTGTTGACGCTATACCAACGGATGTTGGTATGCCTGTCCATTTCAAGATCCTACTTCTAATTTCCAAACCGTAAGTATGGTAGTCAAAATCTACTTTAAACTCTTTAAATTCAACAAACGACTCATCTATGCTATAGAGTTCTATATCGGGGCTAAATTGCTTTAAAATAGACATCACACGGCTACTCATATCGCCATATAAAGGATAATTTGAAGACAAAACTTCTATGCCATTGGTTTTACAAAAGGCTTCCCATTTAAAAATAGGCGCTGCCATTGGCAAACCAATGATTTTAGCTTCATCACTACGTGAAATTACACAGCCATCATTATTAGAAAGTATAGCAATTGGCTTACTTTGTAAGTTAGGGTTAAAAACACGTTCACAAGAAGCATAAAAGTTATTACAATCAACAAGTCCAAACATAGAGACAAAGATACGAGAAATCCATTTCAGATTTTTAAAATAATTTCTTTCTAAAACAACTAACGACACTCGTTAAACAACTTTAATACCATAATAAAAAATCAAGATTATAAATCCGAACAGTTTTATTGACCCTAATGATACTTTTATACATAAATTAAATATTAAAACAGTGGTATTCATTACTACAAAAGTCCTTTTTCTAAAAACAATCAATAATTGCAACACTACACAGATTTAAACCCTATAATACAACAAATTAAGACATTAATATTTTTACTAGAAAAGAAAATATTAGCGATAGAAACAACGCTATAATAGATAACTAAAAGCTTAAATGCATTACTTATATTTGAATAATGAAAAACCAGCATTTTAAGCAATTATTAGAGTTAAGCTTAGCAACATTATTCATAAGTACCTCTGGAGTTTTAGGTAAGTTCATTGCTATGCCTCCACCTGTAATTGTTTGGTGGCGTGCTGTCTTAGCCGTAATTATTTTACTCGGATATTGTAAATACAAAAAAATAAGTCTTAAAATAAATTCAAGAAAAGACAGCTATAGTTTTATTGTAAGCGCCCTACTTTTAGGCGCACATTGGGTTACTTACTTTTATGCTTTAAAATTATCAAATGTCGCACTGGGTATTTTATCTTTATATACTTTTCCAGTAATGACAGCGTTAATGGAGCCTCTTTTTTTTAAAACTAAATTAAATCCAACACATCTCCTTTTAGGAGGTCTTGTTTTACTAGGTATTTATGTATTAGTCCCAGAACTAGATTACCAAAACACTTATGTAAAAGGTGTATTATTAGGACTTTTATCTGCCTTGTTCTATGCTTTAAGAACTCTTATTATAAAACGACATACTTCAAACTACAATGGAACAATGCTTATGACCTATCAATTAGTAGTTATTAGCGTTGCCTTATTTCCCTTTTTATACTTTATGGACACCTCAGCCATACAAACGCAATTGCCATATGTTATGTTATTAGCTTTGTTAACTACTGCTATTGGCCATACTTTGTTTATAAAAAGTTTGAAATATTTCTCTGCAAGTACGGCCTGTATTATTAGCAGTTTACAACCCATTTATGCAATAATACTCGCTTATTTTTTCTTAAAAGAAATACCAAATTGGAACACCTTTTTTGGTGGTTTATTAATTCTTACAACTGTTATTATTGAAAGTGTAAGAAGCAAAAAGAATGCTTAGTAATTGTATCTTTGTCTTATGAATGGTTTCCCAAAAAAATTACAAAAAAAATTGGATAATCGTAATGCTATCGATGCCTTTCGCACACTGGGCACACAAAACAATTTGGTTGATTTTTCTTCTAATGACTATTTGGGTTTTTCAAGAAATAAAACACTCTTTAAAAACGCACATCAGTATTTAATCGATAATAAGCTTTTCCAAAATGGTGCTACCGGATCCCGGTTACTCACTGGCAATTATCCATTGTACGATACTATAGAAGCCAAACTTTCTAAGTTTCATAATAGTGAAAATGCTTTGGTATTTAACTCTGGTTATAATGCCAATCTCGCTTTTTTTTCTTGTATCCCGCAACGTGGTGATATTGTTTTCTATGATGAATACATTCATGCATCAATTCGAGATGGTATAACAATGAGCAATGCAAAGCGGTATAAGTTTAAGCATAATGACCTAGAAGACCTAAAACAGCGCTGTAAAACAGAACGTTCTAGAAACCGTTCGGAATCCGAAATTTATATCGTTACCGAATCGGTATTCTCTATGGATGGAGACACTCCTGATTTAAAGGCCCTTTCTAGCTTTTGTAAAAAAAACAACTATCATTTAATAGTCGATGAGGCTCACGCTTTAGGCGTTTTTGGCGAAAATGGTACAGGAATTATTCAAGAAACGGAAAAAAAAGAGCAACCATTTGCAAGACTTATAACTTTTGGAAAAGCTATGGGCTGTCACGGGGCAGCAATATTAAGTAATGCGATCGTAAAAGATTATTTAATAAACTTCTCGCGCCCCTTTATTTACACTACAGGATTACCGCCTCATGCTTTAGCGAGCATTGCATCTGCTTATGATGAGCTTCTAAAAACATCAGAAATCGAAAAATTACATCGTAACATTTCATTTTTTAAAGCCGAATCCAAAAGATTACAACTTCACCATTCCTTTACGAATAGTGATGCTGCTATACATTGTTATATTACCTCCGGAAATAAAACTGTAAAAACAATCGCTAAAAAATTTCAAGACGAAGGTTTTAATGTAAAGCCTATAATGTCACCTACTGTTCCTGAGGGGCAAGAAAGATTGCGTTTTTGCCTACATTCATATAATTCTGAACAAGAAATATCAAAGGTCTTAACCTTACTTAGTACCTTTGTTTTAAAATAGATATCCCTATGATAGATCATTATACCATTTTAGCAACCTTTCCGTATTCAACGGAAGCCCATATAACAAAGTCTAAATTGGAAGAGGAACACATTCGTGTGCTTCTTGCCGATGAAAAAACCATCGATTCAGATCCATTAATAAGTCAAGCCATAGGCGGTGTAAAACTATTAGTTCATAACGAAGACCTAAACAAAGCTATGACTATTTATAATAGAATACGCGCCTACGAAAAAAACAATAAAGGAGAAGCGATCGTTTGTGCTAATTGTAATTCCTCCAAAATATTAATAGCAGAGCCTTCTAGAAAAAATATTTTTTATATGCTCTTTCCTTTTTTTGAAAAAACGAAATACCGTTGTAACGTTTGTAATACTATTTTTAAATGAACACCTATTTTATAACAGGTACTTCTACCGAGGTTGGAAAAACCATAGCATCTGCCATTATTACTGAAGCCTTAGAAGCCGATTACTGGAAACCAATACAAGCAGGAGAATTAGACTATTGTGATACCCAGAAAGTAAAACAATTAGTATCTAATAAAAACTCTAAGTTTCATAATAACGCCTATGCTTTGAAGACGCCTATGAGTCCTCATGCAGCAGCAGCAATAGATCATATTAAAATAGAAACGAAAAACATAAAAGTACCAAAAACGAAAAACGATTTAATTATTGAAGGAGCGGGAGGACTATTAGTACCTTTAAACAACAGCCAAACCATATTAGATATTATAAAACCAAATTATAAAGTTATTGTCGTATCGAGACATTATCTGGGCAGTATAAACCATACACTTTTAACTGTAAACCTACTAAAATCCAAAGGTCTAGATGTTGCAATCATTTTTAGCGGCAATGAGCATATAACCACGGAAAACATTATTAAATCAATGACTAAGGTTCCGGTTATTGGTCGCATAGAAGAAGAACCTTATTTTGATAAGAATGTCGTTCGAGAATATGCAGAAATATTCTTGAACAAACAAGAATGCCGCACTTTCTTTGGGCTAGATTAAAACAATAATACGCCATTCTATGCGTTTTTAAATATTAGCAAAAAAATATAAAATATATTCTGTTCCTGAAACAGAAATACACTACAGCATGACATTACAAGAACGAGACAAAAAACACATCTGGCACCCGTTAACCCAACACAAATTACATCCAGAGACATTGGCTATTACAAAAGCCAAAGACTGTATCTTATACGACGAGAACGGGAACACGTATATAGATGCTATTGCGTCGTGGTATACTTGTATGTATGGACATTGTAATGATTATGTAACCACACGCGTTACCAAACAAATGCAAGTGCTAGATCAAGTCGTTTTTAGCGGTTTCACTCATGAACCTGCGATTAAATTATCTGAAGCACTCATTGGTATACTACCTAAAAATCAGAACAAGATTTTCTTTAGCGATAATGGTTCATCATCTGTAGAGATAGGAATAAAAATGGCTCTACAATATCATTTCAACAAGGGTGAAAAACGGAATACACTAATTGCATTTGAAGATAGTTTTCATGGAGACACCTTTGGAGCAATGAGTGTTTCAAGTCTATCGGTTTATAACGGCCCATTTGAAGATTTTTTTTTAGACGTGAAGCGTATTCCTGTTCCTAATGGCGAAAATCACGAGGCTATTATAATGGCGTTACAAACTATTATTGCGACTAATAACGTTGCAGGTTTTGTATACGAACCCTTAGTACAAGGTGCTGCTGCTATGAAAATGCACGATGCTAAAGGATTAGATAAGATCTTGAAATTTTGCAAATCCAACAATATCATTACTGTTGCAGATGAAGTCATGACAGGTTTTGGTAAAACGGGTAAGCATTTTGCCTCTTTACATATGGAACAACAACCAGATGTTATATGCTTAAGTAAAGCATTAACTGCAGGTTTACTACCTATGGCTATTACTTCTTGTACTCAAAACATTTATGATGCCTTTTATAGTGACGATCTAACTAAAGGTTTATTTCATGGTCACACTTACTCTGCAAACCCTTTGGCTTGTACTGCCGCTTTAGCAGGAATAGAGCTATTACAAACGGAAGCCATACAAAACAATATAGAACAGATCATTCGATCTCATCAAATATTTAATGCGCGTATAAAAACCCATCCAAAAGTAAAATCGACTAGACAAACAGGTGTTATTTATGCATTAGACCTAAATATAACCATGGAACGTTATGGCAATTTACGAGATAAATTATTTGCTTTTTTCATGAAAAAAGGTGTGTTTTTACGTCCTTTAGGAAGTACCATATATATTCAAGCACCATATATAATTTCTAAAACACAATTAGAAAAAATATATACCGTTATTGAAGACGCTTTAGAGATTATCTAAAATACAACTAATTTAAAAACAACCTAAATATAGCAATGTCTCTTTAAACATATTGCTTTCTACCTTGCTATAATTTAATCCAAAATTTATGACTAAAAAATGGAGTACAGCGCTCTTAATTTTATTATTAAGCAACCTTATTTATGCGCAAAAAGACAATGATTCAATTCCTTCCTATAAAAGGTTAACAAAAACACCTGTTTTTACAGTAGGTTATTTTAATTACGGTAAATCTGATTTTAACACAGGGGTTGAAAAAGGAGAAATCGGAATGAGTGAATTCAATGTTAATTTAGCATACATTACGCCAATCGTGGATAAAAAATATTACCTATCTAATAGCGTACGTTACACCAATTTTGCGTTCAATACTAAAATAGGAAGTAATACTGAAACAAATGAAAATTTTCATTCTATCGCCTACTCTCTAGGAGTTATTAAAATACTCCCAAAACGCTGGAAACTAATCGTAAATCTTTCGCCCACCATTGCTACAGATTTTAAAGATACTTTTAGTTCAGATGATATTATATTACAAGCTTCTTTTTTAGCTCTAAAAAGAGCAAATCCTGCCCTAGAATATGGTTTTGGATTGGCCTATACAACAACCTTTGGATCGCCGATTCCTATTCCTTTATTTAGCCTAACCTACAAAAAAGGCCCCTGGAAAACACGAGCAGTATTACCAGCTTATATTTCGCAAAACTATAGCTTCAATGAAAACACCCAAATAGGAGTTAAACTAGCTATTTATGGTAATTTATACAATTCAAAACTAGAAAGTGGCAATTCTAATTTAGACTTACACAAGGTCTCGTATTCAAGAATTACTATAGGACCAGACTTTAGGCAAAAGCTGTTTGGAGATTTCTATTTAAATGTTGGCACAGGAATAGCGGTTCGAAATATTTTAGAATTTCAAGATAATGATTCTAATTCTGAGATTGATTTCAATATCGAGGATAAATTTTTCTTTAATGTCGGAATTAAATTCCTAAAGTAAACTTAACACCTTTTCTGCTTTTTTAGCATGAAAAGTAAAAACAGAACCTCTTATTTATTTTAAAATAATATAGACAGGCGTAAATAAATAATAAGCGAAGTAAAACTTTAAGCGCTATTTTATGCTGATCAAATCCCCTTAAAACTTCAAATAAAACAACGAAGTCTTCAAAAGAAATAATGCTTAATAAAAAAATCATTTCTCATAACGCACTCGAATAATCAATTTAACAAAAATAAACCAAATGAAGAAAATTTTACTAACCCTATTTATTAGTGGAATACTATTTACAACGCAATCACAAAATACATCTGTAGAACAATCTACTTTTGGAATTCAAACAGGCTTTCTAGGGCTATGGGCGCATAACGAAATAAAATTATCAAATCAAACTTCATTAAGACTTGAGCTAGGGCTTGAAACAGGTGTATATGGAAGTGATATTAGTGATAATGATGGTTTTTTTCTTACACCTACGTTAATATTAGAACCCCGATGGTATTACAATCTAAATAAAAGAAAAAACAAATCCAGAAGCATTGATGGCAATAGTGGCAACTTTATAGCTATACAAACTAAATACGCTCCAGATTGGTTTTTAATTGCTACTCCTAACGATAATTACAGCTATATAAGCACGCTTTCTATTGTGCCTACTTGGGGTATAAGAAGGCATATTGGTAATCATTTTACATATGAAGCTGGGTTTGGTATTGGTTACTTACACTATTATGAAAAAGAGCATGTGATTATAACAGGCAGGAATGATGTTGCTGCTAATTTACACTTACGTGTAGGCTATCGCTTTTAAGTGAATCATACTCTTCCATTTATAAATTATTAATAATCTTTATGATCAAAATATAGAAGCAAATACGATATGCAAGAAAAAATCAACACTTTACTAAGATAAGCTGAGACCGCTTACATTTAAAAGTGTTATTTTTAAGTTCACTGTATACCAAAATGGTACTATTTTATCTTAACTCACATTTAATCAATCTATAAAAACTATATTTTAGTAACTAAATATGAACTCTATCATTATAAAAAAAATAGAATTAGAAATATTCGACAATAGTATTGCCCTTGAAATGGGCTTGGCCATTGTTAATTTAGCGAAAGACAGAAAACAAGAAATCGCTGTTCAAATCTCACGACTCAATCATATTATTTTTTTATATGTAGATGATACACTTCCAGCCGACAAACACAATTGGTTAGCGAGAAAAGCCAATGTGGCCAAACATTTCGAAGAAAGTTCATTAAGTGTTAAACATGATTTAATTAAAGGAAATATGACATTAGAGGATACTTTCGCACTCAATAATAAAACATATCTAGCTAAAGGTGGTGCTATTCCTGTTTTTGTTAAAAATGCAGGAATGATAGCCACAATAGCGGTATCAGGCTTAAATGATGAAGCAGATCACGACATAATAATTGATGCCTTAAAAAATAAATTCATTTAAAAAGAAGTCTCCTTTTTATTTTTTAAGTAGGACAATTATAAACTAAACCCTTTTAATTACAATAGATAGTACTCTTTTAAAATATCAATTATTTACCTAAAAACACGTAATTGTACGTGTTTTTTTTATGCCGCAGCTTTACTAGTTTTGAACACATATTCTATTAATTTATATTATAAACAATACTTTGCTATGTTTACAAACTACTCCTTTGGCCTACCCTTAAAAAATAATTTTGTAGAGTTTGTTTATTATCAAGGGTTATTTTTACCCCATGAAGTCGATAGGATAATCCATTTTTGGGATCACAAACAAACAATAAAAGCAACGGTTAGCGGAAAAGAAAAATATAAGGACGACCTTAGAAAAAGTACTGTAATGTTCATAGATAATACCGTAGAACATGATTGGATATATCGTAAATTAGCTGAGCTTGCTATTAGCTGCAATCATGAAAGATATCATTTTGACATCTTAGGCTTTCATCAAGAATTACAATTAACCCGATACTCAAAAGGTGATTTTTTTGATTGGCATCTAGATTTTGGTCCTGGCGGTAGTTCCATAAGAAAACTAAGTATGACAATACAATTGTCTGACCCAAGCGAATACGAAGGTGGAGATTTACAGTTTATGATAAATGATAAAATAGTGAGTGCGCCACGTGAAAAAGGAACCATTGTTATATTTCCTTCGTTTATAATGCATCGTGTTACTCCTATAACCAAAGGGACACGTCAATCTATTGTGGGATGGGTTTCAGGGCCACCATACCGCTAATAAGTAGATAACTATTTTAATAAACTAACTTAAGCTAGTTTTCTAAACTAGCCTCTTTTATCTACATTTTTATCTTTACGCAAATAAACAAGCGTCGATCCAACTTGGGCTAGTGCTTTTTCTTTAGAAGTTTCAGTTATAATGTCTAATTTATTATTTGAATATTTAAAAAATAATGGCGCTACACTAAAATCTTTAGCATTTATTAAACGGTTATAATCTTCTTCAGTTTCTATAATTGCCTCATAAACCGTTGGGTTTTTCTCAATAATTCCAGTTAAAGAATTAAAATCATTAGAATGGGAGAATAATTCGTCGTTAGACGGGTTTATATTAAGATCTTCTTGAGTAGGAATTCTATACACTCCATTCTCTCCAAATTGTTTTTTAAACTTATCTATAACATATTTATTAACATGGGCATTTCCAGTTAAAGCAATCAAATATCCTATATTGCTTAACTCTATATTGTTGGTTAGTTCATCGGAATACACATCCGCATTTAAGGCTTCTAAGCCTAATGCTTCAGCTAAATCTATGTTCGTTTTATTAGTATCTATTATCACGACTTGTTTTCCAATTTTCTCAAAATACTGTGCGATAAGTCTAGGAAAAGCCGAGGCTCCAACGATTAATATCCCTTCAGATTTTTTTAAAAAAACGCCTGAAATTTTAGCAAAAACACGAGCTGTTGTTGCATTTAACAATACCGTTCCTAGTACGATCATAAAAACTAGTGGCGTAATATATTCTGCTCCCGCTATTCCCATTTTAGCTAATTTTAAACCAAATAAAGACGCTATTCCTGCGGCAACAATTCCTCTGGGACCAACCCAACTAATAAACAGTTTTTCATTAAATTTTAATGAGGAATTCATTGTTGAAACCAAAACACCTATAGGTCTTACTAAAAAAACCACAACTGCAAAGAGTATAACTGTTTCCCAATTATAAAGAAGTATTAAGTCCTTTAAATTTATATTGGCTGCTAATAGAATAAAGAGGATCGAAATTAACAATACACTTAAAGACTCCTTAAAATATAACAACTCTTTTAATTGTGGTAAATTAGAATTCCCAATAACCATTCCCATTACAACTACAGAAAGTAATCCTGACTCATGGGCAAATGCGTCTGAGAGCACGAAAACACCTAAAACAGATGCCAATACAACCACATTTAATAAATAATGTGGAATTAATTTTTTTCGCATTGTAAAACTAAGTCCATGTGCAAAAGTAAATCCAAAAGTAGTTCCGAATAAAACAATTTTACCAAATTCTATAAATGCGGTTTGAGTAAACTCTCTTCCTCCGCCTACACTAATAAACTCAAACACCAAAACAGCGACTAAAGCTCCAATAGGATCTATTAAAATACCTTCCCACTTTAATACTGCAGAAACATCTTTTTTTAAAGGTATATTACGTAAAATGGGTGTAATTACAGTAGGACCAGTAACGATAATTAATCCTGAAAAAAGGAAAGAAATTTCCCAACTTAAATTAAAAATATAGTGAACAGTAATTGCTGCTCCGAAAAAGGTAACTGCCGCTCCTAAAGTAATTAGCTTAGTAATTACAGGGCCTACGTTTTTTATTTCTTTCAATTTTAATGTTAAGCCGCCTTCAAAGAGAATAATACTAATGGCTAAAGACACAAAATAAAACAAGCTTTCACCTGGAAACAACCCTTTGTTCCCGTTCCAAATAGGTGCAATCCATTTACTACCGTCTTCGGTTAAAAGTGTAGCAATAGGCCCGACAAATAGCCCTATTAATATTAATGGCAAAATTGCAGGTATTTTAAATTTCCAGGCCACCCACTGGGCTAAAATTCCTAATATAATAATACCTGCTAATTCCAACATAAACTTTATTTTTTATTGATTTCTAATTATAGAAATAATCTGAACTATTAAATATATTCAATAGTTTAAAAAGTAACAAATGCAATCATATTTAACTGATCTCTATTTCCATTCTCAAAAAATTGATTCATATACCCAAGCTCTAGCCTTATATTTTTATTAAGATGATAACCGAAACCGCCATACAAACGATTTCTGTCAAATACGGTCGCTTTTGTATTTAAAAATATTTCATTGTAAGAAGAAAGATAGTAATTGTTTTCGGCTTTATTTGTTATTGGAATGTTTAAGCCTAAAAAGTATCTAAATCGCATTTTAAAATCCTCTGAGACAAAACGCTGTTCAAATCTATAACGGTGATTTAACTTTACTCGACCGATGTTTTGTTTGGATGTAAACTGCTGAAAAATTCTGTGCTCATTAACGGTAATCTTTTCATCGGTATTAGCAACGTAGTTTTCAGATGTAATATAACCATAACCTAATAATAAGTTATTTTTATTATCATTGAACGTATATCCTAAACCTGTACGCAATAACAGTTGTTCTAAATCACCTATAGCATCGTAATTTCTGTATTGAACCTCATGGTGTATGTTCCACTTTTCATTCAGCTTCTTATTACCTATATATATTAACCAATTACCAAAATGACTATCTTGTGCTTTAACAAAAGTAGGTAACATTAATCCTGCGATTAAGGCTACCATACTTAAGGTTTTAATTAATTTATCTTGCATAGAACAGTTATTAATTAAGTTTTACTCGTAAAAAGTTACTGCACCAGTATGTATATCATACATTCCGCCAATAATTTTTATTTCTCCTGCGTTATGCATTTCTGCTAAAACGGCACTATCTGCTATAATTTTATCTATAGTAAGTTGCACATTTTTAGCCGCAACATTATTAACAAATTCAATATTAGATGAATTTCTTAAACTAGCGTCTTCAGGTAACTTAACCGCATTAACTGCTGGTTTAATTTTTTCTAACATCCCTGTAAGCTTCCCCAATTTAGCATCATCACAAGCTCCTTTTACAGCACCGCAAGCAGTGTGTCCTAAAACAACTATCAGTTTTGTTCCTGCTAATTTGCTTGCAAACTCCATACTACCCAAAATGTCATCATTTACAAAATTCCCAGCGATACGAGCACTAAAAATATCGCCAATCCCTTGATCAAAGATTAATTCGGAAGATACTCTAGAATCAATACAACTAAGAATAGTAGCAAAAGGATATTGTCCTTTGCTAGTGTCTTCAACTTGCTCTAGTAAGTTTCTATTTAATTTTAAATCTTCTTGAAACCTTTTATTTCCTTCGATTAATTCTTGTAATGACTTTTCTGGAGTCATCATATTTTGTGTTTCTTTAGTATGTGCTTTTATCATCTTTGTATTGTTTTTATATTATTATTTTAAGCTGATTTTTTTCTTAATTTAAAAAACTCAATGTAACTCGTTGGGTTTTTTACAACTCCTCGTTCTGAGATTAATTTCATTTCTATATTCCTTTCATTTGCTTTAAAAGCAAAATCTTCTAATATTTCAACAATATCATTGTCCAAATATCTTGTTTTCCGAACATCTAATTCTAACTGTGAGTTTTCAGGTAGCTTGTCCAATTCTTTTAAAATAGCACCTTTATTAAAAAAAGTAACTTCTTCTGCCAATGTCATTTTTATTTTAGTTTGGCCATTACTATTATCTTCTATATGTAAGAAGTGTGAATTTTGATAACTTTTAATTAAAATAACAACAACTCCTACTGCTAAACCTAATCCAATTCCTATTAATAAATCTGTAAAAACAATTCCTAAAACAGTTACAGTGAACGGTACAAATTGTTTCCATCCTAAGGCATACATTTTGATAAACAAAGCTGGCTTAGCGAGTTTGTATCCCACAATTAATAATATTGCAGCTAATACCGATAACGGGATCTTATTTAACAAAGTTGGAATTAAAACTACAGATATTAGTAAAAAGAAACCATGAATAATGCTTGCCATTTTACTTTTCCCTCCCGATTGAATATTAGCCGAACTTCTCACAATAACTTGCGTTATAGGCAATCCTCCTATTAATCCTGAGATAACATTTCCTGTACCTTGTGCTAACAACTCCCTATTTGTTGGCGTTACATTTTTATTAGGATCTAATTTATCTGTAGCTTCTACACATAGCAAGGTTTCCAAACTAGCGACTAGAGCAATAGTAAATGCAACAATCCAAACTTCAGGATTTGTAATTGCTCCAAAATTAGGGAAACTAAATTGTCCTAAAAAAGAATCAAAATTATCTGGTACTGGTACACTTACTAAGTGCGAAGCATTAATACCAAATATAGAGCTTGTTCCTGTGATTAAAAAATATACAATACCTATAACAACAGCAACTAATGGCCCTTGAACTAGTTGAAAAAACCGGCCTTTGTTAGACAAAACTTTATCCCAAAGCAATAAGATGCCCAATCCTATTAGACCAATAATTGTAGATCCTAAACTAATATTATTTATAGACTTAAATATCTCAGAGAAAGTGTTTTCTCCATCTATTTGAAAAAAGGCAAAATCTCCTTCATAACTAGCATCGTAACCAAAAAAATGAGGGATTTGTTTTAAAATAATAATAATTCCAATCCCTGTTAACATTCCTTTTATTACAGATGATGGAAAATAATACCCAATAATTCCAGCTTTTAAAACCCCAAATAATAACTGAATAATACCTCCCAAAACAACAGCTACTAAAAAATTCTCATAACCGCCTAAACTCCCTATTGCTGTTAACACAATTGCTGCTAAACCAGCTGCTGGACCACTTACGCCTACTTTAGACCCACTTAATCCTCCAACAATAATTCCTCCAATAATTCCAGAGATTAAACCAGAAAACAAAGGTGCTCCACTGGCCAATGCAATACCTAAACATAATGGTAGTGCAACAAAAAATACGACTATACTCGCTGGCAAGTCTTTTTTAAAACTTTTAAACATATTATAAATGATTTACTTCTGACTACATAAAACCAGAAGTTATTAAAATTCTTTTAAAGCCTTTTACAGGCACAAACCTTATATACTATAAGTATCTGGTGGCGGAGAGATTATATTTAAATTAGGCATGCTATAGCTTTTATAAAAATACAGCATCTTGTTTTCTGATAATTCAAAGACAAAATCAGAATCAATAGGATTTATTCTGGTTAATAAAAACTCAATATCTAAATCCATTTCGCAGCCCTTTTCCTCTTCCTCAGAAACAGAAAAAAAAACAGAAGTATCAAAAGCATTATCAACTACAACAAGTACAGTTGGCATAATAATAACCGATAGAAAGGCTATAGAAAAGAATATTGATACTATTTTTTTGGGCACTTATTTTTTTTAAACGCAGCAAATATAACAATACTTTTCAATATGATAGTTTTACTATTATTAAAAAATGTTAAACTTCTTTATCTTTGGCAATAACAATAGCAATACATTGGTATAACTTATGAGTATTGAAATAAAAATATTTCTAAATGAAGGCTTGTATCTTAAAGAGCCTCAAGATTCTAAACTTGGAAGAAACATTATAAAACATAGTATTCTTCTAATTGATGAATTTGGCTTTGAAGCCTTTAATTTTAAAAAATTGGCTCAAGAAATAAATTCTACAGAAGCATCTATTTATAGATATTTTGAAAATAAGCATTTATTATTATTATTCTTAGTTAATTGGTATTGGGAATGGGTAAATTACCTCATAGAGATTAACACGAGAAATATTGACAACCCTAGAAAAAAACTTAAAATCATTATACATTCTTTTGTTTCGGCCGCTAAAAACAACCCTGGTGTAGAATACGTAAGCGAAAGTAGACTACATAATATTGTGATTTCTGAAGGAATGAAGGCTTATCACACTAAAGAAGTTGATAACGAAAATTCTAAAGGTTTTTTTAAAAGTTATAAAGATTTAGCCCATTCTGTTTCTAAAGTAATCAACGAAATAAACCCTAATTTTAAATACCCCTTTACACTAGCCACTAATTTATTTGAAATGTCTAACAATCATATTTATTTTGCAAAACACCTTCCCAAATTAACAGATATTTCTATTACAGACAACGAAGTAAATCAAGTAGAAGACATGCTTAATTATTTTACAGACAAACTTTTAAACTAGGCCTTCACTTTATAATATTCCTTAAAATTGTAAAAAAAGCAGATTAAACACACAGTAATTTCACAATTAAGAGAGGTCTGATTTATAAAACCGTAACGTTATACGCTATACATTTAAAAACAGATACAACACTAGTAGCAGTATACTTAACATTGAATTAACTTATATTTCCTTGTAAATCTCTACTTCAATAGATAACTTTGGTACAACACGTTTTAAAACGTTTGCGACACCTCTATCTTAGTGAGCTTGAAAACGAACCCGCTACTTTTTAATCAATACTGATAGTGTACACCTAATAAAGGGCACACAATACACAACCGCTATGTTTATTAAAAAACAAGCACAAAATAATGTCGAAAAAAAATAAATTAACCCAATTGGCTGCCACAGCAATTTGTGGTAATGATATAAGTTCTTCTGTTTTATATGTCTCTGCTTTAGCTATTGCTTTTGCAGGACAATATGCATGGATTACATTACTTATGGTTTCTCTCGTATTATTTTTATTTAGAAAAATTTATGGAGAAGTTGTTGGCGCACTCCCGCTTAATGGAGGTGCTTACAATGCCCTACTAAACACCACTAGTAAATTTACAGCTTCCTTTGCTGCAACTCTTACATTACTCTCCTATATGGCCACTGCTGTTATATCCAGTAATGAAGCCATTCATTACATCCACCACTTAATCCCTTCTATTCCAATAATCCCTATTACAATAGTACTTTTAAGTCTTTTCGCTATTCTTACTATAGGCGGCATTACAGAATCCTCCAAAGTTGCTATTGCTATTTTTATTTTCCATCTTTCATCATTAACTATTTTAAGTGGCTTTATAATATTTTACTTAATTAAACACGATGTAACCCTTTTCTTTAACAACTGGCATTTTTCTGGAACAGGCAGTATAACGAATGCTCTTTTCTTAGGCTTTGCGGCATCTATGCTAGGTGTTTCTGGTTTTGAAAGTTCTGCTAATTTTGTAGAAGAACAAGACACAGGTGTATTCCCAAAGACCTTAAGAAATATGTGGTCAGTTATAAGTATTATCAATCCATTAATCGCAATTTTTGCTTTAGCCTTGTTTACAATTCCTGTTTTACAAAGTGAGGTATATCAAAACACCTTATTAATAGAAATGGGAAAACATGTCGGCGGAAATTGGATGGCCAACTTAATTGCTATCGATGCATTTCTCGTATTGAGTGGTGCTGTTTTAACAAGTTTTATAGGCGTTACAGGACTACTAGAAAGAATGACTTTAGACCGAATAATGCCGCCTTATTTCTTAAAAAAAAACAAAAAAGGCAGCTCGTATAGAATAATTCTAATCTTTCTTATACTTTCCATTTCAGTTTTACTAATTACAAATGGCAATGTAAAACTATTAGCTGGTGTTTATACAATTTCCTTCCTATCTGTTATGGCATTATTTGGTATTGGAAACATCTTATTAAAAGTAAAACGCAGCAGCTTACCAAGACCCGAAAAAGCTTCTTGGCTTAAAGTTCTTATCGCCATAACCGCTGTTATTATTGCATTAATAGGCAATATTGTTATGCCCTATAAAGAAGGAGCTCCTAGTAACATAAGCATATTTTTATATTATTTTATTCCTGCTATTCTTTTTATTATAATTATGCTGAATAGAACTGTCCTCTTAAAATTAATATTAAAAATAAGTAACGCGGTTTTTAACCCTATACGCAAGTACTTTATTAGATTAGACCAAAAAATTCAAAAAACAATTGATGATATAAACGAACAAGAATTTGTTTTTTTTACTAAAGGAGGCAATATAGCCACATTAAACAAAGTAATGTTATATATTATAAGGAATGAACATGCAAAAAAAGTAAAAATTGTAATTATTGTAAACAATACAGCAAAGCTCCCAGAAAAACTAGCTGAAGAGATTGAATTTTTAAGCCGAGAATATCCAGAAATTCACATAGACTTAATTGTTGAAGAAGGAGAATTTTCTCCATCACTAATTAGAGCTCTTTCCAAAAAATGGAATATCCCTATAAATTTTATGTTTATAGGCTCCCCTAGTAGTAGATCTCCCTATAAAATAGAAGAATTAGGCGGTGTTCGCTTAATAATATAGTAGAATCTAACTTTAATTATAATCATATTTAGAATCCCTTCTTTTACTTATGGTCAATCCCATAGCTTTTTGATATATATAGCTACACATCTCTTTACTAACAACCTGAGTTCGACATAAGGATTTATAAAAACAAAGCTAATTGTGCTGTGTTTTCTGTTACAAATTTAATTCTAGGTTTCTTTTCTTGGAAAGAATAAGCAATAAAACGTTACTGAATTGGTAATAAAATTCCCAAAGCTTCTATGTCTAGAATGTTCTGCTTGCACTATGTTCTTTAGTCGGTCATTTATAGTTTCTATAACGGAACGTTTTCTAAGTAATATTTTATCTTTCATAGTCATCATTACGTTTTTCATATTGTTTCTAATACCTATTACTAGATGTAATCCGTGATCAAATAATACTGCTGAGAGTTACTTAGATATATACCCTTTGTCCGCATATAATTTTCCAAATATTTTCTTTAAGAAGTTATCTGTTTTTTAAAGGTGTTCTGTAATCTACATTAGCTTGAGTAATAATAAAATCAAGAAGTTCGCCTTTATCGTTTATAATAATATGAAGTTTGAATCCATAAAAGCGACCCTTTGTAGACTTACTATGCTAGCAATATTTTTAAACACTTTGTTTTGAGAAATCCGTGCTCGAATTGAGGTAGAATCTATAAATGATATTCCAGTACATTGACCTAGACAGCAGGTTTTCATATACATAATGGTAATATATGTATATGGGCTTACTTAAGCTCTACAAAACGATTATATGAAACCGTGTTTGGAAACACTTGTTTAAGCTGCTCTTGGACATAATGAATATAGAAATGTTTAAAGGCTCTTATACCACTTAAATGGAATAAAACAGTGATGGTTACTATCTCATTGGTAGATATTATGAATTTGTATTTTCTACTCTTTTTTCCTGTAGAAAATTGTCGTTTTTGTAAAGCAGGAAAAAACAAGACAGAAATCATCAATAGAACAGAATGTTTTTGTGATTTTATCTTTAGAAAGCATAAGACAGAACGCTTTCTAAATATTCTGCTTTTTATACACTAAAAACTTACTCTTCTTACGTCGAACTCAGGTTTTAAAATACTAATATTGGCACCTAATGCATTACAAAACATATGTTTATAATAATTTCAAGATACTTTAAAAAAAACACTTTTATTATCTTCATAACATATTCTCATTATAAAAATTGTTTTTTTTAGTTTTTCCAGTACTACACAATTCGGTTATATTTACAAACTAAATCATAAAATATGAAAATAAAATTTGTACTAATTGCATTAATTGGAATCATTTCTAAAACAAATGCACAAATAGACCATATTACTGGGGAAACAAGGCTTGTAAATCCAAATGGGAGAGCTTTACTTATAGAAAAAGGTAATACTAGTGATGATACTTGGCAAACATTTCACGACCAAGGTCTTTCATGGTTCTCAATGGGAATTGACAGATCCAATTCTGGTGCTTTTAGCTTAAACGCAGGAGGAGATTTAAATAGTTCTCAATTTGTAATGCTGAGAAATGGTAATGTTGGAATTGGAACAACATCTCCACAAAACACGTTTCATGTAAAAACAGGGCCTCTAGGACAAACAACAGGAAATAAATCTGTTATAGCTAATTTTGAAACAGATGTTGTAGGTAATGATTCTAAATTTCAAATCTTAAATAAAAGAAATAACAACGGAATAAACTGGGTCAACACAACTCTTAGACTCCAAAAGGTTATTGACGGTACTACACAAGCCTTCATAGATTTTGGGATTGAAACCAAAAACTCTAATTATGGATTAGCATTTGGTACAAGAAATGGTTTTAATGGTACTAGCGAAACACGTATGGTTATAGAATCGAATGGTGATGTCGGGATTGGCACAACATTCCCTGACTCTAAGCTAACAGTTGCAGGAAAAATACACTCTCAAGAAGTAAAAGTCACAGCTATTGCTGGTGGTGCCGATTTTGTTTTTGACAATAATTATAAACTCCCCTCTTTAAAAGAAATTGAACTTTTCATTACTAAAAACAAGCATTTACCAGAAATAGCTTCTGCTGAAGAAATGAAAAGAGAAGGAATTCATCTAGCTGAAATGAACATAAAACTCCTTCAAAAAATTGAAGAATTAACACTTTATACGATTCAACAAGAAAAGGAAATTTTAAAGCTAAAATCAGTTAATAACAAATGGATTGAATTACAATCGCGATTAGAAAAACTTGAATCTCGAAAGTAATAAAACAAAGGCGCTTTAGAATTCTAAAGTGCCTTTATGTTTCTCGACCTCTTCGATTAGTAAATCTATATCTTCATCGACATCCTTAACATCTACAAAAAGCTTCGTATAAGTCCACTCATCATCTTCCTTAACTCCTTTTAAATAAATTAGCGCCTCATTTAACGGGCCATTAATAGGTATTGTCATTTCTACACTAGCTTCGCCATTACTATAAGCATATTTTGTATTAGATCCCATAAAACCCTTTTCTATTGGCGCACCTAAAGCTTCTATAACTACTTTATTTTGAATCGCTTTTTCATAAGCATAATTATAGGGCTCAGATTCTCCTATAGCACTGGCGACTCCCCAAACAGCACCAATAATAACAATTATGAATACCACTATTGTTACTAAACAACCTCCACCTAAAATCCATCCCCAATGCCGTGCAAACCAACTTTTCCCTCTTGTTTCTTCCATTTAAAATCTATGTTTTATTTGTTATTCATTATTAAAAATCAATTAACGCCAATCTTCACCGCTATAATCCTTCACTATAATACAGAACCTCTAAAAAATTAAATCTCCTTATCATCATTCTTGAATCTCTTAATAACACCATCCTCTGCTTTAGTAAAAACATTATAAATACGCCCACCATTATTCAATGCTTTTATGGCTTCATTTTTAATTTTATAAGGTGCTATTTCTTTATCTCTGTTTTCTAATAAGGCAAAAAAAATGATTTAGATTAGTATTTTACAGAGTATAGGTAACTATAAAACTCATTTTGTTACATTTTCAAGTTAAATAACAGTATTATTAATTTAGAAAATACGGAGAACTCGTATTTTTGCTTCAAAATTTATTCTAGTGCTAAAACCAATTTCCATAACAGCCATTTCATCTATTTCTCCTCTAGGGAACTCTACAAACGAAACGTGGAATTCTTATAAGAATCATTCGCATTTTATAACTTTAAGAGAAGGTCAATTCATTTCAGAATTATCTCAAGGTTCAAAAACTGAAATTGCAAACCTAAAAGCTTCAGACATAAAATTCAAGGCTTTGGATAATGCTGTGCTTTATGCTATTTATTCAGCAAGAAAGGCTATAGAAAAAGCAAATTGGAAAACCTCAAAAAACTTTGGAATAAACATTGGATCCTCCCGTGGTGCTACACAGTTATTTGAGACCTATTACACTAATTTTTTAAGCAGAAACAAAGCGGATACATTAAGTTCACCAACAACAACATTAGGAAATATTTCTTCTTGGGTGGCTAACGATTTACAAACAGAAGGACCAGAGATTTCTCATTCGATAACATGCTCTACGGCACTACATGCCTTACTAAACGGGATCGCCTGGATACAATCTGGTTTATGCGAGACCTTTTTGGTTGGAGGTAGTGAAGCAGCATTAACGCCTTTTACTATTGCACAAATGCAAGCTTTAAAAATCTATGCTAAACACAAAACAGACTACCCTTGTCGTGCTTTAGATTTAAAAAAACTCCAAAACACTATGGTTTTAGGTGAAGGAGCAGCTATGGCTTGTTTGGAACCTGGCATTACAGCAAATGCACTTGCTATTATAAAAGGTATAGGCTATGCTACAGAACCCTTAAAACACAATGTCTCACTATCTACGAATGGAGATTGCTTTATAAAATCGATGACTATGGCCTTAGGCACTATTACTCCTGAAGATATAGACGTTATTATAACACACACACCTGGTACAATTAAAGGAGATCGCTCAGAAATAAATGCAATACATGCTGTTTTTAGCAACAATACACCAGCATTAACGACCAATAAATGGAAACTGGGACATACTTTAGGTGCTTCAGGGATGTTAAGTATTGAAATGGCTGTTTTAATATTACAACACCAAACCTTTATTCCAACCCCTTATTTAAATGAAAAACCTCCTAAAAAACTACAAAACATTTTAGTAAATGCGGTAGGTTTTGGAGGAAATGCAGTTAGTATTTTACTCTCTAAATAAAACCTAAAACCCAATACGTTTTACAAAAAAATAAAGCAGAAACCGTAACATCTCTATTTTTTTTAAACACCACTTCTTTAACAAAATTAGGTCTCTTTATTTTTCAAGAGCTAACACCACTTCCTTTATTGTTTCACGCGCCGTTTTACCAACACCGTAAATTGTTGCTGATGCAAATCCAGTCCAGTTACCATAACCAACAAGCCAAAGGTTAGGTTCTTTTAAAGCACGTGTATTATTCGTTTTAATATAATTATTTTCAATCACATTCAACGATTGTAAATGATCAAGATTTGCTCTAAATCCCGTACACCATATCACAGCATCAAATTTTTCTTTACTATCATTTCCCCAAACAACACCATCACTATAAAAAGATTTAAATGGTCTCACGGCACTTAAAACCCCTCTTGTTCTCGCTTCTTTTACTGTGTTAATCATAACAATATTAGAGAGTGATGTTTTTTGTGCTTCACGGGTTTGTGGATTATTTAAAAAAAAATCATTCGCCTCATTAAATAAATAGCGCCCATCTACATCATCAGGTAAAAAAACGGGAGCCTCTAAAGTCACCCATTTAGTTTGAGCAAACTTAGATACTTCTGCTAAAATTTGTGCACCAGAATTACCGCCTCCAATTATGAGTACTTTTTTTCCTTTATACGCATTTGAATTCTTATAATCTACAGAATGTATTTGATCGCCTTTAAAATCTTGATTATTATAATTTTGAGGTATAAATGGTTTACTAGAAGTTCCCGTAGCACTTATCAGTGCTTTAGCATAAAAAATACCTTGATTGGTTTCTATTTTAAAAAGGTTATTTTCTTTAACTACTTTAATTACTTGTGTTGCTCTTAAAACGGGGAAACCATAACGTTTTTCATAAGCGTCTAGATAACTCAAAAACTCACCTTTCGTTGGATATTCTGCTTTACTTTTTGGCATTGCCCAGCCTGATAAGGAACTGTATTCTGTTGGAGAAAATAATTTTAAACTATCCCAAGTTTTTAACCAAGCCCCACCGGCTTCGTTTTGATTATCTAAAATAAGATAGCTTAACGAGCTTCTTTTTAAAAAAAAAGCAAGCGACAATCCTGCTTGTCCTCCTCCAATTATAATAACATCATATGTTTTCATATTTATCTACTTTATAAAAACTTACTATTTGTTTATATTTATTAAATAACATCATTCATAGCTCAATAAAACTAACCTTTTATCGCTATTTTTAAATTTTTAAATGCGCCTTCTATTTTTAGTTTAGGAGAAGCTATATTCATTCTAGCGAAACCAAAACCTTCGCTTCCAAACCAAGTTCCCATAGCCAATCCAAGTTTTGCTTTATTGATAATTAAGTCCTCTAATTCAGGTTTAGTTAAATTTAACTTTCTAAAATCTAGCCAAACCTGATAGGTCCCTTCGGGACAAATAATATTTATCTCTGGTATTTCTTCCTTTATAAATTCTCGTATCCAAGAAATTGTTTTATCTAAATATAACAACAAACCATCAAGCCAATCATCGCCATAAGTATAAGCGGCAATTGTGGCATAATTACTTAGCGCATTACCATGCTGTAAGAATAAGGATTCTATTTTATGATTTAATTTATTTTTAATGCTATTATCTAAAGTATAAATATAACCACTAGATATGCTTTGCATCCCAAAAGTTTTTGCAGGCGACCCCAATAAAGCAATATGCTCAGACGCTTCAAGAGACAAAATACTATTAAAGCAATGTGTTTTATAAATTATATCCGAATGAATTTCATCACTTACTATTTTAACATTATAGTGTTTTGCTAATTTTAATAACCTTTCAAGCTCAACCCGCTTCCATACCCTCCCTACAGGATTGTGAGGATTACATAATAGAATCATTTTCACATTATCCTCTTTTAATTTTTGCTCTAAATCATCAAAATCCATTTGATAGACGCCGTCTTTAATTTGTAATGGATTTTTCACAACTCGCCTGTTATTTTTTTTAATAATTTGAGCAAATTGATGGTATACCGGAGTTTGTATGAGTACACCATCATTAGAACAGGTTAATTCCTGTATAATAATAGAAATCGCAGATAACACTCCGGGAACTTGTAAAAAATTAGACTTACAAAGCGCTAATTGGTGCCTTCTTTCATTCCACCCGATTATGGCATCATATACCGTATCCGTTTCAAATTCATAAGCGTAAATAGCTCTATCGGCAATACGCTTTATTTCTTTAGTAATTGGCTCGGCTACAGTAAAATCCATATCTGCAAGCCATAATGAAGTAACAGCTTTGGTTCCAAATAAATTTATTAAGGTTTCTGGATTTAGCTTTATAAAATTATTCTCTACCGTATGAATGTCATCAAAAAAAAACATAGTACTCTTGCTTTTGTTCATATATTGAAGTCTTTATCCTTATATCAAAAGATACAACTTTTTAAAGTTTTTTTTGCAAACTTATCCTACTTTACTGTGACTCAAAGAATATTTCTATAAAAAACGAACAACTCTTATATTTTTTTTTATAGTTTATCACATAAAAAAAGCTTTTACCAAATTAGAGTAAAAGCTTTTAAACAATCATTATTTATACTAACCGTTATTCTTTTTGTTCACCTTCAGGCTTTGTTTTTAGAGACAGTATTGCATTTTTACTTATTTGAGCCAAATTAAAATTAGGAGCTAATTTTAAAGCATCATCTAATATTAAAACTGCAACATCAAGGTTAGCGGCTTTATCTTCATTAAATTTTATTAAAGCGTTTAAATATATAAATGCAGCTTTTAGCGGCACTTGATAAGGTTGTTGTGTCTCATAAAAAGACATCATTGTATCATCTTTAACATTAGAAATACCAGAAATAGCATACTTTTTTGCCTCTGCAATATCATTAAGTTGTAAATACAATTCTGCTAATTCATAAGCGACAATAGGGTTGGAATTACGCTTATACAAAGCTTCAAAATGCGGAATTGCTAATTTAGGTTTTCTTAAAGCTTTTAAGGAAACAGCTTTAACTTCTAATCCCAGATCCGAATTAGAGGGATCAACATCAATACCTATAGTATTTAACGCCTGTAAATGTCTCCCTTCATTTAAATAAATATAAGCCAAAGTATCTCTTCTCGCTTGGGAAGGCGATAAAACATTTAAGTGCGTTAACGCATTTATTACCCCTTGAGCATCGCCTTGCGATTTCATTTGCTTATAATACGCTTGATAATGTTTTTCTAATTCAGAATCACTCTGAGCGTTCACCAAATATCCACTTGTTAAAAGCGCTACTAATACTAGTTGTTTCATTTGTTTTTTTTATAATCATTCAAAACTATAAAAAATATGCAGTAAAACTCATAAAACAATACTAATTAAATAACAAAAAGCTGCTTAATTAGTATCGTATTACTCAAAGCATACAAATTTAGCTTCAAATTATTTTTGATTTTGGCATGCACTACTATTTAGTAACACTCAATAAATTTAAGAAAGAGATTCAATTTAGCATTTAGGTCAAGTCATTAAAAATGAGTAACTTTAAATTGAAGTATAAAATACAGAGTTATGGGTATAAAAAGTTTTCAAGGAGCCAGAAAAGGACAGCAGCAAACAACAGACAATATACCACTAAAAGTTAGTGATTATATGACCAGAGATCTAATAACATTTAACCCAGACCAATCGGTTATAGAGGTTATAGACATTTTAATTAATAATCGTATTTCTGGAGGCCCTGTTGTTAATGAAAATAACGAGTTAATAGGGATTATTTCCGAAGGTGATTGCATTAAACAAATAAGTGATTGTCGTTATTACAATATGCCAATAGATAGAGATAGCATTAAAAAATTTATGGTTACTAATGTTGAAACTATAGATAGAAATTTGAATATTTTTGATGCTGCAAGTAAATTTCTTAATTCCAAACGACGCCGTTTTCCTATCGTTGAAGGTGGAAAATTAATTGGGCTAATAAGTCAAAAAGATATCTTAAAAGCAGCAATGAAGCTAAAAGGTCATAGTTGGAAATAACGATTCTCAATTTATTTAACAATGTTAAATGAATACTAGGTAAAGCATATCTTCTATTCTCCTATTTATAACATATAGTAAAACGCTTTAAAGCCCTTACAGAATATTAGTTTTTTAAGACTCAATAAAAACAAAAAATGGCTAAAACAAATGTTAAAGCCACTTCTTGAATAATTAAGAAATTATTTACAATTTCCTGATATTTCTAATTTTTCAAATCCTAGAATCAAAAGTGATTTTACAGACACAGTAGTCGTTACATTTGTTACACCTTGAGAACATTTTTTCTCTAATTCTTTTAATCCAGATGTAGCTTCTTTTTGAGCATCCATTGCTGTTAATCCAAGAATGTTAGTTTTCTTCTTAACAACACTAACGTCTTTTCCTGCAGAAACATAATTTGAAGGTGTTGATACTACTCCTACAGTTCCACAACTTGTTGCTAAAAACAATACAGCAACAGATAATCCTAATACTTTTTTCATTTAAATAATTGATTTAATAATTTCGCCAAAACTACACTTTTTAACGCAAAACATTAAGGTGGTTTTTTTAAAAAACAACCTCAAAAAAAACCACTTACTATAGCTTGTTAAAAATCAAGACTTTATTAAATTTTGTTTATATATAAATTTTCACATTTTAAATATCTTATCTAAATCCTTATAGTTATTTTTGCTTCAAATAACATTTCTTTTATGAACGAGATAAGACACGACTGGACTAAGGAACAAATTCTTGATATTTACAATAAGCCTTTAATGGATCTATTATATGAAGCAGCGACAATACATCGTTTACATCATGATCCAAATACTGTTCAAGTAAGCACACTATTATCTATTAAAACAGGGGGTTGCCCAGAAGATTGCGGGTATTGCCCACAAGCTGCTCGTTACCACACAGACATAGAAGGCAATGACCTAATGAACGTACAACAAGTAAAAGCACAAGCCTTACGTGCAAAATCATCAGGAAGTTCACGCGTGTGTATGGGCGCTGCATGGCGTAATGTTAAAGATGGTGAGGAATTTGATCAGGTTTTGGAAATGGTTCGCACCATTAACAAATTAGACATGGAAGTCTGTTGTACATTAGGTATGATTACTGAAAATCAGGCACAGCGCTTAGCAGAAGCAGGTTTATATGCTTACAATCACAATTTAGATTCTTCCGAAGAATATTACAAAGAAGTCATTTCCACTCGTGGTTATGAGGATCGCTTAAATACTATAGACAATGTACGTAAAACAAATGTAACCGTTTGTTCTGGTGGAATTATCGGAATGGGAGAAAAAATAGAAGATCGAGCAGGTATGCTAGTCGCACTATCTACTTTAGATCCACAACCAGAATCGACACCGATAAATGCACTTGTAGCAGTTGAAGGCACACCCCTAGAGGAGCAAAAACCTGTTTCTATTTGGGAAATGGTTCGTATGGTAGCTACCACACGTATTGTGATGCCAGAAACACAAGTCCGTTTAAGTGCTGGTCGTACTCAAATGAGTCGAGAGGGACAAGCCATGTGCTTCTTTGCTGGAGCCAACTCTATTTTTGCAGGAGACAAGCTTTTAACAACTCCAAATCCTGATGTGAATGAGGATATGAAAATGTTTGAACTCCTTGGTTTAAACCCGCAAAAACCATTTACAAAAAAAACTCAGCCACAAACAGTAGAAGCATCAGATTCGGAATTCCAATCCCTTGGAGAGAAACCAAAATGGACAAGACCAGAACATACTATACAAAGAAACGAAGAGGCAAAACAAAAAGCCAAGACTGTTAAATAGAATTCAAAAAAGAAGGGGTGTTTTTTTAAATTCGTTGCGTTTTTTTAATTTTATACGCTAAATTTTTATCTTTTGAAACTAAACCTTCAAGATATCCCGCGTGTTAAAAACTTAAATAAAAAGGATTTTATAACACATTATTTCAAGCCACAAAAACCTGTGGTGATAGAGCAATGTATAGAAGATTGGCCAGCCTATTCCAAATGGGATCTAGAATATATGAAAGCTATTGCGGGGGACAAAATTGTCCCCCTATATGATGATAGGCCTGTAAATTTTAATGATGCTTTTAACGAACCACATACTACAATGAAAATGAGCGCGTATGTTGACTTATTAAAAAGAGAACCTACTAAGTATCGTATTTTTCTTTGGAATATATTAAAAGAGATCCCAAGGCTTCAAAACGACTTTTCATTTCCAGACTTTGGGTTGCGCTTAATGAAAAGCCTGCCAATGTTATTTTTTGGAGGAAGGGATTCGCATACCTTTATGCATTATGATATAGATTTAGCAAACATCTTCCATTTTCATTTTGAAGGTCAAAAACAATGTATTCTATTTGATCAAAACCAAAGTAAATACCTCTATAAAATACCACATTCTTTAATTGTGCGTGAAGATATTGATTTTTCAAATCCCGATTTTAAAAAATGGCCAGCCTTAAAACAGACCAAAGGTTGGACCTGTAAATTAAACCATGGAGAAGTATTATACATTCCCGAAGGTTATTGGCATTATATAAAATATATAACTCCTGGTTTTTCAATGAGTCTTCGCGCTATTGCTAGGCATCCCAAAACATTAAGCAAAGCCGTTTATAATATTTTAATTATGAGAAACATAGATAACATTATGCGCCGTATAGGAGGGCAAAGATGGATTGATTGGAAAAATAAACAAGCCATTATTAGAACAAATAAAAGATCTTGAGTCTTACTTAATTAATTCATTTGCCTTATCATAGACCAAATGAGACTCCCACCCTCTGTACAATAGATAGTCCATAAGCTTTTTTCTTTTCTTTTGTAAATCACCTTCTAGTATTGTATTCGCCTTTTTCTCAGCCAACCTATTGAAAGTCTTTATATAATCTGTATCAGCGATCTCATTTAAGGCTATTTTTAAATTAGCATTAGAAATTGCTCTCTTTTTAAGTTCTATTGTTAATCTTCTTTTCCCCCATTTCTTAGTACTAAACTTACCGCGAACATAAGCTTTTGCAAATCTTTCTTCATTTAAAAAATTATGCTCCAAAAGATGAACGATTATAACATTAATTGCTTCTGGTATCATATTCATACCTTTCAATTTATCATTTACCTCTTTGTGGCAACGCTCTTGATAAACACAGTAACGTTCTAATTTCCTTGTTGCTTCTTGCACCGTATACGTCTTACTATTTAAATGCATTACATTGTTTTTTTCGAATGTCCTTAAGCTTTGTAAATGAAAAGCAGATAACCTATTTTAAAGACTATATTTTATTGATAATATTAAATTCCGCCCCGGTGCTACTATTCCTGAAGAATAGGTTCTGTAACGTTGGTCTGTAATATTTTCTACACTTGCAGTTAATGATGCATATTCGTTAAGCTGGTATTGCGTTCTCAAATTAAAAGTATGCCAAGACGGAGAGTAAGGGTTTCCATTTTCATCTATAGCGTAGATATATGCTTTTTCTATTTCAACAGGAGATAATTGATAAAACGATAACGCCTCACTATAATTAATATAAGCATCTGTTTTAAACCTATTGCTTTCAAATATTAAATGTGTGTTTCCAAAATTAGGAGTTATATGTCTCACAGGCACGTCAATGCCTTGATCATTCTCTGTTCCGCCAATAATATTATATTGAGATGTGAGCTTTAGGGCTTTTGAAAAATTAATTTTCATTCCTAATTCTAAGCCATAAATTCTAGATTCAGATGCATTTTGGATTGATTGAATGCTACTCAACTCACCATCATAAATGATACTAGTTTCACCATTTAAACTACCATCCCTTCTCACTAATGCATTGTTTAAATAAGTATAATATGTTGCTGTATCGAGAACAATCTTATCATTAAAATTTAAAAGCATTCCTAATTCTCCTCCATAAGCATATTCATGCTTTAGATCTTCATTAGGAACAACAACAGCTCCTGGCTCTGAATCGAAAACCTTACCTATATCATCAATATTTGGAGCTCTAAACGCCGTAGAAAAATTCAACCTCCATTGTAGTACTTTATTTGGCAACCAACTAAGCCCAGCAGTTCCCGTTAAGGCTCCTGAACTATTATTTGAAGTCTCAAAAGGCAAGTTTAAGAACCTATTGTTCTCGGTGAAATCAGATTTAGAATGAACCGTATTAAAACGTAATCCTGATTGAAAAATTAATTTGGGATTTGGTTTATATTTTATATTAGTATAAACTGCTGTAGATTCCCATGTGGATCCATTAGGGTATCGCGTTACTAAATCATTAGATGCACCAGTAATAATATTCTGCTCACGCCCTTGAGACGTAACATAATTATAAACAAATTCTAATCCATAAAACAATTTAGTCTTTAAACTAAGTGCTTTTTCTAGGTCAAGATTGAATGAAAAGGCATCAACCATTTCTTTTCTATTTGCTCGATTTTCAGATTGGAAATTTCTATTAATCCTACTCTCCTTAAAATTTTGATAAGCTGTAGTTACTTTTATTTTATCATACAAATTAGAATTACTACTTAATTTTGTCACATTTAAATTAACCATAAACCATTTCTGTGGCCCATAATACCACTCTGCGGATTTCAAAACATCATCCTTGTACAGAATTAACCTATCGTACCTCGGTGTATCTGATGTTGCTGTATAAAACACCCCTAAATCGAAACTAAGATTTTCTTGAGGTTCATAGCGCACTTTTTGCATTAGGTTAATTTGATTGTAACCCGATTCTTTTTGAATTAATGGATCATTATTTTTCACAATACTATCCGCTCCATTATTAGTCACTACAAATTCTGGTCTCAAATATTCTTCAGGCCCGTTTTTTCCCATCCTTAAATCATTGAATGAGGTATAACTTACACTACTTAAAAAAGCCCATTTCTTAAGCCCATAATTAAAATCTAAATGTGCTGTTTTTTCTTCATTTGCAGTAGCATATCTCAAGACGCTTTTAGTTTTTAGATAAGTCGAATCTGAGTACGATAATTGAGCAGGTTGTGTATAAAAACTCATAACACCACCAATTGCATCACTACCATAAATAACTGAGCTTGCACCAAGTATAACTTCAGTATTCTGAACAGAAAAGGGGTCGACAGATATCACATTTTGAAGATTACCGCCTCTAAATATAGCATTATTCATTCTTACACCATCTACAGTTATTAAAAGTCTATTTGTTGAAAAACCTCTAATAATGGGACTTCCACCACCTAATTGGCTTTTTTGAATAAAAACTTGACCTGTCGATTCTAATAAATCGGCACTAGTTTGAGGGTTTGCAAACGCTATACTTTTAGCATTTACACTTAGTATTTTTTTAGGAATGTCTCGTTTATTTTCTTCAAATTTGGATGCAGAAATAACAACTTCGTTTAAACCTTGAGTAGTTAAATCTAAATAAACAAGCTCCTTATTTATTTTAGATTTAGTAATTATTTTTAATTGATAGGAAATATGTTGAAAATAAATACGCTCTTTAGGGCTAAAAACATCAATAATTGCATTTCCTTCAATATCGCTAACAACACTTTTTGATTGCTCATTATTAAATATTGCAACACCAACTACAGGCTCTTTAGTTATTTTATTTACAATTTTAATAGTTTGAGCTTGCACTAATATCACTGTAAACAAACACAACCAAAGACTAAAAAAACACGTTTTATTATTAATTAAAAACTTCATTGAATATTTGTAGAGATTTAGGGTTTTTAAAACTGCCCAAATGTAACTCAAAATAAAGTAAAATTAAACTTAAAAAGGACTGTCTTCGTTTTGAGTTCATCTTCACTTTTTCTAAATCATCAAATGTTGTGCCTAACAGTGTTTTTAACAATGTTAAATTCTCTCCTAAAACAGAATACTTAGTATCATTTAAGAGTTCAAACGCTCCTGATTTCAAATTAAAATAAGGCGCATCTATGTTCTCTGTATCTGGATAAAAACCAAGATATTTAGATAAGTCTAATAAAAAAAGTAAATGAAAATTTGCAAAATGATTATTAGCATCTAACCATAGTAAAGTAGTTTCCAAGAAACTATAAAGCGAATCATTTTGTTCTTCTTCTTGAAGAGCTATAGACAGGATTTCTGCTAAGAACATGACGATAGCACTTTTTAAAATATTGGTGTGTAAACTACCATATAAATAGTTATTCTTAACCTCTTTTATATATTGAAGTGAACGCTTTTCTTTATAATCGATAACCAACTGTAATTGTGACAACAATTGAAAATAAGCAATTTTAGAAACGCCTTTTTTAGCTTTATAAGCGCCTTTTAATAAAAAGCTTACAATACCATTCTCTTGCGTATAACATTTTACTATTATATCATTATCTCTATATCTTATTTTAGAAAGCACTATAGCTTTAGTTGTAATAAACATTACCTAACAACCATTACTTTTAACACTTTCGTTTCTAAAGAATCTAAATCAGATATTAGAACTAGATATACGCCAGATGCCACCACTCTGTTAGCTAGATTTTTCCCATTCCATAATGCTGTACCACCATCTATTTCAAGATTATAACCTCTAAATCTAGGGTTCGTTCTAGACTCAGCCTCTGTTACAAGGTTGCCTTCAATGTCTGTAATTTTAATATTCACATTATCTGTTAGCCCTTTAATTTTAACTTTATCTTCTATTATATTAAATGTAGGTCTTACTGGGTTTGGATAAACGTAAACATCATTAAGCGTTTCACCAGCGCTAGAGGTGCCTGATTTAAAAGAGACCATTCCCTTATTTGTCGCGACATAAACTACTCCATTAGCCTCATCTAAAGAAACGTCTGTTATTTCATTTGTTGGTAGTGGAGAGTTGTCTTTTGTAAAATGATATATGGTTTCTTGCCCATCTTCTGAAAAATAATACAATCCAGTAGCTAAGGTTCCTACCCATTTATTATTTGCCCCATCGACCTCTATATCTGTAATGTATTGCTGAAATAAAAGTTCACTAGCCTCTCCATTATCTAAAGTAATAATCTCTGAAGCTCTAAAATTAGGATTACTAAAAAACTCAGAGGTATTATATATTACTCTTAATCCTGCAATTGTTCCTATCCAGACCGCATTACTTTTATCAACGCAAACAGCTTTAACTGCCCCTGATGGCATATTATTTTCTTCTCCATTAATATATTTCAATTGATTGTTAGTACTATCATAACCAATAATTCCAAGCCGAAGACCTCCTAACCACTTGATATCATCAGAGCTAACATCCATATCATCAATACCAAATTCACTATTTTCATTAACTAGTATGGCGCTAAAATCATAACTTTTCCATACGCCAGAGGCTATATCAAAAGATTTTAAAAGATTTATAGTTCTTGCATTGGTAGCCCACAAAACACCATTTCTATCTATTGTAGATGCTGCATTTCTTATATCTAAGCCAGCTGGCTGATTAATCCCCACAAAAGTACTATTCCCTTCCCCATACAAGGTCGTAGGAATATCATTATTAACTTCTAATACCCCACTAAAAAATGAACTTATAAATATTTGATTAGTATTTAATGGGTTTACATTAATCGTATTTAAATTAATAGCTCCTAAAACGCTATCATAGGGAATATTAACCCATTTCTCGCCTCGCAAGTGGCTAATTCCTCTTTTTTTTAGTGGATAAGGATTGAAAGAAACAGAATAATCTCCATAGGTAGCCCATAAATTTTCAGTAAATGCTTTTATAGAAAACACTTTATTAGACAATGGGGAATCTGGATGAACTTCTTCAAAATTAGAAGAATCTTCTAACGAAGTTTTTAAAATTCCGAATCCTGATCTCCCAACTGCAAAATCCCCTAATGAGCCTATAAATAACTCATTATTAACACTCAATGTTGCTGAAGAAAAATCGGTATTAAATTCGGGAACATTCACAACGGATGATGCTACAACAAAACCTGTCATAACATCATACAAATACACTTCCTTTTGAGTCACAACAATTAGCCTATCCGCTACATTACGAAAATCTTTAATATTATATGTATAAGTTGCCTTTAACACAACATTATTAGCGATTAATTCATAAACAGATTTGTTTGAGCTTGCTACATAAATTTTATCATTTATAGATTCTATACCTATCCAGTCTGCAGCATCTATTTGTTGCCATTGTTCATAATCAATTAAATTAGAACTCCCAACCAGTGCTTTTCTAATTCCAGCAGATGTCGCTACGTAAATATAATCGTCTAAAACCGTTGCTTGATTAACATTTATTTGAGCGCCATTAACTCCTATAAAATAAGTGTCTCCAAATTCTAAAGCATTAATATCATACAATGAAATGCCGTAACCTGTAGAGATGTATGCAAATCCGTTATAAATATAAAAATGATTGAGTCGTTTATTATTGGGGGGAATTGTTGGTTTATCTAAAATATCAACTACAGTGATAAACTCCTCACTCGATTCTATATAAACTTGCATTAGGCCATTTTCAAAACCTATAAGTAATAGTCCATTTTCTTCAACATATTGGATAGCAGAAATAGTTTCCCCTGACAGACCATGTATAGTCGATAGTTTTTCTATAGCTTTAGTTTGAAAATCATAGGTAAAAATCGCATTTTCTGAAGCGCCATATACTTTAGTACCCCCTTCAGATACATCACTAATATCCAGATAGGAAAAATGTCCTTTCCATAAATCAGAAAAATCTTGTGAGTAGAAGAATTTTGGTACTAAAAATACTATTATTAATAAGAGTCTTATTTTCATAACTTTAATTTAAATGGGACACTGAGCTAATAACGTCTTAAATTGCAAAAATATATACAAAAACTAAAAAAGCTCTCCATATTGGAAAGCTTTTTTAAATTATCTTAGTGTATATTAAACCACACCTTGGGCAAGCATAGCATCTGCAACTTTAACAAAACCTGCGATATTTGCACCTTTTACATAATCTACACTGCCATCGTCTTGCGTACCATAAGCAATACAAGACTCGTGAATATCGTTCATAATTTGATGCAATTTAGCATCCACCTCTTCTCTTGTCCAATTGTATCTTAATGAGTTCTGACTCATTTCTAAACCAGAAGTAGCAACCCCACCAGCATTAGATGCTTTTCCTGGTGCAAATAAAACTTTTGCTTTTTGCAAGACCTCAATAGCTTCTGGGGTTGTTGGCATATTCGCTCCTTCCGCAACAGCAAGAACATTGTTTTTAACTAAAGCTTCCGCTTCTTCTTTGTTTAATTCATTCTGAGTTGCACAAGGCAATGCAACATCACAATCAACACTCCAAGGTCTTTCCCCTTTATAAAAGACAGCATTAGGATATGCCGCTACATACTCATTGATTCTTCCTCTTTTAATATTTTTAAGATTCATAACAAAGGCTAATTTATCAGCATCTATTCCATCTTTATCATAAATATATCCTGAAGAATCAGATAAGGTTACCACTTTACCGCCTAATTCTGTTACTTTTTCACAAGCATACTGTGCTACATTTCCAGATCCAGATATTACAACTGTTTTTCCTTCAAAAGAATCCTTCTTTGTTGCTAACATATTCTTTGCAAAATACACACAGCCGTATCCTGTTGCTTCAGGTCTAATTAATGACCCTCCATAAGAAGCACCTTTACCTGTTAAAACTCCTGTAAATTCGTTTCTTAATCTTTTATATTGCCCAAACATATACCCGATCTCACGACCACCAACTCCTATATCGCCAGCAGGAACATCGGTGTTAGCGCCAATATGTCTATACAGCTCGCTCATAAAAGATTGGCAAAAACGCATTACTTCATTATCACTTTTACCTTTAGGGTTAAAGTCACTACCTCCTTTACCTCCACCCATAGGTAAAGTTGTCAAGCTGTTTTTAAAGACTTGTTCGAATCCTAAAAACTTAAGGATACTCAAGTTTACCGATGGATGGAATCGTAATCCTCCTTTATAAGGCCCAATCGCAGAGTTAAACTCTACTCTAAAAGCCCTATTGACTTGCGTATTCCCATTATCGTCAATCCAAGGCACTCTAAAAATTATTGTTCGTTCTGGTTCAACCATTCGCTCCAATAACATCTTGTTTTGATATTGAGGATTCTCTTCAATAAATGGTATTACAGTTTCTGCTACTTCATGCACAGCTTGTAAGAACTCTGGCTCATTACCATTTCTTTCTTTTACAAGGTCTAAAAATGCTTCTATTTTATTTTTCATTTGCTTGTATAATTACAAATACGTTATATCTTATTCACTACAAATATACGTTATCTTTAAAAATTACGTTTAATTTTTTTTAAATTCGCAAAAGTAAATTTAGCCCCTTTATCCCAAAATAGAAACGTGCAGCCAACTGCATTTTATCTATAAAATTTGTTGGTTAATCGGGTTTTTATATATTTGCCTAATTATAAGCCTCAAAATTTTGAACCATACTATACTTAAAGCAAAACAATTAGCGTTATTATTCTCACTATTTTTTGCCTCTCAATCTGCTTTTTCTCAATCTGGCTTCTCCCACGAAATCGGTATTGTTACTGGACCTATAGCATTTCAGTCTGATTTTGGTGAACGGAATGATTTTTCTTCAGATAGAGGAAACGTGGGAATAGGTATCGGGTTGGTTCATTATATGAATTTTGCCTATACTGCGGATTGCAACTGCTACACAACAGACACCTACTTTAATGACCATTTCAAATTAAGAACAGAATTATCATGGAATAAAACCAAATTAAACCATTTCGGAAAATGGGTTGAAGAAGGAAAAACTTCAGATGATTCTAATCGATTAAGAGCACACTCAGGAGAGGCTAACAATATAGACATCGGTACAGAATTAGAATTTTACCCACTTAGCATTCGCTCTTTTCAAGCATACGGCTATAAATTTGCTCCTTTTTTAAGTTTAGGAGTACACTACACGTCTTTTAGCCCTAAAGTAAGCACCGCTTATATATCACCTACGGGTAATAATGTTGTTGGTAATATAAATGATTCTGATAATTTCTTTTCTGGCTGGCCTGCCGGATCAGTTAGTGATGACTCTGGGGACACCTGGTCTATAGTATCAAGTGTTGGTGTTAGATACAAAATAGCGCCTCTAGCAGATATAATGTTTAACCTAAGGTTTCAATATTACTTTAGTGATTGGGTAGATGGATTAAACCACGAATCCTCTTCAAATAGAAACAACGATTGGTTGGTTTGGTTTAATTTTGGCTATATATATTATTTAAATTAATAAAGAGACGCCTTTACACAGCGTAATTGCATGAATTTGAATAAACAAAAGGCGATAAAAATTAATTTTTATCGCCTTTTGTTTTATTATTTCTTTCGCCTAACTAATTAGCCTTTTAAAGATGCTTTTAAGTATTCACGATTCATTCTTGCTATATTCTCTAAGGATATTCCTTTAGGGCATTCAACTTCACAAGCACCTGTATTTGTACAGTTACCGAAACCTTCTTCATCCATCTGTTTTACCATATTCATTACACGGTCTGTCGCCTCGACCTTACCCTGTGGTAATAACGCAAATTGAGATACTTTTGCACCTACAAATAACATTGCACTAGAGTTTTTACAACTAGCAACACATGCGCCGCAACCAATACAAGTAGCAGCCTCAAATGCCTTATCTGCATCTTCCTTATTAACAGGTATTGCATTCGCATCAATAGTATTCCCAGATGTATTTACAGATATAAAACCTCCTGCATGCTGTACACGATCGAAAGCGCTTCTATCGACTACTAAATCCTTAATTACAGGAAATGCCTTAGCTCTAAACGGCTCTATAAATATAGTATCACCATCTTTAAACATACGCATATGTAATTGACATGTCGTAACTCTTCTATCTGGCCCATGTGCTTCACCATTAATATATAAAGAACACATACCACAAATTCCCTCTCGACAATCATGATCAAAAGCAACAGGTTCATCCCCATTATTTATAAGTTGTTCGTTCAATACGTCCAACATTTCAAGGAAAGACATATCTGGAGATACATCACTAATCTTATAATCCACTAGTTTTCCTTTTTCATTGGCGTTTTTTTGACGCCATATTTTTAAGGTTAAATTCATAGTCTTCCTTTTATTTATAACTTCTTTGTTTTAATTCAATGTCCTTGAACTCTAATTCTTCCTTGTGTAAAATAGCATCACTTGGTTCGCCTTTATATTCCCAAGCAGAAACATAAGCAAACTCTTTATCGTTTCGTAATGCCTCTCCTTTTTGCTCTCCATCTAATTCTACAGAATCTTCTCTAAAGTGCCCTCCACAGGATTCTTCTCGATTTAAAGCATCTTTAGCGAACAATTCGCCTAACTCTAAAAAGTCTGCTACACGCCCTGCTTTTGCTAACTCTTCATTTAATTCGTCACTAGATCCTGGCACTTTAACTTCTTTCCAGAATTGTTCTCTTAATGCTTTAATTTCCTGGATTGCTTCTGTTAACCCTTTTACATTTCTAGACATCCCTACTTTATTCCACATAATCTTACCTAGTTTTTTGTGGAAATAATCTACAGAATACGATCCTTTATTAGTTATAAAGAAATCAATTTTAGCTCTTACTTCTTTCTCCGCATCTTCAAATTCCTTTGTTTCAGTAGAAATTGGCCCTGTTCGGATATCATCAGAAAGGTAATCCCCTATAGTGTAAGGCAACACAAAATAACCATCGGCTAAACCTTGCATTAAAGCTGAAGCACCTAATCTATTTGCACCATGATCTGAAAAATTAGCTTCTCCTATACAATATAAGCCAGGAACCGTTGTCATTAGATTATAATCGACCCAAACACCACCCATTGTATAATGTACAGCAGGGTAGATCATCATTGGTGTTTCGTATGGATTTTCATCAACAATTTTCTCATACATCTGGAATAAATTTCCATATTTATTCTTAACAACTTCTTGCCCTAATTTTTTTACTAAAGCAGCATCGTTTAAATCCAAATGTTTTATTTGAGCTTGTTCTTTACCATAACGTTGTATTGCTGAAGCAAAATCTAAATACACGGCTTCACCTGTAGCATTTACTCCAAAACCAGCATCACATCGTTCTTTTGCTGCACGAGAGGCAACATCACGAGGCACTAGATTACCAAATGCAGGATAACGACGTTCTAAGTAATAATCTCGATTCTCTTCTGCAATATCTATTGGCTTTAATGTTTTATTACGAATAGCCTCAACATCTTTTTTATTTTTGGGCACCCATATACGACCATCATTTCTAAGAGATTCAGACATCAATGTTAATTTAGATTGATGATCTCCAGAAACAGGAATACATGTTGGATGTATTTGCGTATAACATGGGTTTGCAAAATAAGCCCCACGTTTATGAGCTTTCCATGCTGCTGTTACATTACTGCCCATAGCATTGGTCGATAAAAAGAATACATTACCATAACCACCAGTTCCAAGAACTACAGCATGTGCAGAATGTCTTTCTATTTCTCCGGTCACTAAATTACGCGTTATAATACCACGCGCTTTGCCGTCCACCTTAACAACATCTAGCATTTCATGACGGTTATACATTTTTATTTTACCGCGACCAATTTGGCGATTCATAGCAGAATAAGCCCCTAACAACAATTGTTGACCGGTTTGTCCAGCGGCATAAAATGTCCTAGAAACTAAAACCCCTCCAAAGGAACGGTTATCTAATAGTCCTCCATATTCACGAGCAAAAGGAACACCTTGAGCGACACATTGATCGATAATATTAGCAGATACTTCTGCCAAACGATACACATTAGCTTCTCGCGAACGGTAATCTCCTCCTTTTACAGTATCGTAAAACAATCTATAAGTAGAATCTCCATCTCCTTGATAATTTTTCGCAGCATTAATACCGCCTTGCGCGGCAATAGAATGTGCACGTCTAGGAGAATCTTGAAAGCAAAAGGCTTTCACGTTATAGCCTAATTCTGCTAATGTAGCTGCGGCAGAACCGCCTGCCAATCCTGTCCCAACAACAATAACATCTATATTTCTTTTGTTTGCTGGATTTACAAGATCAATTTTATTTTTATAATTAGTCCATTTATCTGCTATTGGACCTTTTGGTATTTTTGAATCTAAAGCCATATATTTCTATTATTAGTGGTTAAAGTGATGGAATAATGCAATAAAAATGAATCCCAACGGAATGCCTATTGCATATATTCTACTAAACCCTATTAATCCTTTAGTATATTTATTGTTTGCTCCAACTGATTGGAATGCAGAATTAAACCCATGTAATAAGTGCAATGCTAAAAAAGCAAATGCAATGACATACAATACAACTCTCCACATGTCTACAAATTTATGTTGAAGCTCTTCATAATATCTGTAACCGCTGTCCACATTATTTGGATCGAGAAGCCCTGACAAATCACCTTCAATAAATTTGGTATTAATCTCTGGCAGCCAGAAATCATAAAAATGAAGTAAAATGAACGCTAAAATGGCTAATCCACTCCAAATCATGTTACGACTCATCCAAGAGGAATTTGCGCCTCCATTGTTTTTAGCATAGCTTATTTGCCTTGCTTTATTATTCTTTACTTCTAAAACAAATCCCATTATAAAGTGAAAAATCACACCGAAAATAAGAACAGGTTGCAACACATATTGTACCAAAGGAAATGTGCCCATAAAATGAGAAACCTCATTAAAAGTATCTGGGTTAAAGACCGAAAGGATATTAATTGCAAAATGCTGAAGTAAGAAAAACATTAGAAAGAATGCTGAAAGTGCCATAGCAAACTTTCTTCCTATTGAAGAATTTAAAATTCCGCTCATTATTTTTGTAGTTAAAATATTGTCCCACAAAGATAATGCTCACTAGTTAGTATCACAAATATATACTATGGTTTTGAGCGCTATTTAGAATCGGTATAAGTTAACAACAAATCTTCAATTTAAATTTTTGTTAAAATTCGAATTACAAGCGCAAAACTAAATCACAATTACATAGCACATACAATCGACAACTAACACAATTTCAATTCTTAAAACCAACTAACAAAAATTACTCACTGGTAACCATTGGCACAACTCCCCTAATGCCCATATCTATGATTTGCTCTCCTGCAGTAGGCTCATATTTTCCATCTTCAATAACTTCAACCCATTCAAAACTATTATTTACAGAAAAAGACAACGTCATCTCTATATCTTCCGTTTCTTCTCCTGTTATAGTAAATCCGTTTTCAAATTGCCCAGTAATAACACTAGATCCCTCTGGAATTGGAGAAGAATCAAACAAAGGATTTGGAACTGTAGTTGCGCCTTCTGGCGTCTGACCTTGCAATAGCCCTGCTTCGGTATTCACCACCCAAAAGCCTTGCAATTTATTACTGTTTACATCAATCACTTCATCTCCTAAATTCAATAATGTAATATAATTATTATACCCTATAAAACTAGCTAATGTTGCTTCATGATCATTACCATCTGCTCCCAAAAGCGTGATTCCACCTTCTTGATAGGCTATAGACACTCTAGCCCATTCATAACTACCAACGGCTAATTCACTTAGAGGAATAGTTATAAAAACCCCTTCATTTTCAACAAAAACAGCATTCTGAAAATCTATAGCTGTCACGCCATCAACCACTGTCTCTACTCCTGAAAAAACGACATTACCATCTCCCAATGGTGTCGTTGAATTTGGCAAGAACTCTATATAATTAGCACTAAGCTTAGTTATACTTGGAGATTGCGCAGCATGCCCTGAAGGAACAACTGCCAACTGCCCTTGATTATCCAAACGCGCTTGCGTAGAATCTAATTGAAACTTAATAACAAGGTTTGCTGGAGGCTGCCGAATCAATTCATTTACAGGTTCATCATTATCCACTACACACGACACAAACACCGTAGTTAATATTATCACTATAATTTTTAAATTTCTCATTGCTTTTATTTTTTAATAACAATTAAATATAAAACAGCTTATTTAACGATTAAAGTTGTTTCCTGCGCACCAATCTGTATAATGTATTTTCCTTTAGGAAGATAATATTTCCCGTCTTTAGCTTTATTAAGATCAATATCTTTAATTTGCTTTAAAAGGTGTTTCGCGCCTTTTTCTGAAATTGTTAAATCGTAATCAACATAATTAAACCCTTTTACAACCTCTAATTTAATCGTATTTAGTAGCACATTATGTATGGAATAAATTTCAATTGTTTTTTTACCTGAATTAACGGAATAAAATTTAATGGTTTTCAAAGGCTGATATGCTTTTAGCCATTTACTCCATGAATTTCCCCAACGTGAGGAATATCGGATTTCATTAACCCCAAAGAAAGTTATAGGTGTATTTATTTCAGCTATATTGATTTCTTGTAAAGGCTTTACATTCACACTATAAATACTTCGTCCATGTGTTGCAATTAGCAAATCGTTTTTATCTTCTTGAATAACCATATCATGTACCGCAACAGCAGGTAACCCTTTAGAAAAAGCTTCCCAATGCTTGCCAGTATCAAATGAAACATAAGCACCATTATCGGTTCCTAAATACAAAACAGATTTATTAACAGGGTCTTCTCGAATTACATTTACTGGCGAATTTGGTAAATCATCTCCCACACGAATCCAATTAACACCATAATCGTCACTATAATAAACATAAGTATTAAAATCATCCCATCTATATCCATTAAGCGTTACATAAACACGTGCTTTATCATGTTTTGAAGCGACAACCCTACTCACCCAAAGATCTTTTGGTAGGCCATTGGATATATTATCCCAAGTCACACCTCCATTTCTGGTGATTTGAATAAGCCCGTCATCGGTACCAACATAAATCACTCCAAATGCAAAAGGAGATTCACTAATAGTTGTAATGGTACCAAAAGCAACATTCCCTTTTTTTCCACCTTTAGTCAAATCTCCTGAAATCGCACTCCAATCATCTCCTTTATTCATAGAACGCAACAATTTATTGCCTCCTAAATACAAAATGTCTTGATTGTGTGATGACAAACGAATAGGTGTTTGCCAATTAAATCGATATGGATTTTCACCCAATTCATGTTTTGGTTGAATATATTTCCGATCTCCTGTTTTACGATTTATTCTAAAATAATTACCAAACTGATACCCAGTATACACCAAACTCGCCTCTCTTTTATCTATCTCAATCTGCATACCATCACCTCCCATTATACTTTTCCAAGGGTATTGACCATTTTGATGCCAACTTTTATTTTCCACAGCGTTATGCGGTCCTACCCAAACCCCATTATCTTGCAAACCGCCATACACATTATAAGGCCTTTCATTATCTACATTTATAGCATAAAATTGACCGACGGCAGGTGAATTATTTTTAATCCAATGTTCTCCATCATCATAAGAAATATTAACCCCTCCATCATTACCATTTATCAAATGATTCGGATTTTCAGGGTTTATCCATAATGCATGATGATCGGCATGAACATTTTCTTTACTTATTGAAGAAAATGTTTCACCACCGTCTTTAGATTTTAAAATAGGCACTCCATAAACATATAAATTATCCTTATTATTTGGTGCTACATAAATATGCCCAAAATAATAACCATAACTATAGTATAATCCATCTAGATAATCCTTATGCGTTTTTTTCCATGTTTTACCTCCGTTAGTTGTTTTGTATATTTCTGCACCTATCACCGGTGTATCAAACAACATAGAATTAGCATCTTCAAGGTAATTTGCTAGATCTACAGGTTTAACGTTTCCACTTCTAACCATTTGCTTAACGTTTTCTGCCCTATATTTTTCCTGAAAACCGTTCGTTTTCAAAAAACCATTCAGTTTCTTATCGTCTAATTCCAAAAAAGCATCAACATTCATTCTTTTAAAATCATCTTTAGTCAAACCGCTTACAACCTTATTTTCATCAAAGGCTCTTCTAAATTGACTATCGTGAATGGCATAAACTGTATTTTCATCATAAACAGCGAGGCCGATTCTCCCTACGCCTTCCCCGATGGGGAAACCACTTTTTTTAGTTGAGATTCGAGTCCATGTTGCCCCCGCATCTATACTTTTAAAAATCGCAGAGTTTTTTCCACTACCATTAAAATTCCACGACTTTCTATCCTTTGTCCAAGAAGCCGCAAACATTATATTATAATTATTTGGCACATATTGAACATCTATAATCCCACTAACATCATCTACAAACAGTGTGTGTTTCCATGTCTTTCCACCGTCTGTAGTTTTATATATCCCACGTTCCTTATTTGGAGAATACAAATGCCCCGTTACACCAACCACTAATTCATTAGAATTATTAGGATTGATTAAAATACGGCCTATATGATGTGAATCTTCCAACCCCATACGCTCCCAAGCCTCTCCATTATCTACAGACTTTAAGAGTCCGATTCCTGCATATGATGAGCGTGAACTATTATTTTCTCCAGTACCCACCCAAATAGTACGGGTAGTCCAATCCACGGCAATATCCCCTACATTCTGTGTTTGAGAACTGTCAAGAATCGGATTAAATGTTGTTCCATTATTTACGGTATGCCAAACTCCTCCAGAAGCATAACCAACATAAAACTCTGTAGGATCTTTTGGATTAACTGCTAAATCTGTAACACGCCCACTCATTACAGTAGGCCCGATATTTTTAAACGGCACATTTTTTACTAATGAATTGTTTTGCATTTCTGCCTTAAGCTGCAATGCTTTTTTAACAACATCGACACTAGAGCTAAGACGTTGTGCCCTTACACTAAAAACAACTAGAGAGAACGATAATGCATAGAAAATATATTTAACCTTCATAATGATAATTTTTACACGCTCAAGATAACTAAACTTAATAAGGATACAAATATCTCTGTTTTAAAAAGCTAGGATAAACACAAGAAACCTTCATCTAAGTCACAAAAACTCAAATTACACACATAATTAAACATTTAAATCACTAAATTACAGTACATTTACCCTTTATACAACACACACCTCAACATCTAGCTATAAATCACTCAACCCATTTCTCATACTAGAAAATTAACCTTTTGTATTTTGAAACTCAAAAACAATGGACACAGCAAAAAGTAATTTAAAGACACATATAGAAAACACAATAAATGATACCTCACTAACAAAACAAATCCCCGCTATACTAGAGCACTTCTCTTTTTTAGAACTTAAGAAAAACACATTTTTGGTAGAAGAAGGCCATATTTGCTCCTACTTTTGCTACATTGAAAACGGCATATTACAACATTCCATACAAGTATTAGGAGAAGAAAAAACAACCTATTTAGCACTACGTGATTCGTTTACTTCTGCATTAAACAGTTTTAAAAACAGAGTCCCTTCACGCAAAAAAATTAAAGCATTAAGCGACTGTAAATTATGGGTCATACCATTTAAAACCTTTAGCCATTTAATTAAAAACAACAAAGCATTCAATAACTTTTACTATAATTTAATTGAAAATCAAATCTTTTTAATAGACGATTACCGTATTGACTTATTAACATTAGCACCCGAAGAACGCTATAAAAAACTATTAACCAACGATCCTGAATTATTAAAAGAAGTTCCTCTACATTACTTAGCGTCCTTTCTAGGAATTTCATCAAGACACATGAGTAGAATACGTAAAAATATAAAATAACGCCATATGGCTACTTGATTTAAAAAAAGGTTTAATTATTTTTGAAACAGCATTTATTAATGAGTTTCCTCTTTTAGGGAAACAAAATTTTTTTTTCAAATGAAATACCACAAAATAGACCACAGCCTCTTTATAAAAAATCGTAAGAATTTTGCTAACCAGATGCAACCAAAAAGCCTTGCTATTTTTAATTCAAACGACATATATCCGGTAAGTGCAGATAGTACACTGCCTTTTGAGCAACACCGCGACATCTTTTATTTAAGTGGCGTTGATCAAGAAGAAAGCATTTTAGTACTGTTCCCAGATTGTCCAAACCCTAAAAACCGTGAAATTCTTTTTTTAAAAGAAACGAATGAGCATATTGCCGTTTGGGAAGGTGAAAAACTAACTAAAGATGCAGCTTATACTACTAGCGGAATTAAAACAGTATACTGGCTACAAGATTTACACAAAGTAATGGCTGAGATTATGTCTCAAAGCGAAACAGTATACATAAATACAAATGAACACTACAGAGCAAATGTCGAGACGCAAACAAGAGAAGACCGCTTTACTAAATGGATAAAAGACAAATACCCTGCACATCGCGTTGCAAAAAGCAATCCTATTCTACAACGTTTACGCGCTATAAAAAATCAAACTGAACTTGACTTAATTCAAACAGCTTGCGATATTACTGAAAAAGGGTTTCGCCGGGTTTTAAATTTTGTTAAACCCAATGTATGGGAATTTGAAATAGAAGCTGAATTTATACATGAATTCTTAAGAAATCGCTCAAAAAAATTCGCGTATACCCCTATCGTAGCTTCGGGAAAAAACGCAAACGTATTACATTATATAGAAAACAACCAACAATGTAAGGCTGGTGATTTAATATTGTTAGATGTGGGTGCCGAATACGCAAATTACTCAAGTGATATGTCTCGTACAATTCCTGTTTCCGGAAAGTTCACTGATCGTCAAAAAACAGTATACAACGCAGTAAATAGAGTGAAAAATGAGGCAACAAAACTGTTAACACCAGGAACAATTTGGGCAGATTACCACGTCGAAGTTGGAAAATTAATGACTAGCGAATTACTAGATCTAGGATTAATAGACAAAGCCGATGTGCAAAACGAAAATCCAGATTGGCCAGCCTATAAAAAATACTTTATGCATGGCACCTCACACCATATGGGGCTAGACACGCATGATTATGGTATTTTAACTGAGCCAATGCAAGCTAACATGGTCTTTACAGTAGAACCAGGAATTTATATCCCAGAAGAAGGGTTTGGTATCCGACTAGAAGATGATGTTGTAATCCAAGAAAAAGGCACTCCTTTTAACTTGATGAGAAACATCCCAATTGAAGCTGATGAAATCGAATCATTGATGAACCAATAAAAGCAGCAGCAATCAAATAAAAAAACAGGAGCCTTAAGCTCCTGTTTCCATTTTTAAACACAGAATAAACTAAACAAAATTCTTGGTTACGTGTCTTAAAAAACATCCTATTTTATACAGAGGTTAAACAGGACTCAAATGCATAACAATGTAGTCTTTGCAACGTCTCTAATTTATCATCTGTACTTACCAACAATGATATATTGTTATTACTCCCTCCATAAGCAATCATTCGCACGTTTACATCTTGCAACACCTTAAAAAGACACGGTGTATCTGGGTGATATATAATCCCATTCCCGACCAAACAAACGATAGTCATAAAACCATCTACTTCTACTTTAGCAAACATTTTTAATTCATTTAATATAGCCTCCAAATAAGTATCATCATCTATAGTTAAAGATATTGCAATCTCCGATGTTGTAACCATATCTATAGCAGTCTTATATTTTTCAAAAATCTCAAATACTTTTTTTAAAAAACCATAAGCGAATAACATTCTTACAGACTTTATCTTAATAGCAATAATATTATCTTTTGCCGCAATAGCCTTAATACCTTCCCCACAAGAACGATCTGTAATGAGTGTTCCTTTTGACTTTGGAGACATTGTATTTTTTAAACGAATAGGAATCCCTAATTCCATAACAGGCAAAACAGTTTGAGGATGCAAAACTTTAGCCCCAAAGTAAGCCAGTTCTGCCGCTTCATTAAAAGATAAGTTTGAAATCGCCACTGTGTCACTCACAAATCTAGGGTCGTTATTATGAACACCATCAATATCCGTCCATATTTGTACTTCATTAGCCTTTAATACCGCCCCAATAATAGTTGCCGTATAATCACTACCGCCACGTCCTAAATTCGCAATATTTCCGTTTTTATCAAGAGCAATAAAACCTTGCGTTAAATAAACATCTGCTTTTGGTACGGTAGCTATTAATTGGCTTAAGCTTCTTTTAATGTAAATATTATCTGGGTCACTATTTTTATCGACATGCATAAAATCTAACGCAGATAAAAGTACCACATCAACCCCTTCTTGAATTAAAAAACGACTAAACATAAAAGTAGACAATAATTCCCCTTGCGCAACAATCTTATTATGCAAAACCAAACTATGAGGCATATCTACAGAATCCCTTAAAACAGCAAATACAGAATTTATATAACTTTGCACCTCAGCCTTTAAAATAGTATGATTAAGCAAACCACAAATTATGGAATCGTAAGTGGTATTCAATGTCACTATACTTACTAAAGCTTTAGCTACGTTGCCCAAACGAATACATTCAGATATTTCAACTAATGCATTTGTTGTACCAGACACAGCAGATAAAACAACCACTTTTTTATCACTACTTTTAATAATATTTTTAACATTAGTCATATTCTCTATAGACCCAACAGACGTTCCTCCAAACTTTAATACTTGCATTTTTATTTTCCTTTAATTAAAACCAAGGTACATTTAACAGTCTTCTTATGAATGAAAATTGAAAAAATAGTCTATTTTTACACTTAATGTTAAATATTTAACACTGTGAAAACAATAGCATCTTGCGTTGAAGAAATTCTAGTAACCCAACCTTTCCTAGAAGAAGCCTTATCTAGAAATATCATTAATTTCTCTGCATTAGCCGAAGAGTTACAAACTCCAATCGCAGCCATGCTAAGAAAACCTATTAAAACAGGAGCCATAATAATGGCTTTACGACGCTATAATCCCCCTAAACATTTAAGGCACTCAAAGCAATTGAAAATTGTATTAAAAAACCTAGGAGATATTACAGTACGCTCTAACTTAATAGATTTTACATTTCAAAATTCAAAAACACTAATAAATAGCCATGTTAAAATTCTAGAAAAGATAAGCAACAAAGTGTTCTACGGGTTTACAAAAGGCTTATATGAAAGTAATATCGTTATTTCAAATTCTGAAAAACAAAAAGTATTAGATAATTTTAAAAACGAATCAATGATTGAACTAAAAGAACACCTTTCCGCAATAAGCATTCGTCTTCCCAAGGACAACTCTAAAATAGCAGGCCTTTATTATCAGATATTTAAACGGTTTGCTTGGGAAGGCATTTCTTTATATGAAGTAATCTCTACAACCAACGAATTCACAGTCTTAGTTGAAGATCATATTGTAGACAAGGCCTTTTCAACAATCAAGAAATTAAACTAAAAACTATTCATAATTTATATAATTAATACAAACAAAAAAAGCGAACTACTAAGAGCTCGCTTTTCAATCACTACACAAAAATGACTACTCCACAACCAATGTATATTGTGGCGTAGGGTTTAAAGGACAGAAGTAAACGTACTCACCCTTTTTGAGCGTCACTTCTTTTGAATGTCCTTTAGTATTAGTTTTTACCGCTTTTGTAACATAAGCGTTTTTAATATGATTTTTAGCATCTGTTTTTCCTTTTGGAGCTAATACAAATCCTACTTCATGATCCACACCTACATTTGCAATTTCGAATACATAAGTGCCCTCAGATAATGTAACCGCCTTTTGCGTAAACTCACCATCAGTTTGCTCTAAAGACACCGTTTTTACATCTTGACTCCCTTTTTTATGCCCTTGTGCTGTTGCAGTTAGTGTAAATACTACTAAAAATAATCCTGCTAATACATTTTTCATAATCTTTTAATCTATTGTTTTTGTTTGTTTATTATATTCTTATATTTCTTATGCGTGATAGTAACGCTCTCTGTATATTTTACCGTCTTTCCATTGACTAGCTACTGCCTGCTCCGAAAGCATTACACTGCCATCTTTTAATTTAAGCTCCATTTCAGCTGTATAAAAAGAGGTATTACCTTGTACTGCAACATCCTTAACATCATAACGTATAAATTCTTCCAATTGGTTATTTATAAAATCATGCTCGAAATCTATATTAAATTTCTTTCCTTTTTTAGGAGCATCATTGGCCTCTCTTAATTCAACATCATCGTGTAAGTAAGTTTCCATAGCCTCGATGAATTTTCCTTGAGCCAATAATTCATGAACCTGTTTCAGGTTTTTTTCTATTTGATTTTCCATAGCCTTTATTTTCCTTAAATTAATATATGTATTAGTACTTCCCTGCTTCAACAGACGGGAAGTCTATTTCAGTTTCTGCAATGTGATTTACATAGTTTGTTAATGTATTAGACACTACATTTAACACCAATTCTAAAACATCACCATCATTAAAACCAGCCGCTTTAACTTTCTCAATCGCTTCTGTAGAAACTTGACCTCTATTTTTAGTTACTGCTTGAGCAAATTCTAAACCAGCTTGAGCTTTCGCTTCGTCCGCCACACCTTGTCTACTTTGCACCGTTTGCTCAGCAGTCAATCCATTCATTTTACCTATCGCTGTATGTGCCGATAAACAATAATTACATTCATTTGTTTCTGCAATAGCTAATGCCAATTGTTCTCTGTACTTATTTGAGAAATTACCACTTGTTGTTAATTCCCCCAAACTTAAATACGTTTGTAAAGTTGCTGGTGAATTACCAAATACCTTTATTAAATTTGGAATAAATCCTAATTTGCTTTGCACAGCGTTAAATAACTCTTTAGACTTTCCTGTTGTTGTTTCTGGGTTTAAAGTTTCAATCCTTGTACTCATAATTTTATTTTTTTATCTCTTAGTTTAACTAAGAACCTTATTGATTTTGTTTTCACGCCTTCTAAGCGCTTGTTTAAATATTCACAAACAGCATATTACATTATATACTACAGCTGTTCGTTTTGTTCTGCACATTGACACAATTCTTGTTGAGATTGTTTTTCACCATAAATTTGATAACCCCAACAATTCGGACATTGATAATTTTCTGTTGCTTTCATTTTTGTCGTGTTTTAAATGGTTATGTTTAAATACACTGCAAAGATGCAACAGACAAGCGCATTAAAAAATGGACAAAAGTTCCTTATAATTGGACTTATTTGATTTTAGCGGTGTTTTTTTAGAGATGGAAAGAAATAACGCTTACTTTTTTAATAAAAAAGTAAGCAAAACAACACCTATATGTTTAATCTAAAAACGAAATGTAAAAAACGGAAAACTTATTTAATACTCCTTTTTAAACTGTAGTGGCGATTTAGAAGTTGCTTTAGTAAAAAACCGAGTAAAATAAGCAGAATCGTTAAATCCTAAATCATATGCGATTTGCTTAACAGATGTACTTGTATATATTAATTGACGCTTTGCTTCTAATACTATTCTACTTTTAATAAAGTCACTAGGGGTTTGTACACCAACTTTTTGAAAATTCTTAGTTAATGACTTTGGAGAAACCCCCAATCTATTAGCATAGTCTGTTACTGTGTGTAATGTTTTATAATTTTGCTCAACCAACACGCTAAAATCTTTAAATAATTTACTCTCCATATCGTTCTTTATAGGATGCTTTTCCTTTTTAATACGAACAGAATGTATAATAAACTGTTTTAAGTAAGCCTGTAACATATCATATTGTGCTGTATCAGAACTTTTGAACTCATCGACGAGGCTTTCGATAATAAAATTTAATTTTTTAGTATCATTTTCACAGGGCTTTACAAACGGCGTTTCATAAACATTGTTAAATAAGACCCCGTTACAAGCTACAGATTTATCGTGTGTTTGTATGCAGTAAAAATCACGAACAAAGGTTATTTTATAGGCTTGTTTTATTTTCTCAGAGTCTACAGAAAACACTTGCCCTGGAGACAAAAAAAACAACACATTTTCATTAAAAGAATAACTTTTAAAATCGATATTATAGGTCCCGCTTCCTGCTTTAATCCAATAAATACTATAAGCATCTATTTGTTCTGGTTTATTAACCACACACGCCTTTTCAAACTGCACAACACTTAAAGAGAAAACATCCTTGAATGCATACGTTTTTATATCTTGAACTGCCATTAATTTATTATTTAATAGATCCCACCTTAGTCGTGATTTTTTTTAAATTTAATATTAAAAATACAACCAAAGCTGGTATTACCCAACCAAAACGATATTTTGCCAAAGGAATTAAGTTTACTACAACATCCAAATCGGTTTTTAAAGGAGTAAAACTTAAAAAGTCTGGCACACTAAACAAAAAAGTTACAATTACAACACCACGAAATACTGTTTTTGAAACATAAAGATCTGGCAGAACATTCAATAAAATTAAAATAATGGTGATTGGATAAATAAACATTAATACAGGTAACGCAATTACTATTATAGAATGAAAATCCAATTGCCCCACTACAATTCCTACAATACAAGACACAACTGCCGTCACAACATAGCCTATCTGAGAATTATTAAACAAGGCTTTAAAATAATCTGCCGTTCCCGCTATAATACCCACAGCAGTTGTAAAACAGGCCATAGAAATCAAAACACTCAATACAGCATTCCCAAAAGCTCCTAAAGCAGCAAAACTAATACCTCTTAATAATGTTGCTCTTTGCATATCGTTACTCTGATCCAAATCGACATCAATTTCTGAGCCGTAAAATGCACCTACAGATATTAAGCCTGCGTAAATAACAAATAATCCAAGACCAGCCAGAAATCCTGATTTTCTAAGAAGCCCCTTCTTTTCCTCAAAAGAAGCATTGGTTTTAAAATTTAAAGACACTATAATTACAGCGCCTACGACCACTGCTCCAATCGCATCAAAAGTTTGATACCCTTCTAAAACACCTTTAACAATCGGAGTGTCAAAAACAGAAACGCCCACTTGCATATCACTCGAAAATAAACCTATTCCTATAACTAATAAAAGTGTAACAACTATTAATGGCGTTAGAAATTTGCCAATTAAATTTAAGATTCTAGAACGATTCAAAACGAACACCAACACCAAAGAGAAATACACAAAACTTGTTAACAGCGAGCCCGTACCAAAGCTTGGATAAATTGTCATTTCATGCGTTGCAGATGCAGTTCGCGGAGATGGTATTGCTATTGAAATAATATAGACAATAACACAATATATAGAACTAAAAAGAGGAGACACTTTCTTTCCAAAATCAAACATAGTACCCTGCAACTTAGCGTGAGCCAATATTCCTAAAATAGGAATTATTACAGCAGTAATCATAAATCCAACAGTTACCAAAGACCAATCTTTTCCTGCATTGTACCCTAAAAGGGGCGGCAACAATAAGTTTCCAGCTCCAAAAAACATAGAAAACAAGGCAAAACTTGTTACAAACAACTTTTTTCTTTTTTGCATTTATTACTAATTAGTATTTTTTATTTCTTCAAAAGACACTTCATTCACAATCTTTTTGGTTAAAATTCTACCTCTTAATTATCTTTGCCCAAGATACTTCAAAAATGATTTTAGAATACAAAGGAATTAATATTTTTTATAATGATGTTGGCACGGGAGATCCCATCATTTTATTACATGGGTTTCTAGAAGACAATTCAATGTGGAATGACACCGTCTTGGTATTATCTAAAAAGTACCGCATGATTACTATAGATTTACTAGGCCACGGAAAAACAGGCTGTATAGGTTACATACATACAATGGAACAAATGGCTTATGCGGTAAGAGCTATAATAGATCACTTAAAATTAAGATCATATTTCCTTATCGGACATTCAATGGGGGGCTATGTATCATTAGCCTATGCTAAATTATACCGCAAAGAAATAAAAGGATTATGCTTATTAAATTCAACTTATGAAGCTGATACCAATGAAAGAATCTTACAGAGAACACGCGCTAACAAAATGGCACAAAGTAATTTTAAGAATATGGTTCGCATATCTTTTTCTAATTTATTTAGTAACCATAGCAAAACCACACACAAAGAGGAATACGAATTAGCGCTACAAACAGCACTTAAAACATCGCTTCAAGGATATATGGCTGGTCAAGAAGGCATGAAATTACGTCAAGATTTTTCTGTGTTTTTTTCTGAAGCTCCCTTTAAAAAACTCATTCTATTAGGAAAGAAAGACACTGTTCTAAATACTAAAAACATCATTCAATTTACGCAAAAACAAAATATTAAAACACTTCTTTTATCTGAAGGTCATATGTCACACATTGAAAACAAAAATGAGTACCTAAAAGAAATAATGCATTTCATCGAATAAACACAACTTTTTATCTAAAGCTTGTTTTTTTTATTTATGTTTAACTGCCTTTAAACCAAAAACATAATAAAAACCCTTAAAATTATGCGATTAATATGCAATTTATTTGGTCACAATTTTAAAGTATCAAAACACGTAACCTACCATGTAAAAGAATACAAATGTTCTCATTGCAGTAAAGAACTAACCACTAATGGCCAAGGCAACTTGACCTTATTAACCCCTAAATACAAAGAGATTAACTCAATTCTAGCCCACATTCACACTAAACGTCAATCTAAACTTAACAAAGAAAATTTGCAAACACCATATAAATTAACCTCTTAACCCTTAAAGTTTTTCCACCCTTGTGCCTGTAGTGCAACTTTAGTTTCTCCTCGAGTCACTAGATGCGCTCCGCTGCTTTTTTCTGTTATAAAACCAATAACCGTTAGATTTGGATTTGCTTTAATCTTAGGATAATCTTCTTGAGAAATCGTCATTAACAGCTCATAATCTTCGCCTCCATTTAGAGCTATTGTAGTACTATCGATATCAAACTCTTCACAGGTAGAAATTACTTGAGGATCTAAAGGTATCTTTTCTTCATACAGATCACAACCCACCGCACTTGATTTACATATATGTAAAATTTCTGAAGACAACCCATCACTAACATCTATCATTGCTGTAGGTTTAACTTCTAAATCCTTTAATAATTTAACAATATCCTTTCTCGCCTCTGGCTTAAGCTGACGCTCCATTATATAAGTATACGCATCTAAATCCGGCTGATTGTTAGGATTAACTTTAAAAACCTCTTTTTCACGCTCTAAAATTTGCAACCCCATATAAGCCCCTCCTAAATCACCAGTAACCACCAATAAATCATTAGGCTTAGCACCACTCCTATAAACAACATCATCGGCATTAACCTCCCCTATTGCAGTAACAGAAATTAACAACCCAGAAGTTGAAGAAGTTGTATCTCCCCCAATAACATCGATATCATATATTTTAGAAGCCGTTTCTATACCCGCATATAATTCTTCTAAAGCCTCCAAAGGAAACCGATTAGAAACAGCTATAGAAACAGTTATCTGTTTAGCGTCTGCATTCATAGCATATACATCCGATAAGTTTACCACTACAGATTTATATCCCAGATGTTTTAATGGCACATAACTTAGATCGAAATGCACGCCTTCTACCAATAAATCTGTAGTAACTACTATTTGCTTTTTTTCAGATTCCAAAACAGCTGCATCATCACCAACACCTTTAATTGTTGATTTATGTTTTATACTTAAATTCTTCGTTAAATGCTCTATTAAACCAAATTCTCCTAGGTCACTTAACTGAGTACGTTGTTGATTTTTATCTTCTATCATAATGCAAAAATAAGGAGTTAAGTTAAAAAAGTAGGGTAATCACATTTTTAATTGTTCATAAGATAGACATAACTACAATTTACAAATATGATTTAGACAAAAAACCAATCACTACTATTTTCACGTATCACAAATATGTAGTTTAACACCTAAAACAAGTATTTTATCGTTATTTTGCAAAAACCCACTTATAAAAATTCAATCAAATGTTGAAAAATTACCATTTTATTATTATTCTATCATTATTATTTCAATTGAGTTATTCCCAAACCCCATGCAACACCTCAACAGGAATGGCTGGTATATATCCTTGTAATAATTATGATTTAATGGGACAAATCCCTATTTCTACGCTAGCAACCACAGTTGGAAACCCTGAAGGAAGTGATATTTGGGGATGGACTGACCCTTTAAGCAATAAAGAATACGCTATTATTTGTTTAACTAATAGCACTGCCTTTGTTGACGTTTCAGACCCTGTAAACCCTATTTTCTTAGGTAGAATAGAAACAGCTGCTGGCTCAAGCTTCTGGAGAGACGTTAAAGTTTTTAATAACCATGCGTTTATTGTTGCTGATAGCGCAGGCCCACATGGTGTTCAAGTTTTTGATTTAACCATACTTAGAAACGGAGTAGACCCAGATTTAACCTATGATGGTGCTCAAGTATTAAAATATGTTGGAGACGGAGGCATTGGAGACTTGGTAATTGGAAGCTGCCACAATATAGTAATAAATGAAGCTGAAGGTGTAGCTTATTTAGTAGGTTGCGTTTCTGCTAATGGAGGCGGCCCTATTTTCTTAGACATCAGCAATCCCTCTAACCCTAGAGCATTAGGAGATTATACCGCTGGAGGATACACTCACGATGCTCAAGTTGTAACATATAATGGTCCTGATATTGATTATACAGGAAAACAAATATACATAGGAAGCAATGGAAATTCAGACAAAGTTGTTATTTTAGACGTTACAGATAAAAACAATATTATTCCAATTAACGAGTTTACATACCCACAAATAGCCTATGCACATCAAGGCTGGTTCACCGAAGATCAGCGCTATTTTATTTTAGGAGATGAAATTGATGAACAAAGCTCTGGCTTCAATACTAAAACCATGATTTTCGATTTTGTTGATTTAGATGCCGATTTTTCCAATCCAGCTTTATTAAAAACTTATTTTGGCCCAGAGCGATCTATCGACCACAATGGTTATGTGAAAGGAAACAAATTCTTTTTAGCTAATTATAGCGCAGGATTAAGAGTCTTAGACATCCCTTCGCTCATATCTTCCAACAACTCGAATTCTGAAATTGGATATTTCGACACTTATCCTAGTAGCAACTCAGCTAGCTTTCATGGAGCCTGGAGTATTTACCCTTATTTTGACAGCGGCAATATAATAATTAGCGATATAGAAAGCGGCTTAATCATTGTTAGAGAAAGTAACACTCTTAGCACACCAGAACTTAAAAAAAAGAACTCTTTTTCATTATTCCCTAACCCTACAACTTCTACAGCAACTATAAAATCTCTTAACAAAAAACTAAATACAATTAGTATTCATAATATTCTAGGACAAAAAATATTTACTAAAAATAATATTAACAAAATAGAATTTACCTTACCTTTAGAAAATTACCCTAAAGGAGTTTATCTCATAAAAATAAACAACACTACAACGAAAAAATTAGTGCTAAAATAAAACTCTAATGCAACCTTTTCTAAACACCATAAAGTTAACACAGACACTTTCATTTTCTTGTGTTTTATTTTCAATTCTTTTGAGTTGCTCAGACGATTCTAATAATACTCAAAATGAAATTAAAAACACGCCTTTATATGTTTGCAAAAACGGTAACGCTGGACCATACCCTTGTAACGGCTACGATTTAATGGGGCAAATTAATGTAGAAACCTTAGGAGGCCATCCTGAAACTAAAGGTAGCGACATCTGGGGTTGGACAGATTCTTTTAACGGAAATGAATATGCATTAGTCGCACTAAGCAACAGTACTGCTTTTGTTAATATAACAAACCCTACAGCTCCTATTTTTTTAGGACGATTAAACTCTTCTGCCGGATCCAACGCCTGGAGAGATGTAAAAGTATACAATAACCATGCATTTATTGTTGCAGATGGCGTTGGAGAACATGGTATGCAAATTTTTGATCTCACCCGTTTGAGGAGTATAAGCAATACTCCAGAAAACTTTACAGCTGACGCTATTTACACAGGCGTTGGAAGTTGCCACAATATTGTAATTAATGAAAGTGAAGCCGTTGCCTATCTAGTAGGATGCAGCTCTACCAATGGAGGCGGCCCTATATTTATTGACATTTCAAATCCATTAGCCCCAGTCCTATTAGGCGACTATAGCATTGGAGGATACTCTCATGATGCACAGGTAGTTACCTACAACGGCCCAGACAGTAATTATATTGGTAAGGAAATTTATGTTGGAAGCAATGGCAATACAGACAAAATAGTTGTTTTAGATGTAACAGATAAAAACAATGTAATTCCCATTAGTGAATTCACATACCCACAAACAGCTTATGCACATCAAGGCTGGTTTACAGAAGACCATCGTTACTTTATCCTTGGAGATGAAATTGATGAACAAGAGTTTGGCTTTAATACAAAAACACTAATCTTTAATTTTAATGATTTGGACAACCCTACATTATCATCCACTCATACTGGAACAAGCCCAGCAATAGATCACAATGGTTATATAAAAGGAAATGAATTCTTTCTATCCAATTATAGTGCAGGAATTAGAGTTCTGGACATCACCAATATAGAAGCACAATCTAACCCGATGACAGAAACTGGGTATTTCGACACTTATCCCAGCAACAATAACGCAAGCTTTAATGGCGTTTGGAGCCTTTATCCTTTTTTTGCTAGCGGGAATATTATTATTAGTGATATAGAAGGCGGCTTATTTATTATAAAAAAAAGTGGCACATAAAAAAGCAGTAAATATTAATGACTTTAAAAAAAAACATTTTCGCAATATATTCTTTTACGTTCCTATTAGCATTTGGCTGCTCTAAGGATGATAATCCTACAAACACCCCTGTAGTACCGACTCCAATTCCAGTAGCCACAGGAAACATAGATTACATAAAAACCTATGGAGGCACCAAAAACGAAAGTGCAAAATCTGTAATCAATACAACAGATGGAGGGTATGCTATATTAGGATTTACACAAAGTATGAATGGGGATGTTACAGATAAGTTTAATGAAAGTTACGACTATTGGCTTTTAAAATTTAATGCTTCAGACGAACTTCAATGGAATAAAACCTATGGAGGAAGTGATGATGATAGAGGAAATGACATTATACAAACACAAGACGGAGGCTATGCAATTTTAGGAACTAGTTCTAGTAACGATCAAGATGTCTCAGGGAATTCTGGTGCCAAAGATTATTGGATCGCAAAATTAGACCCTTCTGGAAACGTCTCCTGGCAGAAGTCTTTTGGGTATTCGGGATCAGACTCCGGGATTTCACTCATACAATCGAATGATTCTGGTTATTTAATTACAGGCATTCTAGACGTTACCGCTTCAGGAGGAGATGGGAATACCGAAAAAAACAACATAGCGCGTCATGCAGGAGGAGATTACTGGGCTATCAAACTAAATACTACTGGAGATTTACAATGGAGTAAGTATTTTGGCGGAAACTTTACAGACACTCCTGAAGATGTTGTTCAAACTGAGGATAATGGTTTTATTATTGCTGGGAGATCAGATAGTCAGGATACCGACATAACAGGAAATAAAGGCTCTTACGATTTTTGGGTCATTAAGATCTCTTCTACAGGAAATCTTGTTTGGGAAAAATCATTTGGCGGATCTGAAATAGATGAAGCCAGAGGCATCGTTAAATCGAATGACGGGAATTACCTTATCGTAGGAGACACAAGAAGTAATGACATAGATATTTCTAACAATGCTGGAGATGCCGATTTATGGGTAATTAAAATAGCTCCAACAGGAGACTTACTTTGGGAAAAAACCATAGGAGGTAGTCATTTCGACGTCGCTCGTTCCATATCAAAAACTCAAGATAATGGATTTCTTCTTGCTGGTAATTCCCGTAGTGATAACGGCGATTTAACCACTAACCATGGTCATAATGATGCATGGGTTTTAAAAGTGGACAATACAGGAGAATTACAGTGGCAAACAACCGCTGGAGGCAGCAATATTGACTTTGGATACGATGTCATAGAATTAAACAACAAAACAATTGTTGCAGTAGGAGAAACCTCTAGTAATGATGGCGATTTAACAGAAAACAAAGGCTTCACCGACCTGCTAATTATAAAAATAAAATAAAAAGATGAAAAAAATATTACCCCTACTAGTCTTATTCATTAGCACAGGTCTTATCTCTTGTGGAGAAGACAATGATGACAACACTGATACTTCTGCCAAAATAATTTTTAATTTTTCAAATAATTGGAATGGCATTAATGTTTCTAGCAGCGATTTTGATAACACAGAATACACAACTGCAAATGGAGAAATTCTAACCATTACTAGGTTGCGCTACATAATTTCGGATGTAACCTTTACCAAGACCAATGGAGAAAACGTTATTATTGATGGACATAAGTTAGTAGATGTTACCAATAACGACCTTATGTACGCTCCAGAAATTGAGATCCCTACAGGCACTTACACCAATGTTTCATTTACATATGGACTGAAGAATGAAAAAAACACTGATGGTATTTATCCAGATTTAAACTCAGCAAACTTTAACGTTCCTACGATGCTTGGTGGTGGATATCATTATATGCAATTCGATGGAAAATATAATACAGATCAGCCTTTCAACTTCCATAATATAAGAGCTGTAACTGTAACACCAGGAATGGCCCCATCTTTTCCTATCCAAGATACTTATATAAATGTTGACTTAGGTCCAACCACAATTACCACAGACACTACTTTTAATGTAGAAATGAATATCGCAGAATGGTTTAAAAACCCTAATACCTGGGATTTAAATGTATTAAATACTGTTTTAATGCCTAATGCAACAGCCCAAATAATGATGAATCAAAATGGACAAAACGTCTTTAGTTTAGGAGAAGCTACTATTACTCAATAAACAATGAAAAAGCGGTTTTTTTATATTACATACTTGTTCCTTGCCTCTTTAGTTTCTTGCTCAGACGAAGATAGCCAAACAATACAAGAATATGAACCAACCCCACAGCCACTAGAAATCCCCTTGCTTTTTCAACAAAATATACTTGCCCCCATAATTCCCAGTAAAAATCCGCAAACTAAAGAAGGGGTTGCTTTAGGAAAAAAATTATTTTTTGACAAAATTCTATCAGGGAACAACACACAATCTTGCGCAACTTGTCATGCTCCACAAAACGCATTTTCAGACAACAGAGCTTTTAGTGATGGTATAGATGGTAATTTTGGAACAAGAAATGCAATGCCTCTATTTAATCTAGCTTGGAATTACAATGATCGGTTTACTTGGGATGGTAAACAATTAAGTTTAGAGCGTCAAGCTTTAGAACCTGTTCAAAACCCTATAGAAATGCATAGCAATTGGGACGATGTAGTTAATAAACTATCTGTTCACTCAGAGTATCCTGAACTTTTCAAAAAAGCGTTTAAAACGCAAAACATCACTAAAGAACTCACTGCAAACGCCTTAGCTCAATTTGAGCGCACACTAATTTCTTCAAACTCAAAATTCGATAAGTATTTACTAAATCAAGTCTCACTAACACAACAAGAACAAAACGGCCTTAATGTATTTATGGACGAAGCTAAAGGTGATTGTTTTCATTGTCATGGAAACCCTAATAACCCGCTGTGGACAGACAATATTTTTCACAATAATGGTCTAGATGCAACGTTTACCGATTTGGGACTAGGTAATGTAACTGGTGACCCTGCCGATAACGGCAAATTCAAATCCCCATCGCTTCGTAATTTAGCCTACACAGCGCCGTATATGCACGATGGACGCTTTAACACCTTAGACGAAGTTATAAATCATTACAGCGAAGGTCTACAAGACTCTCCCACAATAGATCCTTTAATGAAAAAAGTAAATGAAGGTGGTGTATCACTTTCTAATCAAGAAAAATCGGACCTAAAAGCATTCTTACTTTCTTTATCAGACCCTTCGTTCATAAGCAACCCCAACTTCACAAATCAATAGTTTTTTGTTATAAAACCATTTATTAATATAATGTTATGTTATATGGTTAAAAGCGACTTATATTGTATATTTGCACACTATTTAGACTAAATTCTAATTAAAAATCTATGATAAAGGTTTCTGAAACAGCTAAAAAGAAAGTCATTGAACTAATGCAGGATGACGGTTTTAATGCCAATACAGACTATGTGCGTGTTGGTGTTAAGAGTGGCGGCTGTTCTGGTTTGTCTTATGACTTAAAGTTTGACAAAGCACAAGAAGAAGGAGATAAAATATTTGAAGACAACGACATAAAAATTATAGTTGACAAAAAAAGCTTGCTATATCTTATCGGAACAACATTAGAATATTCAGGTGGATTAAACGGAACAGGATTCGTTTTTAACAACCCAAATGCGAACCGAACTTGCGGTTGCGGAGAAAGTTTCTCCTTATAATTTTAAGACAATGAACAAATATACTGAAGACGATTTAAGGGAAGAACTTAAAACCAAAGAATACGAATATGGGTTTTATACAGACATAGAATCTGAAACGTTCCCTATTGGTTTAAACGAAGATATCGTTCGTGCCATTTCTAAGAAGAAAGAAGAGCCTGAATGGATGACAGAATGGAGGCTGGAAGCTTTTAAAATCTGGAAAGAAATGGAAGAACCTGAATGGGCAAATGTTAATTACCCTAAACCAGATTTTCAAGCTATATCGTATTATTCTGCCCCTAATAGCAAGCCTAAATACGAAAGTCTTGATGAAGTAGACCCAGAATTATTAGCGACATTCGAAAAACTAGGTATTTCTTTAGACGAACAAAAAAAATTATCCGGTGTAGCTATGGATGTTGTTGTAGACTCCGTTTCTGTTGCAACTACCTTTAAAAAAACCTTAGGTGAAAAAGGAATAATTTTCATGAGCATTTCTGAGGCGATAAAAGAGCACCCGGAACTTGTAAGAAAATATATAGGAACGGTGGTTCCTCAAAAAGACAATTTTTACGCAGCATTAAACTCTGCTGTATTTAGTGATGGTTCTTTTTGTTATATTCCTAAAGGCGTACGCTGCCCTATGGAATTATCTACTTATTTTAGAATCAACCAAGCAGGAACAGGACAGTTTGAAAGAACTCTTGTCATCGCAGACGAAGGTAGCTATGTCTCCTATTTAGAAGGCTGTACAGCACCAAGCCGTGATGAAAACCAATTACACGCTGCTGTTGTAGAATTAATAGCTTTAGAGGATTCTGAAATCAAATACTCTACAGTTCAAAACTGGTATCCAGGAAATGCAGAAGGAAAAGGTGGTGTTTTTAATTTTGTTACCAAGAGAGGTTTATGCGAAAAAAACGCGAAAATTTCTTGGACACAAGTAGAAACAGGAAGTGCTGTTACTTGGAAGTACCCTTCATGCATATTAAAAGGCGATTATTCAGTTGGAGAATTTTATTCCATAGCTGTAACAAACAACTTTCAACAGGCAGATACAGGTACCAAAATGATTCATTTGGGAAAAAACACCAAATCAACTATTATTTCTAAAGGAATTTCAGCAGGAAAATCACAAAATAGCTATCGCGGATTGGTTCAAATAAGTTCTCGTGCAGATAATGCTCGTAATTTCTCGCAATGTGATAGTCTATTAATGGGTAATGAATGTGGTGCACATACCTTTCCTTATATAGAAGCAAAGAATAAAACCGCTCAAATAGAACATGAAGCAACGACCAGTAAAATTGGGGAAGATCAAATTTTTTATTGTAATCAACGAGGTATAGATACTGAAAAAGCTATTGCATTAATTGTAAATGGATTTAGTAAAGAAGTATTAAACAAATTGCCAATGGAATTTGCGGTTGAAGCTCAGAAATTATTAGAAATAAGTTTAGAAGGATCTGTCGGTTAAAAAAACCTTATATAAAAAACAATACGCTACAAATCAAATCAATAGACACTAAATATTTACATTAATTATGAAGAAAATTTTCATCTTACTTTTATCGCTTTCCGTATTTAGCAGTTGTAAAAACGATATTAAGCCTGAAGAATCTACAACCGAACCTAGCACCTTAGAAAAAACGGCTAAGCAAAAAGACGGTTTAACATTACTCTCAGGTGAGTTCATATATTATGCAGATGCAGCAGTATTGCAGGTAGGAAGCACTGTTTATGGAGTTGTTGTAGACGAAAAAGCAAAAGAACTAAACGATATGGGCGAAGCGTTTAGAAAAGAACCTACAGATGGTATAGCTATTCAAATTCGTGGAAAAATAACATCTAAACCTAAAGGGGAAGAAGGTTGGCCATTTAAAGTAGAGGTCAAAGAAATAATAAGTGTAAATGCACTGGATAAAAAAGCAAACGAAGTCATTAAAATAGGACAATAAGACAATGTTAAAAATAAATAACTTACACGCGAGTGTTGAAGATAAGTCGATTTTAAAGGGAATTAACCTAGAAGTAAAGGCTGGTGAAGTACATGCAATAATGGGACCAAATGGTTCTGGAAAAAGCACCTTAGCTTCTGTTATCGCTGGAAAAGAAGACTATGAAGTTGAAAAGGGTGAGATTATTCTAGAAAACGAAGATCTAAGTGAACTGGCCGCAGAAGAACGTGCTCACAAGGGCATTTTTCTATCTTTTCAGTATCCTGTGGAAATCCCTGGCGTTTCTGTAACCAATTTTATGAAGACATCGATTAACGAAAATCGTAAAGCAAAAGGCCTAGAAGACATGCCTGCAAAAGACATGCTTAAGATGATTCGTGAAAAATCTGAACTTTTAGAAATAGATCGCAAATTTCTTTCACGTTCTTTAAACGAAGGCTTTTCAGGAGGAGAGAAAAAACGAAACGAGATTTTTCAAATGGCTATGTTAGAGCCTAAATTAGCCATATTAGATGAAACTGATTCTGGTTTGGATATTGACGCCTTAAGAATTGTAGCAAACGGCGTAAACAAATTAAAATCTAAAGATAACGCTGTAGTGGTTATTACACATTACCAACGTTTATTAGATTATATTGTTCCAGATTTTGTACACGTTTTGTATAATGGTAGAATTGTAAAATCTGGAGGAAAAGAATTGGCTCACGAATTAGAAGAAAAAGGTTACGACTGGATAAAAGAAGAAGTTAATGCTTAATCCGTTTATTACTTATAATAACGTAATAAAAAGTAACATTTATACTTTAAAGTTAAAGAATTAGCGGTACTATTAAATAATTATTATTTAGTAGTATTATCCTAAAAATATTAAAAGGGTTCAGAAAAAGCAGACTTTTAAAGTAAGCCCAAACTGAAAACTGAAGACTTAAAAAATGGATTTAAAAGAAAAATTAGTATCGTCCTTTCTGGCATTTGAAAATCGTGTTGATATAGATTCTCCCATTCACGATATTAGAAGCGAAGCTATTAAAGCATTTGAAATGGCAGGGTTTCCTTCAAAAAAAGAAGAAGCTTGGAAATACACTTCACTTAAGAGTATTTTAAAGGAAGACTATAGCGTATTCCCAAAACAGGAAAATGCTTTAGATTATAAGGAAATAAAAAAATACTTTATCCACGATATAGATACGTATAAAATTATATTCATCGATGGTAAGTACTCTTCTCATCTATCGCAAACAACACATGAGAATATAGATGTTTGCTTAATGTCTTCGGCTTTAAGCAAGCCTAAATATAACAATGTTATTGAGAAACACTTTAACAAAATAGCGGCGAAGGACAGCTTAACCTCTTTGAATACTGCTTTTTCAAATGAAGGTGCTTACATACATATTTCAAAAAACAAATTGGCTGAAAAACCAATTCAGATCATACACTTCTCTACAGGAAATGAAGCCGCATTAATGCTTCAACCTCGTAATCTCGTTGTTGTAGATGAAAACGCACAAGTTCAAATCATAGAACGTCACCAAAGTTTAACCGACAACCCAGTCTTAACCAATAGTGTTACCGAAATTTTTGCAGATAAAAATGCCATTGTAGATTATTATAAAATCCAAAATGACAACTCTAATGCATCTTTAATAGATAACACCTTTGTAGACCAAAAAGGTCAAAGCCATTGCTTAGTACACACCTTTTCTTTTGGTGGAAAGTTAACGCGAAACAATCTTAACTTTTATCAAAATGGAGAACACATTGATTCTACCATGAAAGGGATTACAATTATTGGAGATAAACAACACGTAGATCACAATACGCTTGTACATCACATAGAACCGAATTGTGAAAGTCATCAAGACTATAAAGGTATATTCGCAGATAGTGCTACTGGTGTTTTTAACGGTAAAGTAGTTGTGGAAAAAGAAGCGCAGAAAACAAATGCATTTCAAGCCAATAATAATATATTAATAAGTGATAAAGCTACAATTAACACAAAACCACAATTGGAAATATTTGCAGATGATGTAAAATGTTCTCACGGATGTACTATTGGCCAATTAGACGAAAGCGCGATGTTTTATATGCGCTCTAGAGGAATCCCCAAAAAAGAAGCAAAAGCGCTTTTAATGTATGCCTTTAGTAACAATGTATTAAGCTCTGTAAAAATTCCAGAACTAAAACAACGTATTACAAAGCTAATTGCTAAAAAATTAGGTGTTAATATTGGTTTTGATTTATAAATATCACTTCTTAGAAGTAAAGAAATCAACACTATTTTTTTAATCAAATTTATTATAAACTGTAGCGGCAAAACAAACTATGCTAGACATTGAGAACATAAGAAAAGACTTTCCCATACTTCAACGTACGGTAAACGGTAAACCTCTAGTGTATTTTGATAATGCTGCTACGTCACAAACGCCACAACATGTTATAGATGTTATTGTAGATTACTACACCCATTACAATGCAAACATACATCGAGGCGTACACGCATTAAGCCAAGAGGCGACAGATAAATACGAGCAAGCACGACAGACTATTCAAAAGCACTTCAATGCTAAATATGCTCATGAAATCATCTACACATCGGGAACTACCCATAGTATAAACTTAGTCGCAAACGGCTTTACAACATTATTAAAAAAAGGGGATGAAATTATTGTTTCGGCATTAGAACATCATAGTAATATCGTCCCTTGGCAAATGCTATGCGAACGTACAGGTGCTGTTTTAAAAGTTATTCCAATGAACCAAAATGGAACGTTGAATATGGAAGCTTATGATGCATTACTTTCTGAACAGACCCAATTAGTCTTTGTAAATCATGTCTCTAATGCGCTAGGGGTTATAAACCCTATTGAATATATTATAAAAAAAGCGCATGAATATGAAGCAGCTATTTTAATAGATGGCGCTCAAGCATGTCCCCATATAAAACCGGATTTACAAAATTTAAAAGCAGACTTTTACGTTGCTTCTGCTCATAAAATCTGTGGCCCTACAGGAGTAGGGATATTATATGGAACAGAAGAATGGCTACATAAACTTCCACCGTATCAAGGAGGAGGAGAAATGATTGCAGAAGTGACCTTTGAGAAAACAACTTACGCAGGGCTTCCCCATAAATTTGAAGCAGGGACTCCAAATATTTGTGGAGGCATTGCTTTTGGTGCTGCTTTAGATTATATGAATGCCATTGGTTTTGATTCTATAGCAAATTATGAGGCCGAGCTATTAAATTACGGGACCAAAAAATTATCTGAAATAGAAGGCTTAAAAATATACGGAACACCTAAAGAAAAAACGGCTGTAATTTCGTTTAATTTAGAAGGCATTCACCCTTATGATATAGGTAGTATTTTAGATAAATTAGGAATAGCAGTTCGTACTGGTCATCACTGCGCACAGCCAATAATGGCTTTTTATAATATTCCTGGTACGGTTAGAGCTTCTTTTGCATTCTACAACACCAAAGCAGAAATTGACCTTTTAGTTGAAGGCATAAAAAAAGCAAAAATGATGTTATCATAATCCCTTTTTTTATTCTTTACAAATAAGTTTTCTTCGTCTTTAATCAAAAAAAGGCCTCTCAAATTAATATTACAGCTCAATGGATTATGCTTATGATAGTTCTATCTATATATTTCAAATAAACAAATAGGATGTATACTATTTAGCTGAAAGCTGACCTAGAGAGTATGCTCAATTAAGAAGATCGTTTAAATTAAAACTTTAAAGACGTCAATTTTGTGGTGTCTTTTTTGTATTATTATATTATTAACCATAATCATTATCACAATGAAAACAATTACTTTAATACTATTAACCCTTATTCTAAATGCCTGTGGAGGTGCTAAAGAAGTTACTTCTACCACTAATACAACTCAAGAAGCTAAAACCCAAACCACAGAACAGATAACTTTAGAATATTCTGCAATTACTCGTGGTAACTATTATGTACTAAAAATAAATGGAAAAAAAATAGCCACACAAACCAGCCCAGAAAGCAAACCTAATATTACAAATATTGATGCAAACAGCTGGAAAGCCTTAATAGATATAGTGAATACTATAGATTTAAAAGATATGATAAATATGAAGGCACCAAGCGAAGCGCGCTTTTATGATGGTGCTGCCATTGGAGAATTACAAATAACTAAAGAAGGTAAAATCTTCAAAGTACCTACCTTTGATGCAGGAAACCCTAATAAGAAACTCGCTGAATTAATTAACAAAATGTTAGCTATTGCAAAGGACAAATCATAGCCTTCATCAATTGAAATGCTTATTTTTGCATTGTTAAACTCAATTGAAATGCAAACTATAGACAATATACAAGATGAAATCATAGAGGAATTCTCAATGTTCGAAGACTGGGAGGAGCGTTACCAATACATGATAGATCTCGGTAAAGATTTACCATTGATTGCAACTCAATACAAAACTGAAAATAACATAATAAAAGGCTGCCAAAGCAAGGTTTGGGTACATGCAGAAATGGATAATGATAAAGTTACCTTCACAGCAGATAGTGATGCTATTATAACTAAAGGAATTATCGCTATTTTAATACGTGTATTTTCCAATCAGCACCCCAACGACATTATAAATGCAGATACCGATTTTATAGACAAAATCGGATTGAAAGAACATTTGTCTCCAACAAGAGCAAATGGCTTAGTTAGTATGATCAAACAACTTAAAATGTATGCTATTGCATACCAAACACAGCTTAGTTAACTTTCAAACACTAGACAAGATAGGATTAAGCCTAATGAAACGTTTTAGCTTAAATAATATCAAGAAATAAATCTTTAAATGGACAATACAACAACAATAGACACAGCAGAATTAGGTGAAAAAATAGTAAAAGTCTTAAAAACTATTTATGACCCTGAAATACCAGTAGACATATATGAGCTAGGGTTAATTTACGATGTTTTCGTTAATGAAGATTACGATGTAAAGGTTCTAATGACGTTAACAACTCCTAATTGTCCTGTAGCTGAAACACTACCTTTAGAAGTTGAAGAAAAAGTAAAATCACTGAAAGCTGTTAAAGATGCCGAAGTAGAAATTACTTTCGACCCACCTTGGACGCAAGATTTAATGAGTGAAGAAGCGAAACTAGAATTAGGTATGTTATAGTAAAAAACTATAACTACTCTATAACCACGCTATTAAAAATTATGGCAGACGAAATAATAAATCGCGTAGCGAATAGTAAATTAATTACTCTAGACCTAGAGGACTATTACCCTGAAGGTAAGCGCATTATTTTCGACATAAAAAATTGGCTTTATAAAGGTTTTGTTTTACGAGAAAAAGAGTTTAGAGAACACGTAAAACAATATGATTGGTCAAAACATATTGGACAGTATGTTGCCATTAACTGTAGCACGGATGCTATTGTTCCTGCCTGGGCCTATATGCTTATTAATATTCATTTAGAATCCTATACTAAACAGACAATATTAGGGGATTTAGAAACTCTAGAAACCACCATATATCAAAATATAATAAACGCCTTAGATCTTGAACCTTTTAAAGACAAACCTATTATTATTAAAGGTTGTTCTAAAAAGCCAGTTCCTACAAATGCATATTTAATGCTTTCAAAAAAACTAAAACCCATTGCAAAATCTATAATGTATGGGGAAGCCTGTTCTTTCGTCCCTTTATACAAAAGCAAAAAAACCCAATAACAAACTATATATCAAACAAATAACCACATTAAATAACTAACCTCAAATACCCCTTCAAATCAGGTTTTAATTTCAAGTCCATCGCTCAAAACAATTGCTTATAAAACTATAAACCAACACATTATTCCATTAGTTCAATTTTCTCTTTTCCTTATAATACATTTATAATCATACAGTATTTAAATAAAAATTCTTTTCTTCTTCTTTTTTAAAAGAAGAAAGGAAACTATTTTTGCAAGAACTAACTTTAATGAATATGAAAAAAATTCTTTTACTTTCTGCTTTTTTTATAGGAATAGCTTCAATACATGCTCAACACGCCTTCACAATAGATACAACGAAACAAGGCTGGAATAAAACAGGTAAAATCTCATTTCTATTCAATCAATCCTCTTTTGAAAATTGGACTGCTGGAGGCATGAATAACCTCTCTGCTACTTTTGGTTTAAACTATGATTTTAATTATACTAAAGATGATTTTGTTTGGGATAACAAATTTATTGCTTCGTATGGTGTCACTAAAATTGAAGATGAAGAAAGGCAAAAAACAGATGACCGACTAGAATTCACTTCTTTAGCAGGAAAGAAGGCTAGTAAAAATTGGTTTTACTCATTCTTTTTAAATTTTAAAACGCAAATGGATTCTGGTTTCGAGACAGATGATGAGACTGATATTGAAGAAAAAACTTCCCATTTTTTTTCACCGGCATATTTACAAGTTGGACCAGGGATGTTATGGAAAAAAAGTGACAACCTAAAAGTTAATATCGCACCTGTAACATCCAAAATGATTTTTGTGCATAAAGAGTTCACAACCGTTGCACCTGGAACTGAAGCTGATTTTAATAACAGTGGAGGCTACTTTGGAGTCGATGCTAATGAAACCTTCCGTTTTGAATTAGGTTTTTCTCTTAGCACTTATTATAAACTAAAGCTAATGAAAAATGTATCTATGGAAAATATTTTAAACTTCTATTCTAATTATTTAGAAGACCCACAAAATATAGATATAGACTATAGTTTGAATTTAGTAATGTCTATTAACAACGTTTTATCTGCCAATTTAGCATTTCAGACCATCTATGATGATAATGCTTTTAAAGGTTTTCAAACCAAACAAATATTTGGTCTTGGTGTAAACTATGAATTTTAACCCATAAAAACCCAGCTTAAAAAAAATTAAGCTGGGTTTTTATTTAATACTGTGTAATACTTAGTATTTTAATTATTGGTTTTGCTGTGGTCCACCGCTTACAATCAAGAATTCAGAACGGCGGTTTAACTGGTGCTGTTCGTCGGTACAGGCTCTTCCGCAGTCTACTGCTGGTTCATTCTCTCCTTTACCTAATCCAGAAATCCTTGAAGCGTCAATCCCT